>NZ_JAKRGC010000070.1 GCF_022347745.1 Streptomyces sp. OfavH-34-F
GGCCGAGCTGCTGCGCACGGCGCCGGCCCCCGTGGTGTTCACGGCCCCCGGCACCGCCCTCGGCGCGCTCGCGGAGGTGCTGGCCGGGTCCGCGGCGGAGCGCTGGATCGCCGTCCCGGACGGCCTCGCGGACCTGGGGACCGGGATGCGCCGGCTGCCGCTGCCCGAGGCGGTCGAGGCCCTCGGCGGCGACGAGGAGGAGGGGGTGTTCGTGCTGGCGCCCCCGGAGCGGGCCGCCTGGAACGTGGATCTGCGCCCGCTGCTCCCGCACCTGGTCGAGCAGGGCGTCACCGCGCGCACCCTCAGCACCGTGCTGCGGCCGCTCGGCATCAGCCGCCGCGACGTCTACGACGCGCTGGGCGATGCGCCGGGAGCGCGGGACGAGGGCAGGGGCGCCCGGGGCGAGGGGCGCGGGAAGAAGTAGGTGAGGGGGAAGCGGCATCGGGGGGGTTGTGCCGCTTCCCCCGGAGACAGGGGGTGCCGCTCCTTGCCGCGGTCGGGGGAGGCCGCGGCCGGGTCCCGCGACACGGCCCCTGCTCCGGCCCCTGGGACCCCGGGGGGAGTCCGCGGGGGCTCGTATCCCATCCTGCCGCGCCGGGGGCCGTACCGGGGCGGTCGAAGGACCCCGATCCGCAGGTCCTTGGTCCTTCGCCGGGCGCCTGCGGCGCCGTGCGGACGATGCGGAACTCCCGGCGGAAACGGGCATGCGTACGGATAGACTCGCCCGACCGTACAGGGGATCGAAACCTCAGGGGATCGAAGGGGAGTCAGGGGCCGATGGCACAGGCGAAGAAGATAGCCCTCTACGCGATAGTCGTCTTCGTGCTCTACACGATCATCAACTCCCCCGCACGGGCCGCGGACCTGGTCCAAGTAGGGTTCGAGGGCATCGCGAACGCCGCCCAGGGGGTCGGCGACTTCATGTCCGAGCTGGTCAACTAGGAGTACCGCGTGATCCGCCATCTGGTCCTGTTCAAGCTGAACGACGGTGTCGAGCGGGACGATCCCCGGGTCGTCGCGGGTGCCGAGGCGTTCCGGGCGCTGGAGGGCACGATCCCGGAGCTGGAGTTCTGGGAGTGCGCCTGGAACATCACCGACCGGCCGATCGCGTACGACTTCGCCATCAACTCCGCGGTCGCCGACGAGGCCGCGCTGAAGCGGTATCTGGAGCACCCCGACCACCAGGCGGCCGCCGGACGGTGGCGCGAGTTCGCCACCTGGGTGATCGCCGACTACCCGTTCTGACGCCTTCGGCCCTGCGAGCCCCTCACCGGCCCGGTGAGGGGCTTTCCTGTGTCCAACACGGCGCTATGGGGTGCTTGCACACAGTGGTCATGTCTTGTGATGCTATGACCGCTTTTGACGGATGGATTGACCGAAGTTGACCGCGTAGCGAAGTTGACCGCAAAGGGGTGGCGTCATCGTGCCGGCCAGTACAGCGCCTCAAGTGCCTCCCCAGGTCCACCAGGCGGCACCGGCCGCCCCGGCGCCGGCGACGCTCCAGGAGACCCCCGACGAGACGGCCTCGCCCGCCCGGTCCCGGGCCGCCGACACCAGGGCGCTGACCCAGGTGCTGTTCGGCCGGCTGAAGGACCTGGAGCCGGGCACCCCGGAGCACGACCGGGTGCGGACGGCGCTGATCGAGGCGAACCTGCCGCTCGTGCGGTACGCCGCCGCGCGGTTCCGCAGCCGCAACGAGCCGATGGAGGACGTCGTCCAGGTCGGCACCATCGGCCTGATCAACGCCATCGACCGCTTCGACCCCGAACGCGGCGTCCAGTTCCCGACGTTCGCGATGCCCACCGTCGTCGGCGAGATCAAGCGGTACTTCCGGGACAACGTGCGCACCGTCCACGTCCCCCGGCGGCTGCACGAGCTGTGGGTCCAGGTCACCGGCGCCACCGAGGACCTGACGACCGCGCACGGCCGGTCGCCGACCACGGCCGAGATCGCCGAGCGGCTCAAGATCTCCGAGGACGAGGTGCTGGCCTGCATCGAGGCCGGGCGCTCGTACCACGCCACCTCGCTGGAGGCGGCCCAGGAGGGCGACGGGCTGCCCGGGCTGCTCGACCGGCTCGGCTACGAGGACCCCGCACTGGCGGGCGTCGAACACCGGGACCTCGTCCGGCACCTCCTCGTACAGCTGCCCGAGCGCGAGCAGCGCATCCTGCTGCTGCGGTACTACAGCAATCTGACGCAGTCCCAGATCAGTGCGGAGCTGGGAGTGTCGCAGATGCACGTGTCAAGGCTCCTCGCCCGGAGTTTCGCCAGACTCCGATCCGCAAACAGGATCGAGGCGTAGCTGAGACGGGTAGACCGTTCTCGGGCGTTTCCCCGTGGCCAAAAGCCTCACACCCCTTGTTAACTGCACAGACTCCCCCCTGACTTGTCGACAAGTCACTACAGCGCGTTGCCGACATGTGACATTCTGCGGGAAGCGCGTTTGCCGCAGTCCCGCCTCCGGTATTCAGGTGGCAGGCTGCGTTCCTCCGATGGTCGTGGCCACCGCGACCGTCCGCGACCTCAAGGGGGTGGCATGTCCGAAGAACAGGGCAGCTCGAAGGTGCTCACGCTCACCAAGAGCGACCCCGCACCCGTTGCGCTCACCAGCTCGCCGGAAGCCATCGACACCCGCACGCTCTCCCGCTCCCTGTTCCTGCGGCTCGCCGCGCTGGGGCCCGCTCCGGGGCCCGGCGGGACGGACAGCCCGGAGCGTGCGTATGTACGGGACACGCTGATCGAGCTGAACCTGCCGCTCGTGCGGTACGCCGCCGCGCGGTTCCGCAGCCGCAACGAGCCGATGGAGGACATCGTCCAGGTCGGCACCATCGGCCTGATCAAGGCGATCGACCGGTTCGACTGCGAGCGCGGCGTGGAGTTCCCGACGTTCGCGATGCCCACCGTCGTCGGCGAGATCAAGCGGTTCTTCCGGGACACGTCGTGGTCGGTGCGCGTGCCGCGGCGGCTCCAGGAGCTGCGGCTCGCCCTCACCCGGACCAGTGACGAGCTGGCGCAGAAGCTCGACCGCTCGCCGACCGTCCCGGAGCTGGCCAAGGCGCTCGGGGTCTCCGAGGAGGAGGTCGTCGACGGCCTCGCCGTGGGCAACGCCTACACCGCCTCCTCGCTGGACTCCCCCGCCCCCGAGGACGACGGCGGCGAGGGCTCGCTGGCGGACCGGCTCGGCTACGAGGACGCCGCGCTGGAGGGCGTCGAGTACCGCGAGTCCCTCAAGCCGCTGCTGGCCAAGCTGCCGCCGCGCGAACGGCAGATCATCATGCTGCGGTTCTTCGCCAACATGACCCAGTCCCAGATCGGCGAGGAGGTCGGCATCTCCCAGATGCACGTCTCCCGTCTGCTGACCCGGACCCTCGCCCAGCTCCGCGAGGGCCTCATCGCCGACTGACCGGCACGGCCCGGACCCGGCGGCGCCCCCGGAAACGACGGCGCCGCCGCCCGCGCGGATCGGCACGGACAGCGGCACACGAGAAGACGGACGGGACGGGCCGGCGGTCCGGCGGCGGAAGCGGGCAGCCGGGCTGCCCGCTCAGTCATGTGCGGGCGCGGACGAGGCGCCCCGCCCGCGCGGTGGACCTCAGCCCAGGGCGAGCCAGGCCACCGCGCCCAGCACGATGACCACCGCGACGATGCCGGCGATCAGGCCCGTCCTCGGTCCGGAGGAGACGGCTGCGGGCTGCTGGCGGCGCTGCGGCTCGCCCTCGTCCACGAAGGCGCGGAACATCTGGGTACTGCCGGCCGGGTCGTAGGAGCCCTCGGGGCCCTGCGGTGCGTGGGGATTGTGTGCCATGTCGCAGGACCCTAGCGAACTCGGGCGAACGGCCCAACCCCCGGTCGCCGCCCGCCGATCCCCGCCCCTGTGGCACGGACCACATCAGGCCCTCCCGTACCGCAGAGCCTGCGGCTTTGACCAGCACCCTACAGAGCCTTTTGCGTTCCTTTACTCCTGCAAGCCCCATTTCGTTTGCCTGTAGCAACCAATGGCTTCTATGGTTGCCCTAAGCAACAAGATGACCGGTGAGATTCTCTGGGGGGCCCGTGGCCGGACGGAGTCAGTACGAAGAACTGGCCCGGCAGCTGAGCGCCATCGGGGCCGTCAAGAGAGGTCTCGCCCGCATCCTGCCCGCCGAGTGCCCCGGTGGCTCCGCCGCCGTGCTGACTCTGCTGAGCCGGCACGGGGAGATGCGGATCAGCCGGCTGGCCGAGCTGCTCGCGGTCGACATGTCGGTGACCAGCCGGCATGTCGCGCACGTGGCGGAGCGGGGCTGGATCGAACGGTTCCCGGACCCGGCGGACAAGCGCTCCCGCATCCTGCGGCTGACCCCCGCGGGGGAAGAGGTGCTCGACGACCTCTCCCGCCGGTCGACCGAGATGTTCGCCAGCCATCTGCAGGACTGGACCGACGACGAGGTCGGACAGCTCAACACGTTGCTCGCCCGGCTGCGCGACAGCTTCTCCTGTCGCGGCACCGCAGGGTGCGCCCCCGGCAAGCACGGCGGCGACTGCCGCCCCCGGCAGGCGGACACCCACCCCGACTCGTACACCCGTACACCTGTGTAAACAGAAGCAAAGACAAGGACCTCAATGGCTACGACCACACCAACCGGTGTGCGGGGCGGCCACGCCAAGCACGGAGGCCACGACGCCTCCGGCGGCGCGCCGATGACACACCGGCAGATCATGGAGGCGCTCGCCGGACTGCTGCTCGGCATGTTCGTCGCGATCCTGTCGTCCACCGTCGTCTCCAACGCCCTTCCGGAGATCATCGCCGACCTCGGCGGCGGCCAGAGCGCCTACACCTGGGTCGTCACGGCCTCGCTGCTGGCGATGACGGCGACCACCCCGCTGTGGGGCAAGCTCGCGGACCTGTTCAGCAAGAAGCTGCTGGTCCAGATAGCCCTGGTCATCTATGTCGCGGCCTCGATCGTGGCCGGCCTCTCGACCAGCGCGGGCATGCTGATCGCCTGCCGCGTGGTGCAGGGCATCGGCGTCGGCGGTCTCTCCGCCCTCGCCCAGATCGTGATGGCCGCCATGATCGCCCCGCGCGAGCGCGGCCGGTACAGCGGCTACATCGGCGCGGTCTTCGCCGTCGCCACCGTCGGCGGCCCGCTCCTCGGCGGCGTCATCACCGACACCAGCTGGATGGGCTGGCGCTGGTGCTTCTACGTGGGCGTGCCGTTCGCGGTGATCGCCCTCATCGTGCTCCAGAAGACCCTCAAGCTCCCCGTCGTCAAGCGGGACGTCAAGGTCGACTGGACCGGCGCCTTCTTCATCAGCGCCGCCGTCTCGCTGCTCCTCCTGTGGGTGACGTTCGCGGGCGACAAGTACGACTGGATGTCCTGGCAGACCGGCGTGATGCTGGTGGGCTCGGTGCTCCTCGCCCTGATCTTCGTCTTCGTCGAGTCCCGCGCCAGCGAGCCGATCATCCCGCTGCGCCTCTTCCGCAACCGGACCATCACCCTGGCGTCGCTCGCCTCGCTGTTCGTCGGTGTCGCGATGTTCGCCGGCACCGTCTTCTTCAGCCAGTACTTCCAGCTGGCGCGCGACAAGTCGCCGACGATGTCCGGGGTGATGACCATCCCGATGATCGGCGGTCTGTTCATCTCCTCGACCGTCTCCGGGCAGATCATCACCAAGACGGGCCGCTGGAAGGCATGGCTGGTCAGCGGTGGCTTCCTGGTCACGGCCGGGCTGGGCCTGCTGGGCACGATCCGCTACGACACCACGTACTGGCACATCGGCGTCTACATGTTCGTGATGGGTCTCGGCATCGGCATGATGATGCAGAACCTGGTGCTCGCCACGCAGAACCAGGTGGACCCCTCCGACCTCGGTTCGGCCTCGTCCGTCGTCACGTTCTTCCGTTCCCTCGGTGGTGCGATCGGCGTCTCGGCGCTGGGCGCCGTCATGGCGAACCGCGTCACCCACTACGTCAAGACGGGCCTCGCGGACCTCGGTCCCGAGGGCGCTGCCCTGGGCCACGGCGGCACGGCCGGCGGAGGCATCCCCGACCTGGACAAGCTGCCCGCCCCGTTCCGTACGGTCGTGGAGGCCGCGTACGGGCACGGCGTCGGCGACGTCTTCCTGTACGCCGCCCCGTCCGCCCTGGTCGCCTTCCTGATCACCCTGTTCATCAAGGAGGTCGCGCTCAAGACCAAGGCGGTGGGCGAGACCGGCGCCCAGGCCCCGGCGGACGGCGTTCCCGCCGGCGCCGCCGGTGAAACCCCCGTCGACACCGTCACCGAGGCGGTCGCCGAGGGCGCCGCCGGAGTCACCTCCGTGGACACCGCCGAAGCCGCGGCGGACCTCCCGGTGGACCTCGCCAAGGACGGCACCCCCGTCCGCGGCGTGGTGCGGGGCGCCGAGGGCGCCCCGGTCGGCCGGGCCGCCGTCACCCTGATCTCCCTCGGCGGGCGCCAGCTGGGCATCGCCGCCGCGCGGGAGGACGGCGGGTACGCGCTGGAGGCTCCGGGCGCCGGTTCGTACGTGCTGATCGCCTCGGCCGACGGATTCCAGCCGCAGGCGTCCACCGTGGTCGTCGGCGACGAGCCGCTGGTGTACGACATCCTGCTCGCCGGCACGAGCGGCCTGGCCGGTACCGTGCGGGACGCGGAGAGCGGCGCGCCGGTCGCGGACGCCGTGGTCGTCGTGACCGATGTGCGCGGCGACGTGCTGACCACCGGCAAGTCCGGCGCGAGCGGCGAGTTCACCTTCGGCGAGCTGGTGCCCGGCGCGGTCACCGTCGCGGTCAACGCGGCCGGTTTCCGCCCGCTGGCCCTCCCGGTGGAGGTCGGCGGCCAGGGCGTCACCCGCGTCGACGCCGCCCTCCGGGCCGGTGCCCTGGTCCAGGGCGTCGTCCGCGCCGGAGCGCGCCGGCACCCGCTGCCGGACGCGCGGGTCACGCTGGTGGACGCGGCCGGCAACGTGGTCGCCCACGCGACGACCGGGGAGGACGGGGCGTACGCCTTCACCGACCTGGACGCGGGCGAGTACACCGTCGTCGCGAACGGCTACCCGCCGGTGGCCGGGGCGCTGACCGTGGCCGGTCACGGCGTGGACGGCCACGACATCGAGCTCGCCCACCCGGGCGAGTGACCGAAGGGTCCGGGACGGGTTCCGGACCCCCACGAACCCCTGGTGGGAGCGGCGTTCTGTGAGCGGAGGCGCCACCCCTCCGGGGACATGGGCCCCGGCGGCGGGGACGGCGGGCAGGGGACGGCCCGCCGGCCCCCGCCCCGGGGCCCGACTCATGGAGTGACCGGCCGCGGTGCGCGGGCGGGGCAGGAGCAAGGAGAGAACCGGATGGGACTTCGCGCGCAGGTACGGACGCGGGACGGCTGGGCCGTCCAGCACGCGGTCGTGACGGTCACCGACATGACCGGCACCCAGGTGCTGCGGGCCGCCGCCGACGGGACCGGGGCGGTACGGGACGACACCCCGCTGCTCGCGGGCGCGTACACGGTGATCGTGACGGCGGTCGGGTACGCCCCGGCCGCCTCCACCGCCCTCGTCACGGCGAGCGGCACCGTCGAGGCCGGCACGGTGGTGCTGAACCGGCAGGGCGGCGTCGAACTGCCGCCGCCCGGCACCTGGTCGCTGGACCCGGCGCACTCCTCGGTGGCGGCGGTCGCCCAGCACCTGGGGATCTCCAGCGTGCGCGGCCGGTTCACCGAGTTCGGCGGGCGCGTCGAGATCGCGGCGGACCTCGGCCGGTCCCGGGTGGAGGCGGTCATCGACGCGACGAGCATCGACACCGGCAACGGCATGCGGGACAAGCACCTGCGCTCCCCCGACTTCCTGGACACCGACCGGTTCCCGGAGATCACCTACCGCTCCACCGGGCTGACCCCGGCCGGTCCGGACCGCTGGACCGTGCACGGCGAGCTGACCATGCGCGGCGTGCGGCGCCCGGTCGACCTGGACCTCAGCTACCTGGGGACCGGCCCCGACCCGTGGGGCGGGGTGCGCGCGGCGTTCAGCGCCACGGCCGAACTGCGCCGCGAGGACTTCGCCATGAACTACAACCAGGTCGTCCAGGCCGGCATCGCGGCCATCGGCACCACCCTCCGCGTCGAGCTGGACATCCAGGCCGTGCAGGGCGATTCCCTGCCCGCCGTCTGACGCTCCCCGGTCGTAGGGTCGGGGCCATGGCACCCCATATCGCGACCAACACCACCGTGGACCTCGACGCCCTGCTGGACTTCGTACGGCCCCGGCACCGGGCGATCCTGCTGACCACCCGGTCCGACGGCCGGCCCCAGGGCTCCCCGCTCACCTGCGGGGTGGACGACGCGGGCCGGATCGTCGTGTCCACGTACCCGGAGCGCGCCAAGACCCGCAACGCCAGGCGCGACCCGCGCGTCAGCGTGATCGTGCTGTCCGACGACTGGAACGGCCCGTGGGTGCAGATCGACGGGTCCGCCGAGGTCATCGACGCACCGGAGTCGGTCGAACCCCTCGTCGAGTACTTCCGGAACATCTCCGGCGAGCACCCCGACTGGGACGAGTACCGGGCGGCGATGGTCAGGCAGGGCAAGTCGATCATCCGGATCACCCCGGAGCGCTGGGGCCCCGTCGCCACCGGCGGCTTCCCGGCCCACCTCGCCCCGTGATCCCGCCCGCGCTGCTGGACCGGGCCCGGATCGTCGCCGGGCCCGAGGTCGGCGAGGACGCCGTGCGCGGGCTGGCGCGGGCCACCGGGCGGCCCGTCGCACGCGTCCCGGGCGAGGGGCCCTTCGTGTACGTGGGCGCCGTCCTGCCCGACGCGCTGCGCGGCCCGGACCTGATCTGGTTCCACAGCGTCAACGCCGGCACGGACGCGCTGGTGCACCGCGCCGACCGGCCCTGGCCGCCCGGCGTGCCGCTGACCCGGACCGTGGGGCGGATGGGCGAGCGGATCGCGCAGTACGTGCTGGGCTGGGTGCTCGCCGAGTGCCAGTCGGTGCCGGAGTACGCGGCGCAGCACGCCCGCGCCGAGTGGCGCCGGCTCCCTTCGGAACTCGTCGCCGGGCAGACCGCCGTCGTCCACGGCACCGGCCGGATCGGCTCCGCGGTGGCCTCGCTGCTGCGGGCCTGCTCCATCCGGACCGTGGCCGCCGCCCGCACCCCGCGCCCGGTGCCGCCCGGCTTCGACGCGGTCGTCCCGGCCGGTGAACCGGTGGCCGCCCGCTGGGTGGTCGCCGCGCTGCCGCTGACCGGGGCGACCACCGGCTACTTCGGGGCGGAGCGGTTCGCCGCGATGGGCGGGGCGACGTTCCTCAACGTGGGGCGGGGCGCGACCGTGGACCTGGGGGCGCTCGGGGAGGCGCTGCGCGCCGGAACGGTGGGGCGGGCGGTGCTGGACGTCCTGCCGGACGAGCCGGCCGCGCCCGGCGATCCCTGCTGGCGGCTGCCCCGTACGGTCGTCACCTCGCACTCGGCGGGCGTCACGGCGGACGAGGACGTGGTCACCGACTTCACCGCGTGTCTGCGGGAGTGGACGGCCGGGAAGAGGCCCGCGCTCGCCGTGGACCCGGCGCGGGGCTACTGAGCGGAGGCGGCGTCCCCGCGTGCCCGCATCGCTTCGATGCCGGCGATCAGCAGGTCCAGCGCGAAGGTGAAGTCGCGGTCGCGCATCTCCTGGATGGTCGCGTCGGCGCGCGCGTCCATCACCTCGCGCGACTCCTCCACGAACTCGTCGAGGTGCGGCTGGTCCCGGACCGCCGACATGGCCTGCCGGAAGTACTGGTCCTGGGTGAGCCCCGCCTCGGCGCTGCGCTGCGCGAACTGGCCCTCCACCGTGCCGAACCCGTACACGAACTGGAAGACCGCCGACAGGGCGCCGCTGCGGCCCTCGGCGGGGAGGCCGGTCGCGCGGATCACGTCCTGGATGGCATGGGTCACCAGCAGCGAGTGCGGGCCCAGGTTCAGGAACCTGCCGGCCAGCGGGGACACCCAGGGGTGCCGCACGAGCAGCCCCCGGTACGCCCCGGCCAGCGCGCGGAGCCGGTCCGGCCAGGGGGCGTCCCCGGCCGGCGGCCCGATCTCGGCGTAGACCGCGTCGAGGGCCAGCTCCAGCAGGTCGTCCTTGGTGTCCACGTACCAGTACAGGGACATCGCCGTGACGTTCAGTTCGGCGGCGAGCCGGCGCATGGAGAACTTGGCCAGGCCCTCCGCGTCGAGCAGCCGCACCGAGGCGGCGGTGATCCGGTCCCGGTCGAGCCCGGCCGGCTGGTCGGCGCGCCGGGAGCGCGCGGGTGGCCGGGTGTTCAGCCAGACGCTGGTCCGGACAGGGTTCTTCACGCGGTCGGCCGCGGACACCATGGCGCACTCCCTCGTCTCGCCGGCGGGACGGACGGACCGGCCGCTGTGCCGGTGCGCGGCCGGCCGCGGGCGAGCCGCGTGCCGACCGCGTACCGGCCGCCCGTCAAACGGAGCAGCACGGTCCGGTGGTCCCGTCCGATGCTATGCCTGCGTGGCGGCCGGTTCGGCCGGGACCGGTCGTCCTCGTTCGGCCCGGCGCAGCAGCAGGGCGGCCAGGAGTCCGCCGGCGAGCACGGCGGCCGCGCCGCCGAGCATGCTGGTCTCCAGCCCGGAGGCGAACGCGTCGGTGATGCGCGTCCGCTCGTCCTCGCCGTGCGCGGCCGCCAGGGCGGCGGGCAGCGAGGCGGCGCCCACGGCCGAGGGGACGAGCGCGGCGAACCGGGAGTTGAGGACGGCGCCGAGGACGGCGACCCCGAGGCCGTTGCCGCACTCCGCGAGGGTGCCGTTGACCCCGGCGCCCACACCGGCCTTCTCCGGCGGGATGGCGCTCATGATCGCGTTGGCCATCGCGGGCATGGCGAGCGCGATGCCGACGCCCATGACCAGCAGTCCGAGCAGGGTGCCGCCGTAGCCGTGCCGGCCGAGCAGCGCGATCGCGGCGAGTCCGGCCGCGAGCAGCCCCATGCCGGTGGCGATGGTGGCGGGCGTGCCCAGCTTGGGGACCAGCCGGGCGCCGAGCCCGGTGAGGTTCAGCGCGACGACGCTCAGGGCGAGCGGTGCCGTGCGCAGACCGGCCTCCAGCGGCCCGTAGCCGAGGACGAACTGGAGCTGCTGGGTGAGCAGGAACAGCGAACCGCCCATGCCGAAGGCGACGAGGACCGCGCCCGCGACCGCCCCGACGAACCGCTGGTCGCGGAAGAAGTGCATGTCCAGCATCGGGTGCGGGATGCGCAGCTCCCACAGCACGAAGCCGGTGAGCACGGCGGCCCCGGTGAACGCGGTCAGCAGCACCCTGCCGGACGTCCAGCCGTGCTCGGGGCCGGAGATGATCGCGTACACGACGGCGGCCATGCCGACGGTGGAGAGCAGCGCGCCGAGCAGGTCGGGGCGGTCGCCGCTCGCGTTCTTCGACTCGGGGACCAGCCGCACCACGGCCACCAGGCCGATCAGCGCGACCGGGATGTTGATGAGGAAGATCGCGCCCCACCAGAAGTGGTCGAGCATCACCCCGCCGATCAGCGGGCCGACCGCGAAGCCGAGCGAGCTGACGGTGGACCAGATGCCGATGGCCTTGACCCGTTCGGTGTCGTCGAATATCTGCACGACGACGGCGAGCGTGGTGGTCATCAGCAGCGCGCCGCCGACGCCCATCCCGGCCCGCGCGGCGATCAGTTGCGCGGAGGAGTCGGCGAGCCCGGCCACCAGGGAGCCGATGCCGAACAGGGCGAGCCCGGCGGCCAGCATCTTCTTCCGCCCGTAGCGGTCGGCGGCGGAGCCGGCCGTGAGCAGCAGCCCGGACTGGACGAGCGAGTAGGCGTTGATCATCCACTGCACGTCGGCGGTGGAGGCGTCCAGCTCCCGCGTGAGGGAGGGGATCGCGACGTTGAGGACGGTGTTGTCGAGCAGCACGGTCAGCTGGGCGAGGCAGATGACGCCGAGGATCAACCAGCGCTGCGGATGGCTCGGCGGGGCGAGCGGGTGGTTCTTCGCGGCGTCGGTCGCCGTCATGCGTACTCCCTGCTGTCGTGGGTTCGGACACCTCGTTCCTATACGGTGTACAGGAGCGATGTTGTACACCGTATAGGAGAGCGCCGGAGCGTACAAGTGCCTTTTCGTGGGTACGGTGCCGGTCGCCGAAATCCGCCTCGGACCCGGCTCCCGGAAGCAGGAGTGATATGTCGCTGCGTCGTCGCACGGTGGAAGTCCTGGTGGCAGCAGGCCTGTTGGGGGCGGCGCTCGCGCCTCCCGCGACGGCGTCCCCGGGGCACGGGCCGGGGCGGCCGGTGCCGCTGCGGGTGGCCACGTACAACATCCACGCCGGGGCCGGCCCGGACAACGTCTTCGACCTCGACCGGCAGGTGGCCGCCCTGCGCGCCCTGGACGCGGACGTCATCGGGCTCCAGGAGGTGGACGTCCACTGGGGCGCCCGCAGCGAGTGGCGCGATCTGGCGGGCGAGCTGGCCCGGCGCCTCGGCATGCGGGTCTCCTTCGCCCCGATCTACAGCCTCGACCCGGCGGCGGAGGGCGGGCCCCGGCGCGAGTACGGCGTGGCGGTGCTGTCCCGGTACCGGATCGTGAGCGCCGAGAACCACGAGGTGACCCGGCTGTCGACGCAGGACCCGAACCCGGTCCCGGCGCCCGCGCCCGGCTTCGGGGAGGTGGTGCTGCGGGTGCGCGGGCTGCCCGTCCACGTGTACGTGACGCACCTCGACTACCGGGGCGACCCGTCCGTCCGCGTCGCGCAGGTGGCCGACACGCGGCGGATCATGGCGGAGGACCGGGAAGCGGAACGGGGTCCGGTGCGGCAGGTCCTGCTCGGCGACTTCAACGCGCCGCCGGCCGCTCCCGAACTGGCGCCGCTGTGGCGGGAGCTGACCGATGCCGAGCCGGGCGGGCCCACGTATCCGGCGCAGGACCCGGTCCGGCGGATCGACTACGTGGCGGTTTCGAAGGACACCGTCCGGGTACGCCACGCGGCGGTGGCCGAGACACTCGCCTCGGACCACCGCCCTGTCGTGGCCGACCTGTTGCTGCGGCGCTGAGGCCGCGCTCCGTCAGCCGGTCGTCGCCGCCGGCCGGGTCAGGTCGTAGAAGGTGGCGCCGCCCGCCGTCACCTCGGTGAAGTTCTCCGTCACCCAGGCGGAGATCTGCGAGGCGGTGCCGTCGCCGCCCATACCGCCGCCTCCCATGCCGCCTCCGGAGACGAAGTAGTGGATGCGGCCTTCCTCGACGTACCGCTTGAACTGGGCGAGCGTCGGGGACGGGTCGCTTCCGTTGAAGCCGCCGATCGCCATGACGGGCTTCTGGGTGGCGAGTTGGTAGCTGGCGGCGTTCTGCGAGCCGATCGCGGCGGCCGCCCAGGTGTAGGCGTCGGCGTCCGCTGCCAGGAGTGCCTTGGCCTTGGCGTCGACGGTGGCGCCGTTGAGCAGGCCGCCCATGCCGCCGCCCATGCCGCCGGGTCCGCCGCGTTCGCCGGTGCCGAAGGGGAAGCGGCGGGTGTTCTGGCCCTGCCCGTCGCCCTGGCCGGTGTTCTGGCCGTTGCCCTGGCTGGTGTTCTGGCCGGTGTTCTGGCCCGGCGGGGTGCCGGTGGGGGGCAGGCCCGTCGGATTGCCCGGCTGGCCGGCGCCCTGCCGGCTCGTGCCCTGGCCCTGGCCCTGGCCCTGGCCCTGGCCTTGGCCCTGGGTGCCTGGGGGTCGCATGCCGCCCGAGGACGGGCCGGCGGTGACGATCGAGCCCTGGTGGCCCGTGTTCAGCGTGCTCACGGTGTACGCGGCCGGCCCGGCGAGCGACGCGGCGAAGCCCAGCACCACGGCGGCCAGGACCAGGGGCCGCCCCAGCCGGGCCGCGAGCGCCAGGCCCGCCGCCGCCACGAGCCCGGCCACGAGCACCGCCGTACGCAGCCACGGCTGGTAGTCCGGGGTGCGGCCCAGCAGGACGTACGCCCAGTACGCCGTCGCCGCGACCGTCACCGCCAGCACGGCGCCCGCCCACCAGCGGGCCCGCTCCTCCCACAGCACCGTGACGCCCATGCCGGTCAGCGCGGCGAGGTAGGGGGCCAGGGCCACCGTGTAGTACTGGTGGAAGATCCCGGCCATGAAGCTGAACACGGTGGCCGTCATCAGCAGCGAACCGCCCCAGGCCAGGAAGGCGGCCCGCGCGGTGTCCGTGCGCTCCGTCCGCCGGGTCAGCCAGAGGCCGGCCACGAGCAGGATCAGGGCGGCGGGCAGCAGCCAGGAGATCTGGGCGCCGATCTCCGCGTTGAACATCCGGCCGATGCCGGTCTCGCCCCACTGACCGCCGCCGCCCCGGCCGCCTCCGCCTCCGCCGACGCTGCCGGTCTCCTCGCCGTTGAGCCGGCCGAGGCCGTTGTAGCCGAAGGTCAGCTCCAGGAACGAGTTGTGCTGCGAACCGCCGATGTACGGGCGTGAGGCGGCGGGCCACAGTTCGACGACCGCCACCCACCAGCCGCCCGCGACGAGCACGGCGAGCGCCGAGAGCCCGAGCTGCCCGAACCTCCTGCGGACGGGGACCGGCGCGCACACCGCGTACAGCACCGCCAGCGGCGGCAGGATCAGGAACGCCTGGAGCGTCTTCGACAGGAACGCGAGGCCGACCGTGACGCCCGCCCACACCAGCCACTTCGTGCGGCCGTGCTCCATCGCGCGCAGCACGCAGTAGACGGTGACGGTCATCAGCAGCGTGAGCAGCGCGTCCGGGTTGTTGAAGCGGAACATCAGCGCGGCCACGGGCGTCAGCGCGAACACCGTCATGGTGATCAGCCCGGCCGCCGCGCCGAACCGGCGCCGCACGGCCGCGTACAGCACCGCGGCCGTCGCCGTGCCCATCAGCACCTGCGGGACCAGGATCGCCCAGGAGCTGAGCCCGAAGATCCGCACCGACAGCGCCATGGGCCAGAGCGCGGCCGGGGGCTTGTCCACGGTGATGGCGTTGGCCGCGTCCAGCGAGCCGAAGAAGAACGCCTTCCAGCTGCTGCCGCCCGCCTGCGCGGCGGCGGAGTAGAAGGAGTTGGCGTAGCCGGAGGCGCTGAGGTTCCAGAGGTACGCCAGGGTGAGGGCGAGCAGCAGGGCGAGGAACGCGGGCCGGACCCAGGGGGCGTCCCCCGGCCGCCCGCGCCACAGACGGCGGGGCAGCGAGGCGCCGGCCCCCGCGTGCCCCGGAGGCGTGTCCGGCCGGGCCGGGGCGTGAACGGGGTCGAACGTGGTCATCGGGCGTTCCTCGGGTCGTGGACGGGTGCGGAGGGCGGGCCGGAGGGCGACGCCGGATCGGGGGCCGGTGTGGGGGCGGGGGCCGCCTGCGCGGGGGCCGGTATGGGGGTCGCCTGCGCGGGGGCCGGTGTGGGGGTTGCCGGTGCGCGGTCCGGGGCGGGGTTTGCCCGGTCGCGGTCCGGGAAGACCCAGGCGCGGAACAGCAGGAACCGCAGCACCGTCGCCGCGAGGTTGGCCGCGACCAGGACCGCGAGTTCGGTGCCGTGCGAGGGCGAGCCGGAAGCGGCGCCCAGGGCCGCCAGCGAGCCGCTGGTCAGGGCGAGGCCGATCGCGAAGACCACGAGGCCCTGCGCCTGGTGGCGGACGGCGCCGCCCCGGCCGCGTACGCCGAAGGTGAGTCTCCGGTTGGCCGCCGTGTTGGCGACGGCGGACACCAGCAGCGCGGCCCCGTTGGCGAGCTGGGGCCCGGCGCCGAGCCGGAAGAAGGAGTACAGGGCCAGGTAGAACAGCGTGGACAGGGCGCCCACGACGCAGAAGCCGACCAGCTGCCGGGCCAGGCCGCCGGGCACCCCGCCGATCGCCCGGTCGCGCGGGTCGTCCCCGAAGGGCCGGGCCAGCCGGTCCAGCGGCAGCGCGCCCACGGCCAGCGCACGCCCCACCCGCCACACGCCCTTGAGGTCCTCGGTGGCGGTGCGCACGATGTGGACGGTGGAGTCGGGGTCGTCGACCCAGTCGACGGGCACCTCGTGGATGCGCAGCCCGGCCCGCTCGGCGAGCACCAGCATCTCGGTGTCGAAGAACCAGCCGGTGTCCTCGACCATGGGCAGCAGCCGCTGCGCGACCTCGCGCCGGATCGCCTTGAACCCGCACTGCGCGTCGCTGAACCGGGCGGCCAGCGAGGACCGCAGGATGATGTTGTAGGCCCGCGAGATGAACTCCCGCTTCGTGCCGCGCACCACCCGCGAACTCCGCGCGAGCCGGGAGCCGATGGCGAGGTCCGAGTGGCCGGAGATCAGCGGCGCGACCAGCGGGAGCAGCGCGTTGAGGTCGGTGGACAGGTCCACGTCCATGTACGCGAGCACCGGCGCGTCCGAGTCCGTCCACACCGTCCGCAGCGCCCGGCCGCGCCCCTTCTCCTCCAGCCGGAACGACCGCACCCCCGGCAGCGACCGCGCCAGCCGCTCCGCGACCTCGGGCGTGCGGTCGGTGCTGGCGTTGTCGGCGACGGTGATCCGGAAGGCGTACGGGAAGGTGCGGGCCAGATGCGCGTGCAGCCGCAGCACGCACGGTTCGAGGTCCTTCTCCTCGTTGTAGACGGGTACCACCACATCGAGTACGGGCACGCCCGCCGCACCGGGCGCTCCGGCGGCGCCGGCCAGGAGGTGGTCCCTGGCCGGCAGGGTGCTTCGAGGAGTCTCTGTTCGCATGCCGTCGACGGTCGCCAACGGGCCTGTCACAGGCGTGTGCCGCACCTGTGGTGGGTCTGTGAGCAGCAGCTCGCGGCCTGCGGAAAAGAGGTTTGACCGCTCCCCCGGATGGTGCTGGAGTCCTCGTGTGGACAGCATCCCCGCCAACCGGCGGCTCTGGAACAGCATCAGCGGCGCCTACCAGCAGCGGCACGACCCGCAGATCGGCGCCTCGCCCCGGCTGTGGGGCATGTACTCGATCCCCGACGCGGAGCTGGGGGCGCTGGGCGACGTCGCCGGCCAGCGGGTCCTCGAACTCGGCTGCGGCGCCGGCCAGTGGTCCCGGGCGCTCGCCGCCGAGGGCGCCACCGTGGTCGGGATCGACCTGTCCGAGGCCCAGCTCGCGGCGGCGGCCGACGCGATGGGGGCGGACCGCTACGCGCTGGTGCAGGGCGCGGCCGAGCAGCTGCCCTTCGCCGACGCCGTCTTCGACCTGGTCTTCTGCGACTTCGGCGGCCTCAGCTGGGCGCCGGCGCGGCTGGCCGTCCCGCAGGTCGCCCGCGTCCTGCGGCCGGGCGGACGGCTGGTGTTCAACGTCGCCACCCCCTGGTTCGAGGCCTGCTACGACGAGACGGCGGAGCGGGTCACCACCACCCTGCAGAAGCCCTACTTCGACCTGGCCACCATCGCCGAGGACGACGGCGCGACCAGCTACCAGCTCACCTACGGCGACTGGGTCAGGGTCCTGCGCGGCGCGGGGCTCGTCATCGACGACCTCATCGAACCCCGCCCCGGACCCGACACCCTCAACGGCTACAACCGGACCGAACCGCCGGACTGGGCCCATCACTGGCCGGCGGAAATGCTGTGGGTGACCCACAAGCCGTAGCGTCCCGCGCGGCGGGCAGCCGCACCGCGAACACCGTCCCGCCCGGTGCCGACCGCGCCTGCGCCGTTCCGCCGTGGGCGGTCACCACCGCCTGGACGATGGCCAGGCCCAGGCCCGTGGACCCGGCGTGCCGGGAGCGGGAGGCGTCGCCCCGGGTGAACCGTTCGAAGATGTGCGGCAGGAGGTCCGGGGGGATGCCGGGGCCGTCGTCCTGGATCTCCACGGTGACCCCGTCCGGGGCGGCCAGCACCCGGGCCGTGACCGTGGTGCCCGGCGGGGTGTGGCTGCGGGCGTTGGACAGCAGGTTGACCAGCACCTGATGGATGCGGGTGGGGTCGGCGCGGACCACGGCCGGGGTGTCGGGCAGGTCGAGGTGCCAGTGCCGGGCCGGGCCGGCGCCTCCGGTGGTGTCGGCCGCGCGGGCGTCGCTCAGCGCGTCCACGACGAGCGGCGAGAGATCGGTGGTCTCGTACGAGAGCGGCCGGCCGGCGTCGAGGCGGGCCAGGAGCAGGAGGTCCTCGACCAGGCCCGTCATGCGCTGTGCCTCGGACTCGATGCGTCCGAGGGCGTGCCGGGTGTCCGGACCGGTCTCCTCGCCGCCGCGCCGGGTGAGTTCGGCGTAGCCGCGGATCGAGGCCAGCGGGGTGCGCAGTTCGTGGCCGGCGTCCGCGACGAACTGGCGCAGCCGTGTCTCGCTGCGCTGGCGCGCGTCCAGGGCGGAGCCGACATGGCCCAGCATCCGGTTGAGCGCGGCTCCGACCTGGCCGACCTCCGTGCGCGGGTCCGCCTCGGTGTCCGGGACGCGTTCCAGCAGGGCGACCTCGCCGCTGTGCAGGGGCAGTTCGGAGACCCGGGTGGCGGTGGCGGCGACCCGGCGCAGCGGGCGCAGGGCGACCCCGACGATGACGGTGCCGGCGATCCCGGCGGCGACGAGCCCGGCACCGGTCACGCAGACCTCGACCAGGATCAGGGTGCTGAGCGCGCGGCTCACCTCGGCGGTGGGAATGCCGACGAGGACCGTGCCGCCGTCGTTCACGGGCACCCCGCGGACCCGGTAGCCGCCCAGGCCGGGCAGCTCCACGTCGTGCGCGCGGCCGTCCGCGGTGACCCCGGCCTCCTTCAGGGCGCCGCGCTGGCCGGCCGTCAGCGGTTCGGTGTTCTCGCCGGCCTCGAACCCGCCGTCCTTCACCACGGCCGAGTCCGCGATCCGGCCGTCCTCGACGAGCGCGCCGAACGTCCGCAGCGGCTGGCCGCCCATGCCGATGAACCCGAGCGGGTCGCGCTCCGGGACGAGGGAGGGGGCGGCCGGGACACCCGGCGCCTTGAGCCCGCCCGGTTTCGGACCGCCCGGCACCCGCTGCGCCCGGACCGCGATGTCCCGCAGCTGGTCGTCCAGCTTCCCGTACAGATAGCTGTGGTACGCGATCGCGGTCACCACGCCGATCACGGAGGCGACGACCGCGATCAGGGTCACCGCCGAGACCACGAGCCGGGTGCGCAGGGTCCAGGGCCGCCGCCGCACCGCGCTACTCACCGGGCTTGATCAGGTATCCCGCCCCGCGCCGGGTGTGGATCATCGGTGAGCGGCCCGCGTCGATCTTCTTGCGCAGGTAGGAGATGTACAGCTCGACCACGTTGGCCTGGCCGCCGAAGTCGTAGTTCCAGACCCGGTCCAGGATCTGCGCCTTGCTGAGCACGCGGCGCGGGTTGCGCATCAGGAACCGCAGCAGCTCGAACTCGGTCGCCGTCAGGTGGATGCCGGTGCCGCCCCGGCTCACCTCGTGGCTGTCCTCGTCGAGCACCAGGTCGCCCACGACGAGCCGCGACTCGCTGCGCGCCGTCGCCGTGGCCGAACGCCGGATCAGCCCGCGCAGCCGGGCCACGACCTCCTCCAGGCTGAACGGCTTGGTGACGTAGTCGTCGCCGCCCGCCGTGAGCCCGGCGATCCGGTCCTCCACGGAGTCCCGCGCGGTCAGGAACAGCACCGGCACGTCGGACAGCTCGCGGCGCAGCCGGCCGAGCACGGCGAGCCCGTCCACGTCGGGCAGCATCACGTCGAGGACCACCGCGTCCGGCCGGAACTCGCGGGCCGCCCGCACGGCACCGGTCCCGTCCCCGGCGCTGCGCACCTGCCAGCCCTCGTACCGGAGCGCCATCGACAGCAGCTCGGTGAGCGAAGCCTCGTCGTCCACGACCAGGACCCGCACGGGGGTACGGTCCGGCCTGAGCAGTTCGGTACGCCCCTGGGGCGAGGTCGTCGTCGTCATGGCGCCCAGCCTCCGGGACGGCTCTGAGAGAGTTCTTTCCCGTTTCTGTGAATTCCCTGAGAAAGCCGCGGCCCGCCCCCGCAGCGCCTCAGAGGCCGAACAGCGCCTTCGCGTTGTCGTGGCAGACCGCCCGCAGCCAGTCGTCGCCGAGGCCCAGGCGCTCCAGCGCCTCCAGCTGATGGCTGTACGGGTACGGGATGTTCGGGAAGTCCGTGCCGAGCAGGACGCGGTCGCCGAGGTCCGCGAGCCGGGAGTGCTCCGCCTTCGGGAACGGCATGAAGTTTTCGGTGAAGTCGGTGAACGCCATCGTGGTGTCCAGCCGCACCCCGGGGTACCGCTCGGCGAGCGTCAGGAACTCCGCGTACTCCGGCATGCCCAGGTGCGCCACGATCAGCGGCAGCCTGGGGTGGCGGGCCAGGACGCGCGCGATGGGGCCCGGACCGGTGTGCCTGCCGGGCGCCGGCCCCGAGCCGCAGTGCGTCACGACGGGGACGCCCGCCTCGGCGAGCAGCCCCCAGACCGGGTCGAGCAGCGGGTCGTTCGGGTCGTACGCGCCGACCTGGAGGTGCGCCTTGAAGACGCGGGCCCCCGCCTCGACCGCCTCCCGGACATAGCGTTCCGCGTCCGGTTCGGGGAAGAACGTCGCCGTGTGCAGGCAGTCGGGGGTCCGCGCGGCGAACTCCGCCGACCAGCCGTTCAGCCAGGCCGCCATGGCCGGCTTGTGCGGATAGAGCATCGACGTGAAGCGCAGCACCCCGAACGAGCGGAGCACGGCGAGCCGTTCCTCCTCCTCGTGCCGGTAGGTGATCGGCCACTCCATGCCGGTGAGCGGCCCCGCCGAGTCGAAGTACGCCCAGACCTTGCGCAGCACCCGCTCCGGCATGAAGTGCGTGTGTACGTCGATGAGGCCGGGCAGCCCGAGCCGCTGCCGGAACCTCGCCACCTCGTCGCGCTCGTCGCCCATACGGCCGACCCTCTCAGAACAGCCCGTCCTGCGCCCCGCCGCCCCCCACCGCGACGGCCGGCGGGCTCACCCCGGCGGCGCCCGCCCCGGCCGCCGCCAGCGACCAGCCGGTCATCAGCCGGGTGTCGACGACCAGGAGGCACTGCGCGCCCGTGTCCAGATGCAGATCGGGCCCGGCCGCCGCGACCAGCCGCCCCGCCACCACGCCCCCGTCCACGAGCCCGGTCACGGCCCGCACGGAACGAGGCCCCGGGCCCGCACCGCCTCCCGGAGCCTCCAGGCCGAAGATCCCCGCGTGGTCCACCGGAGCGCACGGCAGGCGTTCCAGCGCCTCCGGCCAGGCCCCGCCTCCCTCCAGGGCCACCACCCTCCGGTACAGCTCCGTCACCTCGGCGGCCCGCACCGCCGGGTCCGGCAGCTCCGTCCGCACCGCCCGCTTGCGCGCGTACGGAATCCGGTCCGGGACGCCGAGCGCCGCCCGGAGCACCTCCTCCGCCCGGCGCGCCGCCATCAGCGGGCCGCGCCCCAGCCAGCTGAAGACCACCGCCCCCTGCTCCCGCAGCCGGGCCGCACCCCGCTCCTCCGCGGTGATGCCGACCTTCACCAGACCGGGCCCGAACCACGCCAGATACACCCGGTACGGGCGGGGGTCGTCCGGGATCGTGTCGGCGGCCACCGAGTGCGCCCGGTCGAGCCGTCCGCACTCCGCGCAGCGCCCGCCCGTGCTCCCGGCCGGGACCACCGCGGCCAGCGGGCACGCGTTGCCCCGGGCGCCGGAGCAGCGCCGCTCCCCGGACGCCCGGAAGCCGAACTCCGTCCCGTACGCCAGGGCGCTCGTCCGCGTCCGGTTCCCCTTGCGCCAGCCGAGCGCGGGGCCGCCGGACTCCTCGGGCCAGCGAAGGCCGGTGCACTGCCAGTCCATGCGCGCACCCTACGGGCGGCCACCGACAGGCAGGCCCGTGCGGGGCCGGCGTCAGGTCGTGGACGGGAGCCTGTGCACCCACGGCCGGCAGCACTCCGATGCTGCTGGAACGAGCGGCTCCGCCGTCACCAGCCCGTCCAGAGCAGGTGGTTGACGGCGAGGGCCACCGCCGCCTGGGCGGCCAGCCAGCCCCGCCTGCCCCGGTCGGGCAGCAGGGCCGCCGCAGGCAGCAGCCAGAGCATGAACGGCTGCCAGATCCGCTCGGTCTCCGCCTTGCTCATCCCGGACAGGTCGGCCGCCAGCACCAGGAGCATCCCCACCAGCACCAGCGGGACGAGCCGGTCCGGCGCGCTCGCTTCCCCGCCGCGCAGGCCGCGTACGGCACCCGGCGCACCCGCGAAGGTCCGGCGCAGCCCGGCCACCGCCGCGGGGCCCACCGCGATCACGGTGCAGGCCAGGTTCGCCCACACCCAGTACCAGTAGGGCCGGAATCCGCCCGCGCCCTGGTGGTAGCGCTCGACGAGCACGTGGTACGCCTCCCACCAGTTGAAGCCCGCCGCGGTGAAGACGACCGGGACCACCAGCGCGCCGAGCAGCGCGAGCGGCAGCGGCCTCGCGGTCCGGGCGAGCACCAGGACGGCCAGGAGCAGGAGCGCCATCAGCACCAGCCCGTAACTCAGGTAGCAGACCAGCCCGTAGAGGAGCCCCGCCCCGAGCGCGGCGGCGGCAGGACTGCGTACCGTACGGGTCGCCGCCAGGGTCAGCAGGGCCACGGACCACGCGGCCACCGCCGCGAAGTAGCCGTCCGCCGACGTCCCGGCCCAGACCGCGACCGGTGCCAGGACGAGGAACGGAGCCGCGCGCCGGGCGATGTGCTCACCGGCCAGGGCCCGGACCGTGACCAGCACGGCCAGCAGGCCGGACGCGCCGGTCAGGATGCACCAGACGCCGGCCCAGGCGCCGCCGCCGAGCCCGGCCCGGTCCAGCAGGACGAAGGTGAGCGTCGCCCCCGGCGGGTGACCGGCGACATGCGCCGGCCAGTTGCCCGGCGTGCCGAGCAGGATGTGCTCGTCGAAGGTGCGCAGCGCGGCGCCGATGTCGGTGAACCGGTCGATGACCCGCAGGTACTCGTGTTTCGTGGTCAGACGCTCGGCGACGCCCCGCCCCCAGCCGTCGATCAGCGCGAGGGAGAAGACCCAGGCGAGCGAGGCGGCGTACGTGGCCAGGAGCAGCGCGCGCCAGCGCAGCCGCCGGGCGAGGAGCGGCCCGTACGCGATCACGGCGACGGCCACGACGGGGGCGGCGACCGTGCCCGGACCCACGTGCGGGTACCAGGACGCCAGCAGCGGCGGCCAGTGCACGTACAGCCTCTGCGCGTAGTCCTCGACGGCGCGGCCGCCCAGGGCGGCGGCGACCACGAGCGCGGCTCCCACCCCCGCGGCCGCCAGATCCCGGCGCTGCCCCGAGCGGGCGGTGGTGGCCGGTGCGGTACGGGGCTCGGTGCGGTCCTCGGTCTTCACGCAGGCACCGTACGCACCGGGGCGGCGCGACGGCGGTTCCGGCCGGGCGCGTCACACAACCGTCAGATTCACGGCGGCCACCGTACGTTCGCCGGGCCGACGTCACCGTTTCGTCAGGAGTCGCACCCGCCGAACGCCCCGGTACCGGGCATAGCGTCGGCCTCATGGGCGACAGCAGTCGGAACGCTCCGACCTCCTCCTCGACTTCCTCCCGGCCCCGGGCCACCGCTCTCCTCGAACGGCTGCCGTCGGCGCCCGGCTTCTGGCGCAGTCCCGTGCGCGGCGTGCCGTTCACCGCAGTGCTCGGTCTCGTCCTGCTCGCCGGGATCACGCTGCTCTTCGTGACGGGCCTGCTGTCGTACGCCGCGTACAACCCGGACCTGAACCCGGTCAACGACAAGACACCCGACAAGGGCCTGCTCGGGTTCTACCTGTTCCCCTGGCCCACCTCGCCGCACTGGCTGTACCGGCTGACGCAGGGGCTCCACGTCACCGTGGGCATCGTGCTCGTCCCCGTCCTGCTGGCCAAGCTGTGGTCCGTCGTGCCCCGCCTCTTCACGCTCCCTCCGGCCCGCTCGCCCGCCCATGCCCTGGAAAGGATCTCGCTGCTCCTGCTGGTGGGCGGGGCGCTCTTCGAGTTCGTCACCGGGCTGCTCAACATCCAGCTGGAGTACCTGTTCCCGGGCTCCTTCTACCCGCTGCACTTCTACGGGGCGTGGGTGTTCTTCGCCGCCTTCCTCGCCCACGCCGGGCTGCGTGCCCCGCAGGCCGTACGGGTGCTGCGGACGGGCGGGCTCGACGGACCGGTCCCGGACGACGCGCTGGAGTCGCCGGCCCCGTCCCGGCCCACCGTGTCCCGGCGCGGCGCCCTCGCCGTGGTGGGGGCCGGCTCACTCGTCCTGCTGGTCACCTCGGCCGGCCGCAGCTTCGACGGCCCGCTGCGCCGCCTGGCCGCACTCACCCCGCACGGCGCCGCCGAACCAGGGTCCGGGCCCAACGGCTTCCAGATCAACAAGACCGCCGCCGCCGTCGGGATCACCACCGCGGAGACCGGCGAGGGCTGGTGGCTCACCGTCAGCGGCCCGGCCGGGGATCTGCGGTTCAGCCGGGCCCAGCTGCTGGACATGGAGCAGCACAGCGCGGCCCTGCCCATCGCGTGTGTGGAGGGCTGGTCCACCTCGGACCAGTGGTGGCGCGGCGTACGGCTGAGCGATCTGGCGGCCCTCGCCGGATACCCGGACCGGCCGCCCGGGGTGCTGGTGGAGTCCCTCCAGCGCAGCGGCGCCTTCCGCCGGGCGGCGCTGCGGGACAACCAGGTGCGCGACCCGCGTTCGCTGCTCGCACTGCGGGTCAACGGGGAGGATCTGTCACCCGATCACGGCTATCCGGCCCGCGTGATCGTTCCTGCCGCGCCGGGTGTGCTCAACACCAAGTGGGTGGCCCGGCTGACGTTCGGAGACCTGTGAACGCCACCGGCCCCCGGGCCTTCCCGCGCCGCCGCTACGGGGCGGGGCCGCTGCACCTCGTCCTGCTGGCCGCCTCCTTCGCCCTCGCCGGCTACGCCGGTGTGCGCCTGCTGGCGGGCGACTGGCTCGGAGTGGTCATCTGGTTCGCGGGCGCGGCCCTCGTGCACGACCTGGTGCTCGTACCCCTGTACGCGTCGGCGGATCTGCTGCTGCGCCGCTGTCTCGGACGGCGGCGGCCGGCATCCGTCAACTACGTACGGGTGCCGGCCTTCCTGTCCGCGCTCCTGCTGCTCGTGTGGTTCCCGCTGATCACCCGCCAGGCCGAGCGCTACGAGCCGGCCAGTGGGCTGTCCCCGGACGTGTTCCTGGCGAACTGGCTGCTGATCACGGCCGCGCTCTTCCTGGCCTCGGCGCTCTGGTTCGTCGTACGGGCGGTCCTGGCGCGCCGCAGGGACACGAAGGTACGGCCGTCGGCCTCCCACTGATCGACGGCGCGCAGCCCGTGCGGGCGGGCATACTCCAGCAGGGCCGTGGAACCGAGCCTCGCCCACGGGAAGAGGCCCGCCGACGCCGGCCCGGCCGGGGCGCTCCCGTCGTCCAGCCGCACCCGGACCCGCTCGTCGACGGCGTGCGGCACGGTCTCCGCGACGAGCAGCCCGCCCGGCGCGAGCAGTTCCGCCGTACGGCTGAGCAGCCGGTCCGGATCTCCGCCGATGCCGATGTTGCCGTCGGCGAGCAGCACCGTGCCCCACCGCCCCTCGCCGGGCAGCGCGTCGAACACCGACCGGCACAGGGCGTAGCCGCCGAGCCGCACGGTCCGGGCGACCGCCGCCGCGCTGACGTCGATGCCCAGGGCGCGGTGGCCCCGCGCCGACAGCGCGGCGACCAGCCGCCCGGGCCCGCAGCCGACGTCCAGGACCGGACCCTCGCAGCGGGCCAGCGCCGAC
>NZ_JAKRGC010000071.1 GCF_022347745.1 Streptomyces sp. OfavH-34-F
CCAGGGCGGCCGGCGCCAGGGCGGCGGCCAGAACCAGGGCGGCAACAACGGCCCCCAGGACGACGGCTTCGACGACGAGGGCGGCCGGCGCGGCCGGCGCGGACGCTACCGCGACCGCCGTGGCCGCCGTGGCCGCGACGACTTCGCCGACGCCCCGCCCGTCAGCGACGACGACGTCCTGATCCCCGTCGCGGGCATCCTGGACATCCTCGACAACTACGCGTTCATCCGGACCTCCGGCTACCTGCCCGGCCCGAACGACGTGTACGTCTCGCTGGCCCAGGTCCGCAAGAACGGCCTGCGCAAGGGCGACCACGTCACCGGCGCCGTGCGCCAGCCCAAGGACGGCGAGCGCCGCGAGAAGTTCAACGCGCTGGTCCGCCTCGACTCGGTCAACGGCATGGCGCCGGAGTCCGGCCGCGGCCGCCCCGAGTTCCAGAAGCTGACGCCGCTCTACCCGCAGGACCGGCTCCGCCTGGAGACCGACTCCAACGTCCTGACGACGCGCATCATCGACCTGGTCGCCCCCATCGGCAAGGGCCAGCGCGGTCTGATCGTGGCCCCGCCGAAGACCGGCAAGACCATGATCCTCCAGGCCATCGCCAACGCGATCACGGTCAACAGCCCCGAGTGCCACCTGATGGTCGTCCTGGTCGACGAGCGTCCGGAAGAGGTCACCGACATGCAGCGGTCGGTGAAGGGCGAGGTCATCTCCTCGACCTTCGACCGCCCCGCCGAGGACCACACCACCGTCGCCGAGCTGGCCATCGAGCGCGCCAAGCGCCTGGTCGAGCTGGGCCACGACGTGGTCGTCCTGCTCGACTCGATCACCCGCCTGGGACGCGCGTACAACCTCGCCGCCCCGGCCTCCGGCCGCATCCTGTCCGGTGGTGTCGACTCGACCGCGCTCTACCCGCCGAAGCGCTTCTTCGGTGCCGCGCGCAACATCGAGGACGGCGGCTCGCTGACCATCCTGGCCACCGCGCTCGTCGAGACCGGCTCGCGCATGGACGAGGTGATCTTCGAGGAGTTCAAGGGCACCGGCAACATGGAGCTCAAGCTCGACCGCAAGCTCTCCGACAAGCGGATCTTCCCGGCGGTGGACGTCGACGCGTCCTCCACCCGCAAGGAGGAGATCCTGCTCGGCGGCGAGGAGCTGGCGATCGTCTGGAAGCTGCGCCGGGTGCTGCACGCCCTCGACCAGCAGCAGGCCATCGAGCTGCTCCTGGACCGGATGAAGAAGACCCAGTCCAACGCGGAGTTCCTGCTCCAGATCCAGAAGACCACCCCGGCGCCGGGCAACAACGACTAGTTGCCCTTCCGCCGGCATCCAGGGCCGCCTCCGCACTCCGGTGCGGGGGCGGTCCTCGCCGTGCTGCCCCCGCCCAGGGCCTCGGCCTGCGGATTCCGCCCCGGCCGCGCCGGGGAATAGCAGGGCCCCCACCCTCGTTTTGGGAGATACGGCCGGTCCTGGCAGACTGGTACGTCGGCCCCGGTTCACGGACGCGCAATCCGCGCGTGCGACCCGGTGCCCTCCCGAACCTAGGAGAAACCCTTGAAGCGCGACATCCACCCCCAGTACGTCGAGACGCAGGTCAGCTGCACCTGTGGCGCGTCGTTCACCACCCGCTCCACGCTGGACAGCGGCACCATCCGTGCCGAGGTCTGCTCCGAGTGCCACCCGTTCTACACGGGCAAGCAGAAGATCCTCGACACCGGTGGCCGTGTGGCCCGCTTCGAGGCCCGCTTCGGCAAGGGCGCCAAGGCCTCCGGCAAGTAGCGAGCCGTCCGCGCCGGTCCGCGACGCCCTCATCCGGGGGCGCCGTGGCCGGCGTTTTTTTCCGGTCCGGGGCGGGGCCGGCCCACGTACCCCCCGCCCGGCAGGCACCCACCGGCCGGCAGGCACGACCAGCGAAGGAACCAGGAGCCGAGATGTTCGAGGCGGTCGAGGAACTGATCGGCGAGCACGCCGATCTCGAGAAGCAGCTCGCCGACCCCGCGGTCCACGCCGACCAGGGCAACGCGCGCAAGCTCAACAAGCGCTACGCCGAGCTGACCCCGATCATCTCCGTGTACCGCGCCTGGAAGCAGTCCGGCGACGACATCGAGACCGCCCGCGAGCTGGCCGCCGACGACCCCGACTTCGCCGCCGAGGTCAAGGACCTGGAGCAGGAGCGCGAGGAACTCACCGAGAAGCTCCGCCTCCTCCTCGTCCCGCGCGACCCCAGCGACGACAAGGACGTGCTCCTGGAGATCAAGGCCGGGGCGGGCGGCGACGAGTCCGCGCTGTTCGCCGGCGACCTGCTGCGCATGTACCTGCGCTACGCCGAGCGCGTCGGCTGGAAGACCGAGATCATCGACTCCACCGAGTCCGAGCTGGGCGGCTACAAGGACGTCCAGGTCGCCGTGAAGACCAAGGGCGGCAACGGGGCCACCGAGCCCGGCCAGGGCGTCTGGGCCCGCCTCAAGTACGAGGGCGGGGTGCACCGCGTGCAGCGCGTGCCCTCCACCGAGTCCCAGGGCCGCATCCACACCTCCGCCGCCGGCGTCCTCGTCACGCCCGAGGCCGAGGAGGTCGACGTCGAGATCCACGCCAACGACCTGCGCATCGACGTCTACCGCTCGTCGGGCCCCGGCGGCCAGTCCGTCAACACCACCGACTCCGCCGTCCGCATCACCCACCTGCCGACCGGCGTCGTCGCCTCCTGCCAGAACGAGAAGAGCCAGCTCCAGAACAAGGAGCAGGCCATGCGCATCCTGCGCTCCCGGCTGCTCGCCGCCGCCCAGGAGGCCGCCGAGCAGGAGGCTTCGGACGTACGTCGCAGCCAGGTGCGTACGGTCGACCGGTCCGAGAAGATCCGGACGTACAACTTCCCGGAAAACCGGATCTCCGACCACCGCGTCGGCTTCAAGGCGTACAACTTGGACCAGGTGCTCGACGGAGACCTGGACGCGGTCATCCAGGCGTGCGTCGACGCCGACTCCGCGGCCAAGCTCGCCTCCGCCTGAGCCCCACCGCCCCGCCCCGCTCGTGAACCCGTACGGAGAACCGCGATGAACCTGCTGCTCGCCGAGGTGGCCCAGGCCACCCAGCGGCTGGCCGACGCCGGTGTTCCCTCACCGAGATTCGATGCCGAGGAACTCGCCGCGTTCGTGCACGGCGTCAAGCGGGGCGAGCTGCACAACGTGCCGGACGCCGACTTCGACGCCCGCTACTGGGAGACCGTCGCCCGCCGCGAGGCCCGCGAACCCCTCCAGCACATCACCGGACGCGCCTTCTTCCGCTACCTGGAGCTCCAGGTCGGACCCGGCGTCTTCGTGCCCCGCCCCGAGACCGAGTCCGTCGTCGGCTGGGCCATAGACGCCGTCCGCGCGATGGACGTCGTCGAACCGCTGATCGTGGACCTGTGCACCGGCTCCGGCGCCATCGCCCTCGCCATGGCCCAGGAGGTCCCGCGCTCCCGCGTGCACGCCGTGGAGCTGTCCGAGGACGCCCTGAAGTGGACCCGGAAGAACGCGGAGAACTCGCGCGTCACCGTCCACCGCGGCGACGCCCTCACCGCCCTGCCGGAGCTGGACGGCCAGGTCGACCTGGTCATCTCCAACCCGCCGTACATCCCGCTCACCGAGTGGGAGTACGTGGCGCCCGAGGCGCGCGACCACGACCCCGAGATGGCGCTGTTCTCCGGCGAGGACGGCCTCGACACCATCCGGGGCATCGAGCGCACCGCCCACCGCCTGCTGCGCCCCGGCGGCCTCGTCGTCGTCGAGCACGCCGACACCCAGGGCGGCCAGGTGCCCTGGATCTTCACCGAGGAGCGGGGCTGGGCCGACGCCGCGGACCACCCCGACCTCAACCGGCGCCCCCGGTTCGCCACGGCCCGCAAGGCGATGCCGTGACGCGGGCCGCCCCTCGCGCCCAGGACCCGCACCACCCGTACACGCTTGAGGAGGCCGGCTGATGGCACGGCGATACGACTGCAACGACGCGACCGACCGCACGACGGGGCTGCGCGAGGCCGCCTCGGCCGTCCGCCGCGGCGAGCTCGTCGTGCTGCCCACCGACACCGTGTACGGGGTCGGCGCGGACGCGTTCAGCGCGGAGGCCGTCGGCGACCTGCTCGAAGCCAAGGGCCGGGGCCGCAACATGCCCTCGCCGGTCCTCATCGGCTCCCCGAACACCCTGCACGGCCTGGTCACCGACTTCTCCGAGCAGGCGTGGGAGCTGGTGGACGCCTTCTGGCCGGGCGCCCTGACCCTCGTCGCCAAGCACCAGCCCTCGCTCCAGTGGGACCTGGGGGACACCCGGGGCACGGTCGCCGTCCGGATGCCGCTGCACCCGGTCGCCATCGAACTGCTCACGGAGGTCGGCCCGATGGCCGTCTCCAGCGCCAACCTCACCGGCCACCCGGCGCCGGAGGACTGCGACGCCGCCCAGGAGATGCTCGGCGACTCCGTCTCCGTCTACCTCGACGGCGGCCCGACCCCGGGCATCGTGCCGTCCTCGATCGTCGACGTCACCGGAAAGGTGCCCGTCCTGCTGCGTTCCGGGGCCCTGTCGGCGGAGGAGCTGCGCAAGGTGGTACCCGACCTCGAGGTGGCCAATTGACCGCCCCCGAGGGGCGTGGCATAGCGGGGCGGTCCGACACTTTCCGCATCCTCCACGTCAGCACCGGCAACGTCTGCCGCTCGCCGATCACCGAGCGGCTGACCCGGCACGCCCTGGTGCACCGGCTGGGCGACCCGCTCCAGGGCGGGCTGATCGTGGAGAGCGCGGGCACCTGGGGCCACGAGGGCGCCCCGATGGAGGCCAACGCCGAGGTGGTCCTCGCCGACTTCGGGGCGGACGCCACCGGGTTCACCGGCCGTGAACTGCTCGACGAGCACGTCATCCGCGCCGACCTGGTGCTCACCGCGACGCGCGACCACCGCGCCCAGGTCATCTCCATGGGCCACTCGGCCGGGCTGCGCACCTTCACGCTCAAGGAGTTCACCCGGCTGGTCCGGGCGATAGACCCGGCGACCCTGCCCGACGCCCGCGAGGAGGGCGTCGTCGAGCGCGCCCGCGCCCTGGTCCGGGCCGCCGCCGCGCTGCGCGGCTGGCTGCTGGCCCCGACCGCGGAGGCCGACGAGGTCTACGACCCGTACGGGGCCCCGATCACGTTCTTCCGGTCCGTGGGCGACGAGATCAGCCAGGCCCTGGACCCGGTCGTCACCGCGCTGACCGGCGTCTCCGCGCCCCGCTGACGTCCCCCGTGCAACCATCGCGGCCGGCTCCGTGTCCTCAACCATGGGACCGACGTAGTTAAGGTGTGGGCTGGGAGCGTGTCCGCCAACACACTCCGAGATGGCCGGCGACATTTGTGGGGCAGCCCGTGCGTGATTACTTGCTGACACTCTGCGTCACGGCCGCTGTGACCTATCTGCTCACCGGTCCGGTGCGCAAGTTCGCCATCGCGGTCGGGGCCATGCCCGCGATCCGCGCGCGCGACGTCCACCGCGAACCGACCCCGCGACTCGGCGGCATCGCCATGTTCGGCGGGCTGTGCGCGGGACTGATCGTCGCGAGCCACCTGGCCAACCTGGACGGCGTCTTCGAGCTGTCCAGCGAGCCGCGCGCGCTGCTCTCCGGGGCGGCCCTGATCTGGCTGATCGGCGTCCTGGACGACAAGTTCGAGATCGACGCCCTGATCAAGCTCGGCGGGCAGATGCTGGCCGCCGCCGTCATGGTCCTGCAGGGCCTGACGATCCTCTGGCTGCCGATCCCCGGCGTCGGCACCGTCGCCCTCACCCCGTGGCAGGGCACGCTGCTCACGGTGGCGCTGGTCGTCATCACGATCAACGCGGTGAACTTCGTCGACGGCCTGGACGGCCTGGCGGCGGGCATGGTCCTCATCGCCGCCGCCGCGTTCTTCCTGTACACCTACCGGCTCTGGTACGGGCACACCATCGAGGCCGCCGCCCCGGCGACGCTCTTCGCCGCGATCCTGATGGGCATGTGCCTGGGCTTCCTGCCGCACAACATGCACCCGGCCCGGATCTTCATGGGCGACTCCGGCTCGATGCTCATCGGCCTGGTGCTGGCGGCCGGCGCGATCTCGGTGACCGGGCAGGTGGACCCGGACAACATGCGGCTCTTCGAGGGCAGCGAGCGCCAGGCGACCCACGCGATGCTCCCGGTCTTCATCCCGCTGCTGCTGCCGCTGACCATCATCGCGATCCCGGCCGCCGACCTGGTGCTGGCGATCGTGCGGCGTACCTGGAACGGCCAGTCGCCGTTCGCGGCGGACCGCGGCCACCTGCACCACCGGCTGCTCAACATCGGCCACTCGCACAGCCGGTCGGTGCTGATCATGTACTTCTGGTCGGCGCTGATCGCCTTCGGTGCGGTGGGGTACTCGGTGCACTCGACGTCCCTGTGGATCGTCCTGGTGATCGTGGGCCTGAGCGCGCTCGGGCTGATCCTGCTCCTGATGCCCCGCTTCACCCCGCGCGCCCCGCGCTGGGCGGAGAGCTTCGTTCCGCCGCGCTACCGGCGGCGGCGCAGGCGCGGGGCGGGGGAGGAGGCGACCGGAAACGGTGCCGCGGAGGGCCAACAGGGGCCCGTGGACGGCCAGATGGACCCGGCGGGGCCCGAGAGGTCGGGGAAGGGTGCCGAGGAGCCTGAGGGGGCCGCTGGGGCTCCGGTGGCCGCTGGGGTGACGGGCGTCAACGGAGCGACGGCGATCAGCCATCGTTCGCGTACTTCCGAGCGCCGGGCGGCCGGATCCACCCGCCGCTGAACCGGTCATCGAGGTCCTTTAGCAGACAAACCGAAGGCGTACTTCGCTCACACGTGCTCGTTAGCCCTCACGTGTGACAGCAAGCACACTTTCTTGGTAAAGACCTCATCAAATAGTTTGTGATACCGTTCACGAAGCCCGGTGACGGAGCCGAAGAACCTGATGTAGCACGGTTCATCGGCGAGAGCCATCGCCTCGAACCGGGCCTACGCTCGTCCCTGACGACACTTTGCCCACCCCCTTGCAAGCGGAGCTGCCCCATGCCGTCCAGCGACGTCCGGACTCTCCTCCAAGCCGCCGTACCCACCGCTGCCGCCGGCCTCGTCGCCGCCGCGGTCAGCGCCGGTGTCGCGGGCGGCAAGGGAGCCCTGGGCGCGATCGTCGGGACGCTCGTGGTCATCGCCTTCATGGGGATCGGGCTCATGGTCCTGCAGCGGACCGCCAGGTCCCTGCCGCACCTCTTCCAGGCGATGGGGCTCGCGCTCTACACCGCGCAGCTCCTGTTGCTGTTCATCTTCGTCGCGGTATTCAAGAACACCTCGCTGTTCAACCCGAAGGCCTTCGCGATCACCCTGGTCGCGACGACCCTCGTGTGGATCGGCGCACAGGCGCGTGCGCACATGAAGGCCAAGATCCTTTACGTCGAACCGGAGTCCGGCAAGGGCGACAAGCCCGGAAAGCCGGGGTCCGAAGCGTGAAGGGTAGGGGCGGAATAAGTGCGGGGTCCCGACCCTGCTATCGTCCGGTTCCAACTGCGGCACTGCGGGCGCGTGCATGTGAGCTGACGCCTGCTCGATCGCGAGGCTCACATGCCTGACTGCCGCTCACACATCCGAAACACCAGTCCAGTGCCGAACCGCGGCCGCACGCCGCGCCGACACAACGAGGTTGCCGTACCTATGCGCCACGCTGAAGGAGCCCGCGGTGAGTGCTGACCCGACACAGGTGCTCGCCTTCGAGACCGACTGCCACCTCTTCGACGGTTGTGGCTTTCCGGCACCCGGCCTGCACTCGTTCCTGTTCGAGCCCCTCTGGGGCGACGCGGACAGCAACTTGTACTTCAACAAGACGATGCTGCTGGCCCTGCTCGGCTCGGTCGTCATCGTGGGCTTCTTCTGGGCCGCCTTCCGCAAGCCGAAGTTGGTGCCCGGCAAGCTCCAGATGACGGCCGAGGCCGGTTACGACTTCATCCGCCGCGGCATCGTCTACGAGACGATCGGCAAGCGCGACGGCGAGAAGTACGTCCCGCTGATGGTCTCGCTGTTCTTCGTGATCTGGATGATGAACCTCTGGTCCATCATTCCCGTCGCCCAGTTCCCCGTGACGGCGATCATCTCGTACCCGGCGATCCTCGCTCTGATCGTCTACCTCCTGTGGGTCGGTCTGACCTTCAAGAAGCACGGCTTCGTCGGCGCCCTCAAGAACTTCTCGGGGTACGACAAGAGCCTCGGCGGCGTCCTGCCGCTCTCGATGACCATCGAGTTCTTCTCGAACCTGCTGGTCCGGCCGTTCACCCACGCGGTCCGGCTCTTCGCCAACATGTTCGCGGGCCACACGCTCCTGCTGCTCTTCACGATCGCCAGCTGGTACATGCTCAACGGCATTGGGATCGCCTACGCAGGTGTGTCGTTCGTGATGGTCATCGTGATGACCGCCTTCGAACTCTTCATCCAGGCTGTCCAGGCCTACGTCTTCGTGCTGCTGGCCTGCAGCTACATCCAGGGCGCTCTCGCCAAGGGCCACTGAGCACCCCACTCCCGAAGCACCCGGTGGCCAACCCCCACCGGACATTGAAAGAGAAGGAAGAACCGGCATGTCCGCTCTCCAGACCCTCGCCGCCGGCGTCGAAATCAAGGGCAACCTCGGCTCGATCGGTTACGGCCTCGCCGCGATCGGCCCCGGCGTCGGCATCGGCATCATCTTCGGTAACGGCACCCAGGCGCTCGCCCGTCAGCCCGAGGCCGCCGGCCTCATCCGCGCCAACCAGATCCTCGGCTTCGCCTTCTGTGAGGCGCTCGCCCTGATCGGTCTGGTCATGCCGTTCGTCTACCCGACCTCCTGACCGGTCGCAGACAGCCCATTCGACGGAAGGCACTGACGTGAACCCCCTGGTTCAGCTCGCGGCGGAGGAAGCGGAAAACCCGCTCATTCCGCCGATCCCTGAGCTCGTCATTGGCCTCATCGCTTTCCTCATCGTCTTCGGTTTCCTCGCCAAGAAGCTCCTCCCGAACATCAACAAGGTTCTGGAAGAGCGCCGCGAGGCCATCGAAGGCGGCATCGAGAAGGCCGATGAGGCCAGGACCGAGGCCCAGAGCGTCCTTGAGCAGTACAAGGCCCAGCTCGCCGAGGCCCGTCACGAAGCCGCTCGTCTGCGCCAGGAGGCGCAGGAGCAGGGCGCCGTGATCCTGCAGGAAATGCGCGCGGAGGGCCAGCGCCAGCGCGACGAGATCGTCGCCGCCGGCCACGCCCAGATCGAGGCCGACCGCAAGGCCGCCGCCGCCGCGCTGCGCCAGGACGTGGGCAAGCTCGCCACCGAACTGGCCGGCAAGCTCGTCGGCGAGTCCCTCGAGGACCACGCCCGGCAGAGCGGCACCGTCGACCGTTTCCTCGACGAGCTCGAGGCGAAGGCCGAGGCAGTCCGATGAACAGCGCGAGCCGCGAGGCACTGGCAGCCGCACGCGAGCGCCTCGACGCGCTGACCGACAGCACGTCGGTCGACGCGGCGAAGCTCGCCGAGGACCTGGCCGGCGTCACGGCGCTGCTGCACCGCGAGGTGTCGCTGCGCCGGGTCCTGACCGACCCGGCGCAGCCGGGCGAGGCCAGGGCCGAGCTGGCAAGCCGCCTGCTCGGCGGCCAGGTGGGCGGCGAAGCCGTCGATCTGGTCTCCGGCATGGTCCGCTCGCGCTGGTCGCAGTCGCGCGACCTGGTCGACTCGGTCGAGGAACTGGCGAACACCGCCGACCTCACCGCCGCCCAGCGCAACGGCGACCTGGACGACGTCGAGGACGAACTCTTCCGGTTCGGCCGCATCGTCGCCTCGGACACCGCCCTGCGTGCCGCGCTCAGCAGCCGGACCGCGACCCCCGCCGCCAAGAGCGAGCTGCTGCGCAGCCTGCTCGGCGGCAAGGCGCGGCCCGCCACCGAGCGCGTCATCGTGCGGCTTGTCACCCAGCCGCGTGGACGTAGCCTGGAAGCGGGACTCGAGTCCCTCTCCAAGCTCGCCGCGGAGCGCCGGGAGCGCATGGTCGCGATCGTCACCTCGGCGGTGCCGCTCACCGACCGGCAGAAGCAGCGCCTGGGTGCGGCCCTGGCGAAGATCTACGGACGGCAGATGCACCTCAACCTCGACGTGGACCCCGCGGTCCTCGGCGGGATCGCGGTGCGCGTGGGCGACGAGGTCATCAACGGCACCATCGCGGAGCGCCTCGACGAGGCGACCCGCCGCATGGCCGGCTGATCCGAGCGCGGCGCAACAGAACAGAGCAAGACCAGCGGCCCGGTTGGGCCGTGCAGAAACTGCAGAAGATTCCTGGGGGTCGGCCCCCAGACCCCCTTAAGAAACTTCGGGCCCAACAAGGAGAGCAGGGAACCCAGATGGCGGAGCTCACGATCCGGCCGGAGGAGATCCGGGACGCGCTGGAGAACTTTGTCCAGTCGTACAAGCCGGACGCGGCCTCGCGCGAGGAGGTCGGTACGGTCAGCGTTGCCGGCGACGGCATCGCGAAGGTGGAGGGCCTCCCCTCCGCCATGGCGAACGAGCTGCTGAAGTTCGAGGACGGCACCCTCGGTCTCGCCCTCAACCTCGAGGAGCGCGAGATCGGTGCGATCGTCCTCGGCGAGTTCGACGGGATCGAGGAGGGCCAGCCGGTGCAGCGCACCGGTGAGGTGCTCTCGGTCGGCGTCGGCGAGGGCTACCTCGGCCGCGTCGTCGACCCGCTCGGCAACCCGATCGACGGTCTCGGCGAGATCGCGACCGACGGCCGCCGCGCCCTCGAGCTGCAGGCCCCTGGCGTCATGGTCCGCAAGTCGGTGCACGAGCCGATGCAGACCGGCTACAAGGCCGTCGACGCGATGGTGCCGATCGGCCGCGGCCAGCGCCAGCTGATCATCGGTGACCGCCAGACCGGCAAGACCGCCCTGGCCGTCGACACGATCATCAACCAGCGCGACAACTGGCGCTCGGGCGACGTGAACAAGCAGGTCCGCTGCATCTACGTCGCCATCGGTCAGAAGGGCTCCACCATCGCCTCCGTGCGCGGTGCCCTCGAAGAGGCCGGCGCCCTGGAGTACACGACCATCGTCGCCGCCCCGGCGTCCGACCCGGCCGGCTTCAAGTACCTGGCGCCGTACACCGGCTCGGCCATCGGCCAGCACTGGATGTACCAGGGCAAGCACGTCCTGATCATCTTCGACGACCTCTCGAAGCAGGCCGACGCCTACCGCGCCGTGTCCCTGCTGCTGCGCCGTCCGCCGGGCCGTGAGGCGTACCCCGGTGACGTCTTCTACCTCCACTCGCGTCTGCTGGAGCGCTGCGCCAAGCTCTCCGACGACATGGGTGCCGGTTCGATGACGGGTCTCCCGATCGTCGAGACCAAGGCGAACGACGTGTCGGCGTTCATTCCGACCAACGTCATCTCCATCACCGACGGCCAGTGCTTCCTGGAGTCCGACCTGTTCAACGCCGGTCAGCGTCCGGCCCTGAACGTCGGTATCTCGGTCTCCCGCGTCGGTGGCTCCGCCCAGCACAAGGCGATGCGCCAGGTGTCCGGCCGACTCCGCGTGGACCTCGCCCAGTACCGCGAGCTGGAGGCGTTCGCCGCCTTCGGTTCCGACCTGGACGCGGCCTCCAAGGCGTCGCTGGAGCGCGGTAAGCGCATGGTCGAGCTGCTGAAGCAGCCGCAGTACGCCCCGTTCCCGGTCGAGGAGCAGGTCATCTCCATCTGGGCCGGCACCAACGGCAAGATGGACGACGTCCCGGTCGAGGACATCCGCCGCTTCGAGACGGAGCTGCTGGAGTACCTGCGCCGCGAGCGCAAGGACCTCCTGACCAGCATCCGCGAGGGCGCCAAGATGTCCGACGACACGCTGCAGGCGATCGCCGACGCCGTCGCCAGGTTCAAGCAGCAGTTCGAGACCTCGGACGGCAAGCTCCTGGGCGAGGGCTGATCGATGGGCGCTCAGCTTCGCGTTTACAAGCGCCGCATCCGCTCCGTCACCGCCACGAAGAAGATCACCAAGGCGATGGAGATGATCGCCGCCTCGCGCATCGTCAAGGCGCAGCGCCAGGTGGCGGCATCGACGCCGTACGCCACCGAGCTCACCCGCGCGGTGACCGCGGTGGCGACCGGCTCCACCACCAAGCACCCGCTGACCACCGAGGCCGAGAACCCGACCCGGGCCGCGATCCTGCTCATCACGAGCGACCGCGGTCTGGCCGGCGGTTACTCCTCCAACGCCATCAAGGCCGCGGAGCGACTGACCGAGCGGCTGCGCGGTGAGGGCAAGGAGGTCGACACGTACGTGATCGGCCGCAAGGGTGTCGCCTACTACGGGTTCCGGGAGCGCAAGCTCGCCGACTCGTGGACCGGCTTCACCGACAGCCCCACGTACGCGGATGCCAAGCGGGCGGCTGCCCCGCTGATCGAGGCGGTCAGCACGGACATCACCGAGGGCGGCGTCGACGAGCTGCACATCGTCTTCACGGAGTTCGTGTCGATGATGACGCAGAACCCGGTCGACGACCGGATGCTGCCGCTCAGTCTCGGTGCCACGGAGAAGGAGGCCGGCAAGGGCGAGATCCTGCCGCTCTTCGACTTCGAGCCGTCGGCGGAGGACGTTCTCGACGCGCTGCTTCCGCGGTACGTCGAGAGCCGCGTCTACAACGCGCTGCTGCAGGCCGCTGCTTCCGAGCACGCCGCCCGCCGCCGCGCGATGAAGTCGGCCACCGACAACGCCGGTGAGCTCATCAAGACGCTCTCCCGGCTCGCCAACGCGGCCCGCCAGGCCGAAATCACCCAGGAAATCAGCGAGATCGTCGGTGGTGCCAGCGCGCTGGCCGACGCGACCGCGGGGAGTGACAAGTAATGACGACGACAGTTGAGACGGCCGTTGCCACGGGCCGCGTCGCCCGGGTCATCGGCCCGGTCGTCGACGTGGAATTCCCCGTCGACGCGATGCCGGAGATCTACAACGCGCTGACCGTCCAGGTGGCCGACCCGGCCGAGGACGGCAAGCTCAAGACCCTCACGCTCGAGGTCGCCCAGCACCTCGGTGACGGCGTGGTCCGCGCGATCTCGATGCAGCCCACCGACGGCCTGGTCCGCCAGGCCCCGGTGACCGACTCGGGCACGGGCATCACCGTCCCCGTCGGTGACATCACCAAGGGCAAGGTCTTCAACACCCTCGGCGAGATCCTGAACAAGCCCGAGGCCGAGGCCGAGGTCACCGAGCGCTGGTCCATCCACCGCAAGGCGCCCAACTTCGACCAGCTCGAGTCCAAGACCGAGATGTTCGAGACCGGCGTCAAGGTCATCGACCTCCTCACCCCGTACGTCAAGGGTGGAAAGATCGGTCTGTTCGGTGGTGCCGGTGTCGGCAAGACCGTGCTGATCCAGGAGATGATCTACCGCGTCGCCAACAACCACGACGGTGTGTCGGTGTTCGCGGGCGTCGGTGAGCGCACCCGTGAGGGCAACGACCTCATCGAGGAGATGGCCGAGTCCGGCGTCATCGACAAGACGGCCCTCGTCTTCGGCCAGATGGACGAGCCGCCGGGGACGCGTCTGCGCGTCGCCCTGGCCGGTCTGACCATGGCGGAGTACTTCCGCGATGTGCAGAAGCAGGACGTGCTCTTCTTCATCGACAACATCTTCCGGTACACCCAGGCCGGCTCCGAGGTGTCCACCCTGCTCGGCCGCATGCCGTCCGCGGTGGGTTACCAGCCGAACCTGGCCGACGAGATGGGTCTCCTCCAGGAGCGCATCACCTCGACCCGCGGTCACTCGATCACCTCGATGCAGGCGATCTACGTCCCCGCGGACGACCTGACCGACCCGGCGCCGGCGACCACCTTCGCCCACCTCGACGCGACGACGGTTCTCTCCCGTCCGATCTCCGAGAAGGGCATCTACCCGGCCGTGGACCCGCTGGACTCGACGTCCCGCATCCTCGACCCGCGGTACATCGCCGAGGACCACTACGCGGCCGCCATGCGTGTCAAGGGGATCCTGCAGAAGTACAAGGACCTCCAGGACATCATCGCGATCCTCGGTATCGACGAGCTGGGCGAGGAGGACAAGCTCGTCGTCCACCGTGCCCGTCGCGTCGAGCGCTTCCTGTCCCAGAACACCCACGTCGCCAAGCAGTTCACCGGCGTGGACGGTTCGGACGTTCCGCTCGACGAGTCGATCGCCGCGTTCAACGCCATCTGCGACGGTGAGTACGACCACTTCCCCGAGCAGGCGTTCTTCATGTGCGGTGGCATCGAGGACCTGAAGGCCAACGCCAAGGAGCTCGGCGTCTCCTGAGCCCCGGCTCACCGAGGGGGACGGGTGCTGTCCCGTCCCCCTCACCACGCCCCGTAGAATTGACCCAACACCCGGCACGACCGCCGGGTGGTGACCCGAGGAGCCACCCTTGGCTGCTGAGCTGCACGTCGAGCTGGTCGCCGCGGACCGCAGTGTCTGGTCCGGCGAGGCCACCCTTGTCGTCGCGCGCACCACGTCCGGCGACATCGGCGTCATGCCCGGTCACCAGCCGCTTCTGGGTGTGCTGGAATCGGGCCCGGTGACGATCCGTACGAGCGACGGCGCGACCGTCGTCGCCGCGGTGCACGGCGGTTTCCTCTCGTTCGCCGACGACAAGCTCTCGCTTCTCGCCGAGATCGCGGAGCTGGCCGACGAGATCGATGTCGAGCGCGCGGAGCGTGCGCTCGAGCGTGCGAAGTCGGACACGGACGCCGCTTCCGAGCGGCGCGCCGAAGTACGACTGCGTGCGGTGGCGGCACACTAGCCACCCCACGACATGGCTTTACCCTCAGCCGCGGCCCGTGCCGGAGACGCCTCCGGACCGTGTCGCGGCTGAGGCGATGCAGATGCAGGTGAAGTTCCGGGCGGTATCCGTTTACTCGACGACGCGAGGAGGTCGGTGGAGATGTTCCTCGCACTGTGGGTGGGCGGGCTGGTCGTCGCACTGGTCGTGGTGGGGCTTTTCGTCTTCGGCCTGCGCCGGCGGCTGATCCAGCGGTCCGGCGGAACGTTCGACTGCAGTCTGCGGTGGGACGTACCGGCCGAGCCCGATCTGTCGGGCAAGGGCTGGGTGTACGGCGTCGCCCGGTACAGCGGCGACGAGGTGAACTGGTTCCGGGTCTTCAGCTACTCGCCCCGGCCCCGCCGGGTCCTGGAGCGCTCCGCGATCGAGGTGGTGGCCCGCCGCATGCCGGAGGGCGAGGAGGAGCTCGCGCTGCTCTCCGACGCCATCGTGCTCTGCTGCCGCCACCGGGAGACCCGGCTGGAGCTGGCGATGAGCGAGGACGCGCTGACCGGCTTCCTCGCCTGGCTGGAGGCGGCCCCGCCCGGCCAGAGGGTGAACGTGGCCTGAGGCCGCGACGAGCACCGCGCGCGCGTCGCGTGGGTGCGGACATACGAAAACCGGGGAGACAGGGGGCGGACCTGTCTCCCCGGCGTTTTCGGGGGTGAGCCTCGGTCTTGTCAGGACCTACTTCAGACCGCTGTTCATCGCGGTCACGAGTTCACCGTTGGTGGTGTCCCCGCTGAACTCCCAGAAGAACGCGCCTCCCAGGCCCTGGGTCTTGGCCCAGGCCATCTTGGACTTGATGGTGGCCGGGGTGTCGTAGCTCCACCAGTTGGTGCCGCAGTGCGCGTACGCCGTACCCGCGATGGTGCCGGTGGAGGGGCAGGTGTTCTTGAGGACCTTGTAGTCCTCGATGCCGGCCTCGTAGGTGCCCGGCGCGGCGCCGGTCGCCGTGCCACCGGGCGCGGCCTGGGTGACGCCGGTCCAGCCGCGGCCGTAGAAGCCGATGCCGAGCAGCAGCTTCGAGGCGGGCACGCCCTGGGCCTTCAGCTTGGCGATCGCGTCGGCGGAGTTGAAGCCGTCCTTCGGGATGCCGGCGTACGACGTCAGCGGGGAGTGCGGAGCCGTCGGGCCCTTCGCGTCCCAGCCGCCGAAGAAGTCGTACGTCATGACGTTGTACCAGTTGAGGGACTGCGCGGCGCCGGCGTAGTCGGCCAGGTCGATCTTGCCGCCCTGGGAGCCGTCGGCCGTGATGGCGGCGGTGACCAGGTAGTCCTTGCCGAACTTGGTGCGCAGCGCCGAGGTGAGCTTCTTCAGCGCGTCCGGGCCGCTGGTGTCACAGGTCAGACCGCAGGCGTTCGGGTACTCCCAGTCGATGTCGATGCCGTCGAAGACATCGGCCCAGCGGGGGTCCTCCACCAGCTTGTAGCAGGAGTCGGCGAACGCGGCGGCGTTCTGGGAGGCCTGGCCGAAGCCGCCGGACCAGGTCCAGCCGCCGAAGGACCACAGGACCTTGATGTGGGGGTACTTCGCCTTGAGCTTGCGCAGCTGGTTGAAGCTGCCGCGCAGCGGCTGGTCCCAGGTGTCGGCGACGCCGTCCACGGACTGGTCGGCGGTGTACGCCTTCTCGTAGTCGGCGTAGGAGTCGCCGATGGTGCACTTGCCGCCCTGGACGTTGCCGAAGGCGTAGTTGATGTGCGTGATCTTCGCGGCCGAACCGGACGTGTCCAGGTTCTTGACGTGGTAGTTGCGCCCGTAGACGCCCCACTCGGCGAAGTAGCCGAGGTTGACCTTGTCGCCGGTCTGGTTGCCGCCGTCGTCGCCGCCACCGGTGGTGCGGACCTTGACCGCGCCGCTGACCGGGCCGGTCTGGTCGGCGGTGTCACGCGCCTGGACCGTGTACGAGTAGTCCGTACCGGCGGTCAGGCCGCTGTTGGTGTACGTGAGGCCGGTGACCGTGGCCACGACCGCGCCGTCCCGCAGGACGTCGTAGTTCTTGATGCCGTGGTCGTCGGTGGCGGCGGTCCAGCTGAGCTTCACCGAGGTGTCGGTGACGCCGCTGGCGGTGGGGGTGCCCGGCGCCGAGGGGGCGTTGTCGCCGGGAACCGTGGGACCGCCGTCGCAGGAGGCGCCGTTCAGCTTGCAGTTGGTGGCCGAACCGCCGCCGGAGCCGGTGCCGTTGAAGCCGAAGGAGACGCTGGCGCCCGGGGCGAGGGTGCCGTTCCAGCCGACGTTCTTGGCGGTCCAGTGGTCACCGGTGTGGGTGACGGTGGCGTCCCAGGCGGAGCCGACCGCGGTGCCGGTGGGGAAGTCCCACTCGATGGTCCACGAGCTGAGGGAGGTGGTACCGGTGTTCTTCACCGTCCAGGAGCCCTCGAAGCCGGAGCCCCAGTCGGACTTCTTGACGTACGTGGCCGTGGCGGAGGTCGCCGCCTCGGCGGGGGAGGCCAGGCCGACCATGACGGCCAGCGGCAGGAGCATCGCGGTGAGGCCCGCGACTGCTCGGGTTCTGGTGGCTTTACCGGGCCCTGTTCTGAATCGGGTCCGGCGGGGGGTCTCAGTGCTCAACGGTGCTCCTCGGGTGAGGTCCGGACATACGGGGTGGTCCGTGGACTACTGACCCTGCGCCGCCCTGAGCCCGCCGCTTTTGTCATGGCAGGCTCACCGCAGTGTGCTCGGTGAGATTAGGAAGGTCTGGACCAATCGTCAAGAGGTCTGGACCAAAGACGCGGTCGCTCCCGGAATAAACCTCACACGCCCAATTCCTGGGCCAGCACGGCCGCCTGGACCCTGCTGCGCAGTTCGAGCTTGCCCAGCAACCGGCTGACATGGGTCTTCGCGGTGGCCTCCGCCATGGAGAGCCGGACCGCGATCTCCGCGTTCGACAGCCCCTCGCCCAGGCACCCCAGCACCTCGCGCTCCCGCCGGGTCAGCGACTCCAGCACCGACGGGTCCGGCGCGTCCGGCGCCCGCCCGCCGGTCGTCCCCGCGAACTCCGCGATCAGCCGGCGCGTCACGGCCGGCGCGATCATCCCCTCGCCGCGCGCCACCGTGCGCACCGCGTCGAGCAGCCCGGCCGCCTCCGTGTCCTTCAGCAGGAAGCCCGAGGCGCCCGCCCGCAACGCCCCGAACACATAGGCGTCCAGGTCGAACGTGGTCAGCACCAGCACGTCCGCCAGCCGCTCCCGGGTCACCTGCCGGGTCGCCGAGACGCCGTCCAGGCGCGGCATCTGAACGTCCATCAGGACCACGTCCGGGCGCAGCTCACGGGCCAGCCGCACCGCCTCCTCACCGTCCCCCGCCTCGCCGGCGACCTCGATGTCCGGCGCGCTGCCCAGGATGAGCACCAGCCCCGCCCGTACCGCCGTCTGGTCCTCCGCGACCAGCACCCGGATCGTCATGTCCGCACCTCACCCCGTCTTCCGTGTACCGGACACGGGCAGCTCCGCCCGCACCCGCCAGATCCCGTCCTGCGGCCCCGCCGCGAACGTGCCGCCGAGCAGCGCCACGCGTTCCCGCATCCCCACCAGACCGGCGCCCGACCCCGGTGCGCGCGGCCCCGGCCGGTCGCCGAGCGCACTGGTCACCTCCACCGTCAGCACCTCGGCCGCCCGGCCCAGCCGCACCACGACCGGGCCGGGCGCCGCGTGCTTGAGCGCGTTGGTCAGGGACTCCTGCGCGATGCGGTACGCGGCCAGCTCGACCGGCGCCGGCAGGGGCTCGGACCCGGTCCTGGTGTCCTCCAGGACGCAGGTCAGCCCGCCCGCCGCGGCGGCGGCCCGGTGCTGCTCGATCAGCGAGTCCAGCGAGCCGAGCGTCGGCGAGCTGCTGGGCTCCGGACCGCCCGTTCCGGTGCGCAGCAGCCCGATCAGGCGTCGCATTTCGGCCAGACCCTCGACGCTGTTCTCCCGGATCACCCCGAGCGCCGTGCGGGAGGTCTCCGGGTCGCCGATGGACAGCGCGGCGGTGGAGTGGATCGCGATGGCGGACAGGTGGTTGGCGACCAGGTCGTGCAGTTCCCGCGCCATCCGGGCGCGCTCGGCGGTGACCGCCTGGGCGCGGTCCATCTCGGCGAGCAGGGCGGTCTGGTCGGCGCGCAGCCGGGCGGTCTCGGCGGCGTCCCGGTGGTAGCGGACGCTGACCCCGGTGAGGGCGGGCACGAAGACGACCAGGGCGGTGACGATGCCGATGAGCAGGGCCTCGGGGCTGCGGAGCCAGACGAGCGAGCCGGCGGTGACGGCGAGGCTGAACAGGAAGGCGGCCACCGGGATGCGGCGGGCGGCCGCCGGGGTGCCGTACAGCACCGCCGCGTAGACGATGTCGGTGTACATCGCGACGGTCGCCAGGTTGCCGTGGGTGCACTGCTCGGCGAGGAGGGCGACGGTGCCGATGGTCAGGGCGGTGCGCGGCGAGGTGCGGCGCAGCAGCTCCGCGGCCGCCATCACGGTGAGCGGGATCAGCGGGAGCCGGGTGTCCGCGAGGACGTACCCGGTCCGCATGTACAGGTTGAGCAGCCACAGCACCAGGCCGCCGAGCAGCCCGGAGGCCGCGATGATCACGTCGTCGCGGTGGGGGCGGGGCAGGGGGAGAGCCGGCATCCGTCCATCCAACACGCCCCGCCCGCCGCGCCGCGTCCGCGCCGGGGGCGACCCGCCACTACATCGAAGTATGCAGTCGGGTTTCCTCACCGGGGCCGATGATCCGGGCCGGGGCGGTGGTCAGGCTGGAAGGGACCGAAAAGGAGCGGACCGTGATCGTCACACTGATCGTCGCCTGCGAGATCGCCTTCTGGGTGGTGCTCGCCGCCGGCCTGGCCCTGCGCTACGGGGCGCGCAAGCCGCGGCTGGGGGCCGCCGTGCTGCTGTGCGAGCCGGTGCTGGAACTCGTCCTGCTGGTGGTGACCGCCATCGACCTGAAGAACGGCGCGGAGCCCGACTGGAAGCACGGGCTCGCCGCCGTCTACATCGGCTTCACGGTGGGCCTCGGGCACTCCACCATCACCTGGGTGGACGCCCGGGTGTCGCACCGCTTCGCCGGCGGGCCGCCCCCGGTGAAGCCGCCGAAGTACGGCAGGGAACGGGCCGTGTACGAGTGGCGGACCGCCGCCCGGTGGTGTGCCGCGGCGGTGACGGCCCTGGTGCTGCTCCAGGCGGCCGTCTGGTACGTCGGGGGAGACGGGGACGTGTCCTCGCTGCGGTCCTGGCAGCGCACCATGCTCTGGGTGATCGGGATCAACCTGCTGATCGCGGGGAGCTACACGCTGTTCCCCAAGCGGGAGCCGGCGGACCGGGACAAGGAGAGGAGCCCGTCCGCGAGGTGAGCCGCCTCGCGGACGGGCCCCGGCTCAGCGCTCGCCGCCCGGCACCCACAGGACGTCGCCGACCTCCTTGTTCGCCACCCGCGCCAGGATGAACAGCAGGTCGGAGAGGCGGTTGAGGTAGGTCGCCGTCAGCGGGTTCATCACCTCGCCGTGCACCTCCATGGCGGCCCAGGTGGAGCGCTCGGCGCGGCGGACGACGGTGCACGCCTGGTGCAGCAGGGCGGCGCCGGGGGTGCCGCCCGGCAGGATGAAGCTGCGGAGCTTCTCGACCTGCTCCAGGTAGTGGTCGCAGTCGGCCTCCAGCTTGTCGACGTAGCTCTGCTCCACCCGCAGCGGGGGGTACTTCGGGTCCTCGACGACCGGGGTGGACAGGTCCGCGCCCACGTCGAACAGGTCGTTCTGCACGCGGACGAGGACCTTCACGATGTCCTCGCCGAGCTGCCCGAGGGCGATCGCGGTGCCGATGACCGCGTTGGCCTCGTTGGCGTCGGCGTAGGCGGAGATCCGCAGATCGGTCTTGGCGGTGCGGCTCATGTCACCGAGTGCGGTGGTGCCGGTGTCGCCGGTACGGGTGTAGATGCGCGTCAGATTGACCATGCGGCCAGAGTAGTTATGCTCCGGCCCTCCTGAAGACGCGTGTGCCCACTGTCACGGCCAGGGCCGCGAAGCCCAGGGCGACCAGGACGCCGTACAGCATGTGCGCGGTGGCGTACGAGCCGGCGTACGCGTCCCGGACCGCGTCCACCAGGTAGCGGAACGGCGTGAAGTGCGAGAGCACGTCGAGCCAGGCCGGGCCGAGCGTCATCGGCAGCATCAGACCGGACAGCAGCATGGCCGGCACGGTGAGGGCGTTGATGACGGGCCCGAACTCCTGCGGGGTGGCGACCCGCATGGCCAGCGCGTACGAGAGCGAGGCCAGCGAGACGGTCAGCAGGCCGACGAAGGCGAAGCCGATCAGTACCCCGCCGAGCGGCGCGCGCAGCCCCATGGGGACGGCGACGAGCACCAGCAGCACCGCCTGGAACATGAACAGCAGCGCGTCCCGCAGGACCCGGCCCAGCAGCAGCGCCGCCCGGCTGACCGGGGTCACCCGCATCCGCTCGACCACCCCGGTGGACGTGTCGATGATGAGGCCGAACCCGGCGAACGAGGCGCCGAACAGGGCGAGCTGGAGCAGCAGGCCCGGCACCAGGACCTGCCAGGAGTCGCCGTCCCCGCCGAGCGGCAGCCCGGTGAGCAGCGGCCCGAACAGGAGCAGGTAGAGCAGGGGCATAAGGATGCCGAAGAAGATCTGGAACCTGGAGCGCAGGGTCTGGCGGGCGTAGCGCCCGAAGATCAGCGCGGTGTCGTGCAGCATGGGTGTCCCGGGGGTGTCAGACCGCGAGGGGCGCGGTGTCGGCGGCGGGGGCCCGGCCGGTGACGGCCAGGAAGGCGTCCTGGAGGGTGGCGTCCGGGGAGCCCGCGTACCGGGTCTTCAGTTCCGCCGGACTGCCCTGCGCGGCCACCCGGCCGCCGTCCACGACGACGAGCCGGTCGGCGAGCGCGTCGGCCTCGTCGAGGTAGTGCGTGGTGAGCACGACGGTCGTGCCGTGGGTGTCGCGCAGCCGGCGCACCAGGTCCCACAGGGCGGTGCGGCCGGCCGGGTCGAGTCCGGTGGTCGGCTCGTCGAGGAAGAGGACGGCGGGGCGGTGGGTGAGCCCCATGGCGATGTCGAGCCGCCTGCGCTGCCCGCCGGAGAGCGCGGCGGTCTTCCGGTCCAGCAGCTCCGACAGTCCCAGTTCCCCGGCGAGTTCATCGGCCCGGCGTGCCGCGGCGGCCCTGCCGAGCCGGTACATCCGGCCCTGGGTGACGAGTTCCTCCCGCACGGTGGTGTGCGGGTCCACCCCGCCCGACTGGGCGACGTAACCGCACCGGGCGCGCACCCCCGCCGGGTCGGCGGCCAGGTCGTGTCCGGCGACGGTGGCCGCGCCGCCGGTGGGGGCGAGCAGGGTGGTGAGCATGCGCAGGGTGGTCGTCTTGCCGGCGCCGTTGGGGCCGAGCAGGCCGACGATCTCGCCGGCCGCCACGGTCAGGTCGAGGGAGCGGACGGCCTCGACCGGTCCGGCTTTGCTCGTGAAGGTCCGGGCGAGCCCGGCCGTGCTGATGAGGGGCATGCCGCCACAAAACCAGAGTCACCCCAAAAATGCAATGACACCAAGTTTTCAGGAACCCCATCCGATCTACGATGGGGGCATGGCTGAGGGACTCAGAGAGCGCAAGAAGCGGCAGACCAGGCAGCAGCTGTCGGACGTGGCCACCGGTCTCTTCCTGGAGCGCGGCTTCGACGCGGTCACGATCGCCGAAATCGCCCAGGCCGCCGACGTGTCGGTCAACACCGTGTACAACTACTTCCCCGCCAAGGAGGACCTCTTCCTGGACCGCGGCCGGGACGTGGTCGAGCGCCTCTCCCGGTACGTCAGGGGCCGGGACCGCGGCGAGTCGGCGGCGGACGCCGTGCTGCGGGAACTGCGCCTCCAGGTCGAGGGCGTCTCGCCCATGCTCGGCCTGATGGAGGGTTACGCGCGCTTCATGCGGGTCATCGAGGGCGCCGACAGCCTCAAGGCCCGCCTGTGGCACATCCAGCAGGAGGCCCAGCAGCACCTGGAGGCCACCCTGGCGGAGGAGAGCGGCGCCGGGGACGAGGACCCGCTGCCGGTCCTCGTGGCCGGTCAGCTCTCCTGGGTCCACAGCACGCTCATGGCGTACATCGGCCGCGAGATGATGGCCGGGCGCGGCCCCTCCGAGGTCTCGCGGGACGCCCTCGTCCTGCTCGACGACATCGAGGACCTGCTGGGCGAAAAGGTACTCAACTACGCCCGCCGCGCCGCCGAATGACGGCCGGGTGACGCCTGCCGGTGTGATGTCCGTCATTTGAGACGTGACGCGCATCTCTTCGCGGCCCCAGCGCGCGCCACGGGTACTAACCTCCGCCGGAGGGCATGGACCAGAACCAGCGACACATACAGAGGGGTGCCAACGTGGCCAGGAAGCTCGCCGTCATCGGAGCCGGACTCATGGGGTCCGGTATCGCGCAGGTCTCCGCCCAGGCGGGCTGGGACGTGGTGCTGCGCGACGTCACCGACGAGGCCCTGACCCGCGGCCGCGACGGCATCAAGGCCTCGTACGACAAGTTCGTCTCCAAGGGCAAGCTCGACGCCGCCGACGCCGAGGCCGCGCTCGGCCGGATCACCACCACCACCGACCTGGACGCGGTCGCCGACGCGGACGTCGTGGTGGAGGCCGTCTTCGAGAAGCTGGAGGTCAAGCACGAGATCTTCCGGTCCCTGGACTCCATCGTCCGGGACGACACCGTGCTCGCCTCCAACACCTCCGCCATCCCGATCACCAAGATCGCGGCCGTGACCAAGCGCCCGGAGCGCGTCGTCGGCGTGCACTTCTTCTCGCCGGTCCCGATGATGCAGCTCTGCGAACTCGTCCGCGGCTACAAGACCAGCGACGAAACCCTCGCCACCGCGCGGGAGTTCGCCGAGTCCGTCGGCAAGACCTGCATCGTCGTCAACCGCGACGTGGCCGGCTTCGTCACCACCCGGCTGATCTCGGCGCTCGTTGTCGAGGCTGCCAAGCTGTACGAGTCGGGCGTCGCCACCGCCGAGGACATCGACACCGCCTGCAAGCTCGGTTTCGGCCACGCCATGGGACCGCTGGCCACCGCCGACCTGACGGGCGTGGACATCCTGCTGCACGCCACCGGCAACATCTACACCGAGTCCCAGGACGAGAAGTTCGCCGCCCCGGAGCTGATGCGCCGGATGGTCGATGCAGGTGACATCGGGCGCAAGAGTGGGCAGGGCTTCTACACCTACTGATCATTTCCGGTCCGGTCCGGCTGATTCGCCGTCCAGCAGGCCGGGGTGCCGTACGGGAACCGCCGTCCGGAACCAGCGGCCCCATCCGGGGCCGCAGCCGTTCCGTATCACTCCCCGGAGTGAATTCGGTATCGGTTCGCTTACAGACGGCAACTAGCCTGTCGCTGCCGCAGTCAGTTGGGGCAGTGACAGTTTCGGACAGACGGACCGGGCCACGGAGCATCCCAGGGGAGCGCATATGCACATCAGGGGCGACCACGCCGAGCTGGTCGTCGGGGGCCGCCTCGACGTCCGAAGCGCGGCGGACGCCCGTACGGTCCTGCACACGGCCCTCGACGACGGCGTCGGCGATCTGGTGCTCGACCTGACCGAGCTGGATTCGTGGGACGCCACCGGACTCGGCGTCATCATGGGCGCACACCGCAGGGCCGGGCGCGCCGGACGCCGCCTCGTGCTGCGCGGCGTGCCTCCGCAGATGCAACGCCTCCTGGTGGCCACCCGGCTGCACCGCATCCTCGCCATCGAGGGCGGCATCGCCGCGGAGTCCCTGCCGCGCGTCTGAGCCCCGGCCGGGACGCCGCGTGCCCCCGGGCGGACCCTCGGTGACCGTACGGCCCAAGCCGCACAATCCTCACGAGACCGTGATCTGTGGGGCAGCGCCCCACCCCGGCCGCTCATGGATACTGAGCGGAGGTTTAGGGTTCGGCCGTCTGCCGATTGACGGACCCACCCGGCGGACACCGGACCGTGAGCGGCATCTGACGTGCGAGGCCGGGAGGGACAACCGTGCTCGACGCGTCTTGGGGGCTTTGGCGATGGACCCGATACACCGGGGGCCGGAAGAGTTCGGCCACGACAACAAGGGCTTGGCGAAGGACGCGGCAGGCCGCCGTCCCTCCCGCGAACCGCTGACTCCGGATTTCGGTCAGCAAACACCGCAACAGGCCCGCGTGGTCACCCTCGTCGCCGGCGATCTGCTGCTCACCGTCAACCCGGTCGACGGCAGCGAGGTCGAGCTGTGCCCGCCCGGCGAACAGCCCGCGCCCCCCGTCCGCCGCACCCCCGCCGAACGGGCCGAACGCGCCCGCGCCGCCGCGCCCCC
>NZ_JAKRGC010000072.1 GCF_022347745.1 Streptomyces sp. OfavH-34-F
GCCTCCTCCAGCTTGGCGATCATCCGGATCAGGGTCGTCTTGCCGTCGCCGTTGCGGCCGACGACGCCGATCCGGTCCCCCTCGGAGACGCCGAGGGAGACTCCGTCGAGCAGCGCCCGGGTGCCGTGCGCGTCGATCCGCCGGACCGGGACGCGGGCCGGTGCGGCGCCCCGCCCGAAGGTCAGGCGCCACGGTCCGGGCCCCCGGACCACCCGGACGGCGACGACGACCCCGGCGGGCAGGGCGGAGGCGAAGCCGTACTCGGAGTGGTCGGCGATCAGCACTGTGGCCCTGGCCCCGGGGGCGAGGGTGCGGGCGAGCAGGCCGAACACGGCGGCGCAACCGGCGGTTCCCGGGGCGTGGCTGACGCCGAACTCCTCGGTGAACTCCCAGACCGCCTCGTGCGAGACGCGGGGCAGGGGCACGGTGTGGTGCTCCTGGTCGTAGCCGGCTTGGAGCAGGATGAGCGTCTCCTCGCCGCCGGCCGGGGGGCCGAGCCGGGCGAGCGCCTCGGCCGCGAGGTCCGCGGTGCTCGTGAGCGGGGTGTCCGTCATGTACACCCCTTCCGCCGGGATGCCCAGGCGTCGCACGTGGCCGGCGACCGCGGCGAGCCGCCCCTCCCCCGCCGCGGAGATGTCCCGGAAGCACGGCGGCCCCAGGGGATCGACGGCAAGGGAGGTCGTCTCGATGGAGAGGCGGTTGCCGTTCATGCCGTGCTCCGTCTTCTGAGGTGACTCTTGGCGAGGTGCTCGCGCTGGATGTTGGTGGTTCCCTCCATGAACTCCAGTCCGCAGACGTCGCGCCGCCACTTCTCCAGCAGGGGGTGCTCCACGAGGGAGGCGGGGCCGAGCGAGCGGGCGGCCCACCGGCTCGTCTCGACGGCCTGCCGGGTCGCGCCGAGCTTGGCCAGCGAGGGCATGCGGGCGGAGTCCGGGGCCCGGTCCACGGCGACGCCCGCCGCGTACACAAGTTGTCGGCACGCCTCCAGCCGGTCGAGGACCTCGTCGGCGCCGGGGGCGGCCGGCCGGTGGGCGACGACCAGCTCGTGGAGGGCCAGGCCGGTGCCCACGGCCATCGCGGCGACCTGGGCGCGCATGTGGTGAAAGGTACGGACGGCTCCCCACAGGCCCCGGCGGGCGGGGGACTTGTGCGCGCCGAGAAGCATGTGCGGTTCTACGGACAGCCCGTCGAGGGAGATCTCGCTGAGCCGGGCGCCCCTCAGCCCCACCATGTCCAGGCTTTCGGCCCGATAGCCTGGGGCCGGTGGTTCGACGAGGGCGGCCCTGATGGACAGCGGGCCGCGTCCGGTCCGGGCGAAGACGACGCCGACGCCGCCGCGCGAGCCGTTGCCCACATACCGCTTGGTGCCGTGGAGCCTGTACAGGTCCGGGCCGTCCGGCACCAGGCGGGTCTCCATCGCGCTCGCGTCGTTGCCCCGAGCCGGTTCCGTCATGGCGAAGAAGGACCAGGTGGCACCGTCGGAGAGGCGTTCGTGGAAGCGGCGCTGCTGTTCTTCGTCGCCGAGTTCGTCCAGGAGGATTCCCGCCAGGGCTGGGCCGGGGCACGAGAGCAGCATGCCCGCGTCGCCCCGGGCGAGCTCGACGGTGGAGACGACTCGTTCCAGGCAGCTGCGCTGGTCATAGACGTGCGGACCCACCCTGAGCGGGCCCGGGCCGAAACGGTCCGGGGTGGTCGCCCGGCGGATCAGATCGAACGCCTCCAGCCGCAGGTAAGGCGTCATCCGCGACGGGTCCGCGTCGACGGCCAGGGCGTGGGTGCGGAGTTCCGCGGCGATCTCGGCACTGGCGCCCCGCAGGGCGCGCAGCCGGTCGTCCAGGGTGATCAGCACGGTGCCTCCTGCGGGGCGGCCGGAGCAGGGCGGCCGACGGAGTCCACGGGCCGGGCCACGCACACGTCGGCGAGAAGGGCGGAGACGTGGACGGCGCGGGCCGGGTGATCGGTGATGTATCCCTCGGCTCCGAAGAACATCGCGACGCGCCAGCCCAGTTCGTCCAGGCGGGCGTGCCAGGCCGCGCTGACGGCCGGCGGCGTACCGTCGTCGGCGCGTTCCAACGCGGCCGTCAGTTCCTCTGTCTCGGTGACCAGGTCGGCGATCTCTCCCGTCACGAGCTGTCGTTCAAGGATCGGTGCACCGGCGAACTCGCGCCGGCTGAGGCGTTCGACGGCCAGTTCCAGCAGGTTCGACAGCACGCCGAGACGGACCGCGGCCAGGGCCGCGGCGCGCGTCCCGGTCAGGCCGGAGCCGACCGGCCCCGCGATCCGCAGCACTTCGATGTCCTCGAGATGGACGAGGGGCAGCGGCACCGGGACGCCGTCGGCGGGGGCGGTGCGGCGGGGGACGGCGACCAGTCCGCCCGGTGCCGCCTGGTGGAGCGGGAGGCCCTCCAGCACGGCGGCGAGGCCCGCGGCCAGTCCTTTGCGGTGGCCGAGTTCGCGGCACACTGACACGTCGGGCACGTTCACTCCTTGCGTTCGATGACGACGGCCTGGAAGTAGGCGCCTTGACCCAGGGCGACCAGCACCGCCCGTCCTCCGACCGGGAGGCGGCCCGTCCGGTCGAGGTGCTCCAGTCCGAGCAGGCCGTCGATCCCGAAGACGTGGCCGTATTCCGGCAGGAGGTCCAGCACGATGCGCTCCCTGGGGAAGCCGGTGGTCCTCGCGAAGCCGCGCCAGAACATCGCGTTGTTGTGGTGCGGCAGGATCCAGTCGACGTCCGGGAGGGCGAGGCCCGCGGCCGCCACCGCGGAACGCACCACGTCCACGGCGCCGCGCTCCGTGGCCGGGCCGAAGAGGCGGCGTTCGTCGGGGTCCATGGCCATGTTGCGGTGGAAGCGGGTGTCCTTGGCGCGGGCGCCGCCCAGGTAGGCGTACCGGTCGGTGCCACGGTGGACGACGAAGGCCGCCGCGCCGTCCCCCGCGACGGTGACGCCGGGGATGATGCGTATCGCGTCGGAGACCGATCCCTGGTCTCCGCCGAGCACGAGGACGTGCTCCCCCGCCTCGCCGGGCCCGGCGAGCCAGCGGGATGCCAGGTCGATGCTGTGCAGGACGGAGGTGCAAGCGGTCTTGGTGATGCCGAGCACCGGGACGCCGGGGGCGCCCAGCCGTTCGCCGAGCCGCTGGGCGAAGCCCGCCCGGTAGGCCATGCTCTGGGCGAGAACGGTGTGGCCGTAGAGCACGAGATCGGGTCTGCGGCCGTTCAGCGCCTTGGCGCCGGCGTCGGCGAGGAGGTCCTCGAAGTCCTCGTCGCCGGTCAGGACCCGGGTGTCGCGCAGTCCGTACATCCTTTGGAACATGCGCTGTTCGGAGGCGGGGCGGCCCGCTCGTGACAGTACGTCGGCGACCGGTTCCCGGGTGAGGGGGAGACGGACGGCCACCGGTGAGAGCGTGGTGGTCATCGGTCCGGCCCGTCCCCGGGGCCGAAGCCGACGGCGTGGAGACGGCCGGCGACGGGATCGATCTCGGCCAGCAGCAGCGGTCCGGGGTGGTCCCAGAGTGACGCCGCGACGTGCCACAGGCCCGTGCAGGGCAGGGAGGCGGGCGCCGGGCGCACCTCCCCCGGCCCTTCACGGACGGGCCCCGTGGCGGCGGCCAGTTCGGGGCCGAGGACCAGGTGGTCGGCCGGGAAGAGAGCCGCCACCTCGGCCAGCGCGGCCGACGGGTCCGCGGCCTCCTCGTCCCACAGGAAGGGCGTCGGGCGGCCGCCCGACGCGGTGTGCAGCAGAACGGCGGAGTCGGCTCCGGCGGCGGCGCCGGGCAGCAGGTCCGTGAGCGGTCCAGGCCTCTGGTCGAAGATCAGGCAGGCGCCGCCGTTCAGCGCGCTCTCGTCGTGGGTGGCGGAGAGGATCCGAAGGGCGGTGAACGGCGCCCCGGCGCCCTGTCCGGACACGGAGAAGACGACGGGGTCACCGGAGCACAGGTCGGCGATGGAGCAGCCGGCAAGTTCCTTGATCGCGGGGTCCGGCAGCGCGTAGGCGAGCACCATCCGGTTCACCGGCGACAGGGGCTCGGCCAGGGTGTCGAGCAGTTCGGCGGTCATCCGTGCGTACGTGTTCTCGTTGGAGGGGGCCTCCGCGCGGCCCACGGCGCCCCGTCCGCCGGCCGCTTCGAGCAGGTCGCCCAGATAGCGGTGCTCCACGGGGTCAAGGGTGCCGCGCCGTTCGGGGAAGATCCGGCCGGCCGGGCGCGCGACGCCGAAGACGGGCCGCCGGTCCGGCAGGTGGACCGCGGTGGAGGGTGTGAGCACCGGTCAGCTCGCCTTGCCCGCGGCCGCCGTGGCCAGCACGTAGTCGGTGATGCTGCCGACGGTGGCGAAGACCTCCGGTTCCAGTTCCTCCGGGTCGATCTCCAGGCCCATGGTGTCCTCCATCACCATCAGCATCTCGATGACGCTGGTGGAGTCGAGGGCGAGGTCTTCGAACAGACGGGTCTCCTCGGTGAGCTCGGGGATCTCCTTGTCCAAGACTTCGGCAAGCGTGTCCCGGAGCTGGGCAATGGTCTTGGCACGGTTCATGGGTGCGGCTCCTCTGGGTCGTGGTGTCGGTGGGGCACGGCCGGGTGCGGCCGGCGGGGTGGGATCTACGGCCGGTACTTGGCGAGCAGGTCCTCGGTGGTGTCGCGGTCCCGGACGAGGCGGGCCCCGTCTTCCGTGACCAGCACTTCGGCCGGGTAGCCATGGCTGAGGAAGAGCACGGGGGAGGCGGACGGCCCGTACGCTCCGGAGCGCCGCACGCCGAGCAGGTCCCCCGGGGCGAGGCCGGGCAGGGCTACCTTCTTGCCGATGGTGTCGTTGGGGGTGCACAACGGTCCGGTGACCGTCCATCGGTCGACGGCGGGAACCGCCGGCGCGTCGGTCCCCCCGTCGCCCCCGCCGCGTGCGAGCAGCTCGATCGGGAAGTTGCGCTTGACGAAGGAGCCGATGCCGACGGCCGCCATGTGGTGGTGCGTGCCGCCATCGGTGACGGCGAACCACTCTCCCATGGACTCTTTCGTGTACCGGACCTCCATCAGGTAGGTTCCGGCGTCCGCGGTGAGGTAGCGGCCCGCCTCCATGATCAGTCGGGTGTCGGGGTGCGCGGCCCGGAAGGCGGCGAGCAGCGGGGTCAGCTTGTCCCGGAGGGCCTTGAGGTCGAACTCCTCCTCGCCGTCGAAGTAGGGCACTCCGAGGCCGCCGCCGATGTCCACCGCTTCGAGGCGGATGCCGAGGGCCGTGGCGACCCGTTCACTCAGGTCGAGGATGTAGGTGGTGTTGCCCACGACCACGTCCGCGTCCAGGATGCGGGTGCCCAGGTAGGCCTGGACCCCGACGACGTCGACGTGCGGGTGCCGTTCGACCAGGTCGCCGGCGGCGAGGACGGCGGCCTCGTCGATCCCGAACTGCCGAGGCTTTCCGCCCATCGTCAGCCGTGAGCCGGACACGGAGTAGGCGGGGTTGATCCGGAGCATCACCCGCTGACGCACGCCGCGACCGCCGGCCAGCCGGTCGATGGCCGCGAGTTCCTGGAAGGACTCGCAGACGATCGCGTAGAGGCCGTGGTCGACGCAGGCGGCGAGTTCCCCCTCACTCTTGCCGGGTCCGAGGAAGAGGACGTCCTCGGGCGGCGTGCCGGCGGCGAGGACGGTGGTGAGTTCGGCCAGCGAGGAGACCTCGGCCCGGGCTCCGTGGGAGCGCAGGACGCCGTAGACGGCCGGGTTCGGGTTGGACTTCAGCGAGAAGAAGACCTCGAGGTCCGGGAGGGCCTCCCGCAGTGCAGTGACCCGCCGGGCGAGGGCGTCGCCGTCGTACACGTAGGCAGGGGTGCCGAAGCGTTCGGCCAGGTCCCGCCAGTTCAAGTCGTCCATCATGCCTTCCGCGTCATCTCTACGAGTCGGTCTTCCGCCGCCAGGTGGATGTCCCGCGCCGCGGCGGCGCTGTCCGCCACGGCGATGCCGTAGAGGCGGCCCTGGCCCCGGCGCCCCTGGGCGACGGCGGCGTTGAGGGTGGAGAAGTTGTTGACGAGCAGTCCGCTGCGGGATCCTTCGTCGTACAGCAGTCCGTCCAGTGCCTCGCGCACCTCGAGGAACGTGTGCCGGCGCGTGGGCTTGAGGTCGATCACCCCGGCCAGAGCGTGCTGCCCCGGCGCGACGAACCTTTCGGCGAACCGGTTCTGGTAGGTCGCCATGTTGAACCTGGCGTTGATCTCCAGGCACGGATGCAGTCGTCCGTCGGCGCCCATCAGCGCGTCGACGCCGACCAGGCCGAAGTAGCCCTCAGCGTGAAGCCGCGCGCCGATGGTCTCGGCGCTCTCCCTCAACCGTTCCTCGGCGTTTCCGGGCAGGTCGGGCGGGAACGCATGGCCGCGGTGCACCCCGTTCTCGGTGAGGGCCCGCTTCACGGTCTCGAAACCGATGGTGCCGTCCCGCGCCAGGAGGAACTGGTAGTTGAGGTCGTAGTCCTTCTCGATCCACTCCTCGACCACCAGACGTACCGGGGCGTCCGCGCCACGCCGGGCGATCATCCGCACCAGCCGGGCGGCGCGATCGGGCGAGTCGAGGACGACCATGCCGCGCCCCGAGACGCCCAGTGACTCCTTGACCACGACGCGGCCGGCGCGGCCGAGGTGCAGCCGCAGGGCGCCGGCCAGTTCGTCCACGGTGCGGCAGGCCGTACCGGGGATGGTCGCCAGACCGGTGTCCTCGGTGAGTTCGCGGCTGTAGATTTTGCCGTTGACGCGCCTGCACACCTCGGCCGGGGGGCCCGCCAGCGGAAGCCCGGTGGCGCGGGAGAGCCGTTCCTCCCGTTCGGAGATGCCCAGAGGGGCGAGGTAGGTGCGGCCGTCGTCGAGCGCTTTCAGCGTGGCGAGAAGGTCCGGCGAGACGAGCGCGTCCTCGGTGACCGAGTGCTCGGGGGTGTTGTCGTCGACCATCAGCAGGGTGCCGTGCGCGGCGTCCAGCCCTTCGAGGTAGCCGAGGTAGTCCGGGTCGACGCGTTCTTTGAGGACCACGGCGTCGTGCGGCTCCGCGAGGAGGACGCCGACCTCCTCCATGCGGTTGACGGTCACGGCAGAGAAGGACAGGCCGCTGCCGGGGAGCTTGGGTTCGTCCGCTCCCCAGACGGCTTCAACCTCGAAGTTGTTGAGGTAGATGAAGCTCGCGCCCGGATCCCCGGTCGCCGCTTTCTTGAGCCGTTCGCTGAAGGTCATGTGCCTGATGCCCCGTCCATGCTGGTGCCTGCTTCCTCGCCCACGCGGAGGACCGCTGCCGAAAACGTCGCTCCCAGTCCGGCGGAGACCAGGAGGGCCAGATCGCCCGCGCGGAGCGATCCCGCGGTCAAGGCGCTGGAGAGATTGATGAAGGGGTCCGCGCAGAAGCAGTGGCCGAGCTCGGAGACGTTGTCCGTGAAGACACGCTCGTCGGGCACGCCCAGGGCTTTGCCGAACTGCCGGAGGAACAGGCGGTTGACGTTGTGCGGGAGGATCAGCGCGACCCGCTCCGGAGCGGTGCCGGCCCTCTCGGCGGCTTCCTCCGCCACTGCGGCGATGGTGGGTATGTACGCCTTCTCATACCGCCGCCGCGTCCCGTCCGTCATGCCGAACACGTCGTGGAATCCCCCGAGTACGCGGTACGCCACCGACAGCACCTCGTGGCCGGGGCCCTCCCCGGCCACGAGCAGGCCGGCCGCCGCTTCGCCGAGCAGGGTGGGTCCGGCGTTCCGCCGCACGAGGGGGGACAGGACCTTCTCCCCGCTGAGGAGCAGCGCGGTGCCTGAGGGGTGTTCGGCCCTCAGCAGCGACGCCGCGAGGCGCAGCATGTACAGTCCGGCCGCGCAGTTCTGGTGCGAGAGCGCGAAGCTCCGGGCGTGCGTGAGACCGAGCCCGTTCCGCAGGCGGGCCAGTAGCTCGGCGGAGTCGGGCACGGCGTGCTGCATCGTGTGGGCGTGGAGCAGATAGCGCACCTTCGTCCGGTCGCTGCCGGCCAGTGCCGCCTCGCCGGCGGCTGCCAGCAGGTCCGGGACGGAGTGCTCCGGCGCCACGGCGATCCTGCGCATGCCGAGGAAGCGCCGATGGAACTCGACCTGAGCGTCCGTCAGCTGCATCTGGTCCTGCAGTTCGGCAACGGTGAGCCGGTGCCGGGGCACAAAGGGCGCCACACGTCTGACGTACAACACTCCTGCCTCCTCCCCCCTCTTCTCGGTCCGACCAGAGTGCGATCAAGGAACGAGATCGTCCAGGCAACTCAGCGGCAGCTGGGGCCGGTTGACTTGCCGGTCCAACTGCCTGTCGGCTTCGCGGCACGCGTGCTGTCCTGAGGGGCGCGCGACGCTCCGCACGCGCGCGTCCCCGGTGAGGAGAAGAGGAACCTTGCTCAACGTCTACGCCACCTGTCCGCCTTCGTCCGGGGCCCGACCCGAGGAGTTCCGCCGCGATCTCGCCCGCTCGGCACGCTGGACGGACGACGCCGGCCTGCGGGGACTGCTGATCTTCACGGACCACGACGTCGTTGATCCGTGGGTGGCGGCCCAGATGCTGCTCCAGCAGAGCGAGCGTCTGGTGCCGCTGGTGGCGGCGCAGCCTCCGTACACACACCCCTACGCCGTGGCCCGCATGGTCAGCTCGCTGATGTTCCTGTACGGCAGACCGGTCGACCTCAACCTGATCACCGGCGGCAGCCCCTACCGCATGCGCACCATCGGAGATGCCCTGGAGCACGACGTCCGCTACGACCGGCTCGTCGAGTACGGCGAGGTGATCCGTCACCTGCTCACCTCGACGGAACCGGTGACCTACGAGGGTGACCACTACCGCGTCAACCGACTCAGCCTGTTTCCCCCCGCCGACCCGGCGCTGCTCCCCCGGTTGTTCGTGGCCGGTTCGTCCGACGCCTGCCTCGACGCGGAGCGGCGACTGGGGGTGGTGCGGCTGCGGTACCCGCGCGCCCTCCAGGAATACGAGCCCGGCTCGCCGGAGCTGCGTGGTGGTGGCCTGCGCATAGGCATCCTCGCCCGCGAAGACCACGACGAGGCGTGGCGCGTCGCGCACGGCCGCTTCCCGGACGACCCCGACGGCGAGCGGCAGTACCGGATCGCGAACCGGTTCTCGGACTCGGCCTGGATGAAGCGGCTGTCCGCGGACGCGGCAGCACAGGAAGCGGGGCCGTCACCGTACTGGATGCACCCCCTGCGCACGTCCAAGGAGTACTGCCCCTACCTGGTGGGCTCCTATGAGGAGGTGGGGGCATACCTCGCCCGCTACCTGACCATGGGAATCAACACGATCGTCCTCAACGTCCCTCACGAGGAAGCCGACCTGCACCACGCCGCCCTCGCCCTGCGCCACGCGGAGAAGCTGGCGGCCGGGACGGAGACGCGCCCGTGACGGACGACGAGAAATGGGACGTGGTCGTCGTCGGCTCCGGCATGGGCGGCCTCGTGTGCGCGGCCTATCTCGCCGCTTCCGGGCGGCGGGTCCTCGTGATCGAGCAGCATGACGTCGCGGGCGGCAACACGCACGTGTTCAGGCGCCGTCGGGCGTACGAGTTCGACGTAGGTGTGCACTATCTGGGCGACTGCGGTCCGAGTGGCTTCCTGCCTACGGTCCTCGGCGGTCTGGGACTCGGCGAGCGCATCTCCTTCCGGGAGATGGACCGGGACGGCTTTGACGAGATCATCACCCCGGGGGTGTCCCTGCACGTTCCCGCCGACTGGTCGCGGTACAGGTGCCGCCTCAAAAAGGCTCTGCCCACGGACGCGGCGGGCATCGACCTCTTCGTGGACGTGTGCGCCGCGCTGGGCGCGGAGTCGCACACCATGTCACTGACCGAGCGGAACCTCACCGCCGCCGAGCAGATACGGGAGGCCCCGGTCACCTTTGCCTGGGGGCGCCGCCCGCTGAGCGCGCTGTTCGACCACTGCGGGCTGTCGTCGACAGCCCGGACCGTACTCGCGGCGCAGTCCCCGAACTACGGGATGAGCCCATCGCGGGTGACGGTCGCCATGCACGCCAACGTCACCGACCACTACATGCGCGGGGCCTACTATCCCGAAGGGGGCGGCCAGATGCTGGCCGCGGGGCTGGTCGAGGTGCTCGAGACGCACGGCGGCCGGCTCATGACCCGGAGCAGGGTCGAGCGGATCCTCGTCGAGGACGGAAGAGCCGTCGGAGTAGGCCTCGTGGACGGCCGTCGCTTCACTGCGCCCCTCGTCGTCTCGAACGCCGACTACCGCCGAACCGTCCTCGACCTGGTGGGGGACGCCCATCTGCCCGGCCCGATGGTGAGGAAGGCGCGGGAGGCCACGATGGCCCTCCCCCTGGCCACCCTCTACGTGGCGCTCGACAGGCCCCTGCCGGAGCGGCGCAACGCCAATGTGTGGTGGTGGGGGGACGATGTCGACGCCTCGTACCAGCGAGTCATGGCGGGGGACCTCGACCCCGTACCCCTGCTGTTCATGTCCTTCGCTTCGCAACGCGACCCGGACTCCCCGCATGTGTGCCCGCCCCGCCACAGCAACTTCCAGCTGATGACGCTGTGCCCGCCGGACTACGGGTACTGGGGGGTGGAGACCGGTCCCGCGGACGGCGGGCGCTACCGCCGTGACGACGCCTACACACAAACGAAGGCTCGGCTTGCCGCGGCCATGCTGACGGCGGCCGAGGACGTTCTCGGGCCGTTCCGGAACAGCATCGTCCACCTGGAGGCCGCTTCTCCCCTGACCCAGGAGCGGTACACACGTTCCACCGGCGGAACCCCGTACGGTCTGGCCTCGTGGGGCCGTGCCGGATCCCGTCCGGACACCCGCACCACGGTCGAGGGGCTGCACGTCGTCGGTGCCTCCACCCGATACGGGACGGGGGTGACCGGCGCCGCACTGAGCGGCCTCGTCTGCGCCGGCCGGCTGCTGGGCCGCCGGCTCCTGCCCGAGATCACCGCCGGCAGGGTCTTCGGCGACCCGGGGCTGTTGCCCGAGCGCGGAGCCCGCTGGGACGCCCTGGCCGTCTCACGCGGCGCCGCACGTCGTGGAGCACGGGGCCTGGCGGGCATCGGCTGACACGGGAGACGGGCAGGGGAAAGGGGCGTGGTCGGCCGACCACGCCCCTTTTTCACCGCTCCGTCAGCCGTGCAGCTGCCGGTGGGCGCGGATCAGCTCGGCGTAGCGGCGGCCGCTGGTCTTCACGGTGCGCTTCTGGGTGGCGTAGTCGACGTGGACGAGGCCGAAGCGCTTGTCGTAGCCGTAGGCCCACTCGAAGTTGTCCAAGAGCGACCAGGCGTAGTAGCCGGCGAGCGGGGCGCCCTTGCGGACGGCGCTCGCGCAGGCGGCGAGGTGCTGTTCCAGGTAGCGGACGCGGTCGGGGTCGTGGACGGCGCCGTCGGGGCCGGTGGCGTCGGGGAAGGCCGAGCCGTTCTCGGTGACGTACAGCTCTCGGACGCCGTACTCCTCGGTGAGCCGCAGCAGCAGGCTCTCCAGACCCGCCGCCTCGATCTGCCAGTCCATCCCGGTGCGCGGCACGTCGGGGAGGCGGACCTCGCGGGCGTGCGGGACGGGGCCCTCGGGGTCGTCCTCGACGGTGACGGGGAAGTAGTAGTTGAGGCCGTGCCAGTCGAGGGGGGCGGCGATGGTCTCCAGGTCGCCCGGCTTCTCGGGGAGTTCGACTCCGTAGAGCTCGCGCATGTCGGCGGGGAAGCCCTTGCCGTACACCGGGTCGAGCCACCAGCGGTTGCTGTGGCCGTCCATGCGGGCGGCGGCCGCGAGGTCCTCGGGGCGGCCGGAGGCGGGGGCCACCGTGGAGTGGTTGGTCACGAGGCCGACGCGGGCGCCGGGGACGGCGGCCCGGACCGCGGCGGTGGTGAGGCCGTGGCCGAGGAGCAGGTGGTACGAGGCGCGGACGGCGGCCGTCAGGTCGGTGAGGCCCGGCGCCATCCGTCCCTCCAGGTGGCCGATCCAGGCGGAGCAGAGCGGCTCGTTGAGGGTCGCCCAGGTGCCGACCCGGTCGCCGAGCCGCCCGGCCACCACGGAGGCGTACGCGGCGAGGTGCTCGGCGGTCTCGCGGGAGGTCCAGCCGCCCCGGTCCTGGAGAGCCTGCGGCAGGTCCCAGTGGTAGAGGGTGACGGAGGGGGTGATGCCCGCGTCGAGGAGGCCGTCGACGAGCCGGTCGTAGAAGTCGAGTCCGGCGGTGTTGACGGGGCCGTCGCCGCCGGGGACCACCCGGGGCCAGGCGATCGACATCCGGTAGGTGCCGGCGCCGAGCTCCTTCATGAGGGCGACGTCCTCGGGCCAGCGGTGGTAGTGGTCGCAGGCGGTGTCGCCGGTGTCGCCGTTGTCGATCGCGCCGGGGACGCGGGAGAAGGTGTCCCAGATGGAAGGGGCGCGGCCGTCCTCGGCGACGGCGCCCTCGATCTGGTAGGCGGAGGTCGCCGTACCCCAGGCGAAGGAGGGCGGGAAGGCCGCCAGGTCGAGCGTGGTGCGCAGGTCGGTGGATTCGGGCACGGGGGACCCCTTCGTGATCGAAGCGGAGGCGGTGGGCGGTACGGGCGGCAGGAGAGAGGCTCGGTGCGTCACTTGACGGCACCCGCGGTGAGGCCGGCAACCAGGTAGCGCTGGAGGAGGAGGAAGCCGATGACGACGGGGACGCTCACCACGAGGGAGGCGGCCATCACCTGGTTCCAGTAGACGTCGTTGAGAGTGGAGTAGCCCTGGAGCCCGACGGAGAGCGTGCGGGTGGAGTCGTTGGTCATGACGGAGGCGAAGAGGACCTCGCCCCAGGCGGTCATGAAGGCGTAGATCGCGACGGCGATGATGCCGGGGCGGGCAGCGGGAATGATCACGCGGAAGAGCGCGCCGATCGGTCCGCAGCCGTCGACCTTCGCCGCCTCGTCCAACTCGCGCGGGATCGCGTCGAAGTAGCCGGTGAGCATCCAGACGGAGAAGGGCAGCGAGAAGGTCAGATAGGTGAGGATCAGGCCCTCGCGGGAGCCGAAGAGCGCGAGGCCGGTGGCGTTGCCGATGTTGACGTAGATGAGGAAGAGCGGCAGCAGGAAGAGGATGCCGGGGAACATCTGCGTCGACAGGACAGTGACCGTGAAGACCCGCTTGCCGCGGAAGTCGTAGCGACTGACGGCGTACGCGGCGAAGACCGCGACGATCACGGAGAAGACCGTGGCGGCGCCCGCGACGACGATCGAGTTCACGAAGTAGTCGGCGAGGGGGACCGTCTCCCAGATGTCGAAGTAGGGAGCCACGGTGAGCGTGGACGGGATCCACTCGAACTTGCCCGACACGTCCTCCAGCGGCTTCAGGGAGCTGGAGATCATCACGTACACCGGCAGCACCACGAAGGCGGTGATCAGGGTGAGGAAGATCCGTCGGCTCCACAGGAAGGACCGGGGCGGGGCCATCGGGGAGCGCGGGGAGCGGGCGCGCGCGTGGGCGGCGTCAGACACGGGAGGTCTTCCTTCCGCGAGTGGTGAGCAGGAGGTAGACGCCGGTGACGACGAGGAGGAAGAGCAGCAGGAGCACGGACATGGCCGAGCCGGTGCCGAAGTTCCACGTCCGGAAGGACGCCTGGTAGATGTGGAGCGAGATGAGGTCCGCCGCCTCCGGGGCCGCCTTGCCGAAGAGCACGAACGGCGTGTTGAAGTCGTTGAAGGTCCACAGGAAGAGGACGAGGACGAGGACCTGGTTGACGGGCCGCAGGGACGGCAGGGTGATGTGCCGGATCTGCTTCCAGATGCCCGCCCCGTCGAGGGCGGCGGCCTCGTACATGTCCCGGGGGATGTTCTGGAGGGCCGCCATGACCGTGAGGAAGGCGAACGGCCAGCCCTTCCACACGGAGACGACGAGCAGCGCCCAGAAGCTGTTGTCCCCGATGAGCCAGAAGGCGGGGCTGTCGCCGATGCCGAGCTGGTCGTGGAGGACGTGATTGACGACGCCGTTGTCCCGCTGGAACATGAACGCCCAGGTGATGACGGCGGCGTAGACCGGCAGCGCATACGGGACGAGGAAGAGGGTGCGCAGAATGCCCCGGCCCCGGAAGTGCTCCTGGAGGAAGACAGCTGCGGCGGTGCCGAGAAGCCAGCACAGGCCGACAGAGAGCACGGTGAACATGCACGTCGTCAGGAAGGACTTCAGGAGCGCCTGGCCGGCCGGGGCGTCGAAGTCGATGGCGACGGAGAAGTTGTCCAGTCCGGACCAGGGGGCTTCGGACCAGTTGCTGATGTAGAACTGCGTGAGTTCTCGGAAGCTCATGGTGATGCCCATGAGCATGGGAATGAGGTGCACGAGGAGTTCGAGCACCACGGCGGGCAGGAGCAGGACGTAGGGCAGTGCGATGCGGCGGCGCCCGGAGCGGCGCGGGGTGCGCGCCCCTCCGGGTGTGGCCTTGCGCACCGCCGGCTCCCGCTCGGGGGTGACGGCGGTATTGGTCATGGTGCTGGTGCCTACTTCTTCGGCATCTGCTGCTGGGCCGCCTCGAGCTTGGCCTTGACGGACTCGGTCGTGACGGGCCGGCCGGCGGCGGCCTCGGCGAACAGCTCCTTGACCGCGGTGCCGACGACGGTCTCGAACTGGGACTCCTCCGGGACCTGCGGGAGGGCGGCGGCGCTGGAGGCCAGGGTGTCGCGCAGGACCTTCAGGGCGGGACTGTCGAAGGCGGGGTCGCTCTGGGCGGTCTTGACCGGCGGGATGGAGCCGTAGGTCTTGTTGAGGTGGACCTGCTCCTGGTCGCTGGTCATGAACTTGACGAACTTCAGGGCGCCGTTGAGGTTCTTGGTGTTCTTGAAGACGGCCATGTTGATGCCGGCGACCATCGAGTTGGTCTGGGCGCCCGCACCGGGCTTGCCCGAGAGGACAGGGGCGGGAACGACGCCCCACTCGTCGTCGTTCATGCCCTGGGACTTGAACGTGGCGGAGGCACTCTGCCACAGGACCATGCCGGTCTTGTCCTTGGAGAAGTCGCTGAGCGACTGGTTCTGGGAGTACTCGGCGTTGCCCGGCGCAACGATCTTGTGGGTGGCCATGAGGTCGACGTACTGCTTGACCGCGGTCACTGCGGCGTCGGAGGTGAAGTCGGCCTTGCCGTCGGCCGTGAAGAAGTCGGCACCGTTCTGCTTGCCGAGGACGAAGACCTGGTGGATGTTGTTGGACAGGTTGGAGCCCTCGACGCCGATGCCCCACTTGCCGTCCTTGCGGAGCTTCTTACCGGCGGCGATCACCTCGTCCCAGGTGGTCGGCGGCTGGGCGATGCCCGCGTCCTTGAACATCTTCTTGTTGTAGTAGAGCCCGTAGGCCATCGAGTAGAGCGGGACGGCGGCCGGGTCCTGGCTCTGAACGCCGGTGGAGCCGAGGGCCGACTCGACGAAGCGGTCCTTGCCGCCGATCGCCTCGAAGTTCTTCGCGTCGAAGGGGAGCAGGGCGCCGGTGGACTGGAGGGAGGCGCTCCAGGTGTTGCCGATGTTGAGGACGTCCGGGCCCTGGCCGGAGGTGGTGGCGGTGAGGATCCGGTTGAGCAGGTCGGCCCAGGGCACGACCTCCAGCTTCACCTTGATCCCGGTCTCCTTCTCGAACTTGTCGAGCTCGGGCTGCAGGACCTTCTTGTCCACCTCGATGCTGGCGCCCTGATTGGAGGCCCAGTAGGTCAGCGTCTTGGGCTTCTCGTTGGATCCGGAGCCGCTGGAACCGCCGCAGGCGGTCACGGTGAGGGCGAGGGAGAGGGTGGCAGCACCGACGGCGGCGACTCTGATTCTGCGCATGATCCTTGAGTCCCTTTCAGGGAGGTGGAAGCCAAGACGGAGGGGGTGACGTCCCACGCTGAACCCCACCTGACCTCTCGGCTTAATTTAGGATGTGAGTTAAACCTCGGAAGAAGGTCGCGTCAAGAGCATCGCGGCGGTATCTTGCAATCAAGGCCTAGGGAAGAGGGTGTCCAGTGAGTGTGCGCAGCGGTCGTACAGTGCGTGACCTGCGACGAGAGAACCGCAGTGCGGTATTGCAACGGTTGTATTTCGACGGCCCGCTGAGCCGCCTGGCACTCGGCCCGGTCACGCATCTGAGCTCGGGATCTGTGAGCAACGTGGTGGCAGATCTGCTGGCCGAGGGCCTGGTCGAGGAGGCGGGCAGCGTGGACTCCGCCGGCGGCCGACCCCGCACGCTCTTGCGGATCCGCCAGGACAGCGCCTACATGATCGGCGTCGACATCGGCGAGACACGGGTCAGGATCGAGCTGTTCGATGTGGCCCTCACCGAGCTCGCGCGCGTCGAGTCGCCTCTTGGCGTCAACGGGCCCCGAAGAGAGGACCGCTACGACGTCGGGGACATCGTCGCCCGCGTCCGTGACGGGATCGAGGAGGTCGTCCGGCGAGCGGGGATCGATCCCGTGCAGCTGCTGGGAGTGGGCGTGGGCGTTCCTGGCATCGTGGCGAGGACGCCGCAAGACGGTGCGGTGGTGCATGGGCAGACGATCAACTGGGACGCCGTGCCGCTGGAGCGGTTGTTGCGGGAGTCCGTGTCACTGCCGGAGTCGGTGTCCTACTTCATCGAGAACGGGGCCAGGACCCTCGGCCAGGCGGAGATGTGGTTCGGCGCCGGGCGGGGGGCGAGCAGTGCCGTCGTCGTGCTGTTCGGCTCGGGAGTCGGCGCATGCGTCGTCAGCGACGACCTGCGTCCCGGCCGGGCCGTGGAGTGGGGACATCTGAAGGTGCAGGTCCGGGGGCGTCGCTGCCGCTGCGGGGCCCGAGGGTGCCTTGAGGCGTACGCCGGCGCCGAAGCCCTCTTGGAACGCTGGCGCGAAGCCGGCGGTCAGCCGCCGATCGACGCCGAAGAGGAAACCGCGCTGACCGCTTTCCTGGCCGCAGCCTACCCGGACGACCCAGAGGCGGAGGCCGACGCGACCGCCCTCGCCGTCCTGGAGGAGACCGCAGAGTACCTGGGCGCCGGGTTCTCGGACCTGATCAACCTGCTCCAGCCCGAGCGCATCCTCGTCGGCGGCTGGGCGGGGCTCCAGCTGGGCTCCCGGTTCCTCGACAGCGTCACGAGGTACGCGACCGCATACGCCCTGTCCTATCCCGCCTCTCACGTGCAGATCGGGCTCGGCACTCTCGGCCCCGATGCCGTCACGGTGGGCGCCGCGATCCTGCCGCTCGCCGACTTCTTCACGCATGGAGGCCGCCGGGCCCCCGTGGAGGTCGAAGAACGCGTACCCGCCTGGCAGACCACGGTCAGGCAGCGGGCCGCGCACTGAGAGCGTTGCCCGACTCAGCCTTGGCGGGCCTCCCCGTCCGCCTCGGCAAGGCAGCGAGCGCAGCCGCGCCCACCGGTATTCGTCGCGTCAGTACAGCCCCACCCCGCCCTCTGGTGCCGGGCAGATCCTCAGGCCCTGGTGATCAAACACGTAGAGCTGCGCCAGGTCGACCAGGAGCGGCACATGCGCCCCGCTCCTCACCTGCCTCTGCGGGCTCGTCCGCACGACGAGGTCGCTGCGCACCATGCTCCTCCGCTCTTGCACCGGGGGCACGGCGGACTCGACCGCCGCGGCCGAAGACCTGCCCCTCAACGCCGCCGACAGTGCCGCCGCCCGTCCGACGCCCCACTGCCGCCCGATCCGCCGGTACGAACCGGTGGCCCGGGGATGGGCGATCTCCAGATCGGGAACAACCGCCGGCCGCGAACCCGTGTCCAGGTGTACGAGCACCTCATGGCCCTGGAACTCGACATGGTCCACGACCCCCGACAAAGCAGCCTCGCCCGGTCTCGCCTGGCTGGGGGGAGCAATGCGCACGGCCTCCGAACGCAGCCCTACGGTGACCCGGCGTCCCTGCTGAAGCCGCAACAGCTGGTGTTCCGTGCTCAAGGGCTCGGGCAGCACCAAGGACTGGCCGCCGAGGTCCAGCGTCATCGAGGCGTCGAGCGGAGCGTGCACGACCGCTTCGAGGAGGCTGATGCGCGGCGTACCGACGAATGCCGCGACAAAGACGTTCACCGGCCTTGTGTACAGCTCTTCGGGTCGGCTGACCTGCTGCAGCACACCGTCACGCATGACCGCGACCTGGTCGCCGAGAGACATGGCCTCGGACTGGTCATGGGTCACGTAGACGGTAGTCACGCCCATTTCTCGGGTGAGCGAGGCGATCTCGGCTCTCAAGTGTTCACGAAGCTTGGCGTCAAGGTTCGACAACGGCTCGTCGAACAGGAAGACCGAGGGGTGCCGGGATATCGCCCTGCCCATCGCCACTCTCTGGCGCTCCCCACCAGAAAGCTGTCCGGGAAGCCGCTCAAGCAGATCCTCGATGGCGAGCATACGGGCCGTCGTCTCGACCTGCGGCCCGTGGTCCGCGGCAGGATCTCTCAGCTTCAAGGGAAACCCGATGTTCTCCCTCGTGGTCATGGACGGGTAGAGCGCGAAGTTCTGGAACACCATCGCGGTGTCCCGCTGATGCGGGGGAACTTCATTGGCGTAAACGCCGTCCAGGAGCAACTCCCCCTCGCTGATGTCCTCAAGGCCGGCGATCATGCGCAGCACTGTGGATTTTCCGCATCCGGACGGCCCCAGCAGGACCAGGAACCCTCCCGGCTCAACCGTCAGCGAGATGCGGTGGACCGCATAGGAGTTGCGATCGTACTTCTTACTCACATCGCGCAAGGAAATGGCACGGCTCATGACATCCACCTGAAATAGAGGCGTAAACGACAGAAGCCGAAAGTAGCTCATTACAGGCTGCCAGGGAATAGGAATCGAGTTACAGAAAAGCAGCACCGAGGGACCATTCAAGAAAGTCGGGCCGCCTCGCCTGGACCACGCCCCGGGAACCAATTTCCTTCGCGTTGCGGGCTCTGGATTATCCCTTGTCCGCCTCTTGTCGGCCGTTTACCCCGGTTCACTCACGGCTGTTTCCCCCGTCCACTCCATGGCCCCCGCCGAACGCCCCACCATGAGCTGGTACATCCCAGCCTCCGTTCGCCATCCGGCCTCTTCAGGACACCAGTGCTGCAGCACGCACGGTGGCACGGTCACTTCGACGACCGCCTTTCGTCCCGGATCTGCACGTGCGGTCGCATACCCCGCAAGCCACTGTGCCGGGCGCTCCACAGCCGATCCCGGGCGTGCAACGTAGACCTGCACGACCTCTCGCCCAGGGCGCTCGCCCACATTGCGCAGTGTGACCCGGACAGTGAAGGGCTCGCCCTTCCTGATCCGCTTCGGAGCGTCCACTCGCTCGTACTCCCAAGTGGTGTACCCCAGACCGTGCCCGAACCAGTAAGCAGGGCTGCTCCCCTCGCGCAGCCAGGCGCGATAGCCGATGTGCAGTCCTTCGGCGTAATCCAGCCGGCCTTCGACCGGTTGAGTGCTCGTGACAGGCGCATCCACGAGAGACGCCGCCCACGTCGTGGGGAGCCTGCCTCCGGGCTCGGCGTAACCGAAGATGACATCGGCGAGACCAGCGCCGGCTTCCTGGCCCGGGAACCATGCGAGAAGCAGGGCGCCCACCTCGTCGCGCCAAGGGAGTTCCACGGGACCCCCGCTGTTGGCGACAGCGACGGTTCGGGAGTTCACGGCAGCGACCGCGCGGACGAGGTCATCCTGAAGGTGACCGAGGGACAGGTCTGTCCGATCGCACCCTTCCGTCTCGCTGTGCTCTGTCGTCCCGACGACGACGATGACGGCATCCGCGCGACGGGCCGCTTCCACGGCTTCCTTCAGGGCGGCCTCGCTGTCCCGCTCCGGTGGGGCGGCAGCGACGATGGTCGCACGGCCCGCGCCGGGGATCAGCTCCCGGCGTGCGACGAGGCGAACGACGCGATCCTTGACCAAGTGGGTCCGGACGGTCTGCAGGGGTGGGGCAACATGCACGATCGCCGGGTCGTCGGTGTCGCGGGGGTACAGGCCGTCAAGGACAGTGTCCCCGTCGATGCTGAGAGTCATCCTGCCGAAGCCACCGATACCGATGGTCCACGTGCCGGTGGCCTCGGGACGCAGCAGTGCGCTGATCTCCACGGTGTGGGCTCCAGCGGGCAGGTCGGGTTCGAGCTGCCTACCCGACAGGCGCCGTTCGGCCATCAGTTCGCGCCCATGGACGTCAAGGCAGCGCAGCAGCACTCCGGGCTCATTCGACCTGGGGTCCTTGCACCTGCCGGGGGTCAGCGGGGAGGGCGGCAGGCTCAACGAGGGTCCTGGAGCGTAGAGCACCCGACCTCGGCCACGCATCCTCACCCGGATGCTGTCGAGAGGGGTGACGACCCCGTCGGGGAGCACGCCGACACTGCCTCCCCCCTGGACCCGGGGCTCAGCAGCATGCTCGCCTATGACGGCGATCGTCGCCAAGGCATTCCGGTCCAGGGGCAGGACGTTCTCGTTGCGCACCAGAACCGTTCCGGCGGCTACTGCTCGACGCAGCAGCTGCCGGACGGCTGTGGATGACATCAGCGGGCGACGACGAGTGGGCTTCTCCAGCGCGCCGACGCGGTCCGCGAGCCTGAGGAGGCGACGCACCTTGTCGTTGAGGGTCGCTTCGGTGATACGGCCGTCCTCCACGGCTTGGACGAGAATGGCCGACCAGGGACTGTTGGGGCCTGGCATCGCGAGGTCGAGGGCGGCACGGGCGGATTCCTCGGTGCTGCGGACCGCGGCCCAGCCCGAAACGGCGACCCCGTCGAACCCCCATTCGCTTTTGAGCGGTTCGGCGAGGAGCGGGTGGGCGGTCATGGTGGTGCCGTCCACGCTGTTGTATCCAGCCATGACCAGCCACGCACCGGCTTCCACGGCTGCGGCGAAAGGCGCGAGGTACACCTCACGCAGCGTCCGCTCAGAGAGGCGGACGTCGACATGGAGTCGGTCGGTCTCGGAGTCGTTGGCGACAAAGTGCTTGGCCGTGGCAGCCACGCCGTGGGCCTGAATACCTCGGATCAGCGCTGCACCGGTCCGGGCGGTGAGCGCGGGATCCTCCGAGTAGCACTCGAAGTGCCGGCCTCCCAGCGGAGTGCGATGAAGATTCAAGGTGGGTGCGAGCACGACGTCGACGCCCTTGCGTACGGCCTCCGAGGCGAGCAGGGTTCCCAGGTCCTGCAGCAGCTGATCGTTCCAGGTCGCTCCCAGAGCCGAGGCGGAGGGCAGCAACGCGGATGTGCGTCGCTCGTCCCATGCCTCGCCCCGCACACCCGCCGGTCCGTCGGAGAAGACCATCTGCCTGAGGCCGATCGCTTCCTCAGCGGCCGTCCGCCAGGTGGTGGAGCCGGTGAGCAGACGCACTTTCTGTGCCAAGCTCAGCTTGTCGACCAGACGGTCCAGCATCTCGTCACGCATCACAGCCCACTTGTTCGTTCCTTCGTCTCTTTCTCGGGATGACCTGTCGTCCGCTGCTCGTCTTGCGTGCTCCAGCACGCTCGAAGGCGTGCTGGAGCACGGAAAACAGGGGCAACGGCCCGACCGCTTCCTCAAAGCGGTCGGACCGTGTAGCGGACAACCGGCCGTGTCAGGGCAGGCGGTGGTCGGCGTCCAGCACCGCGCCGCGCTCGGGGCGGTAGAGGTCGAAGCCCCGGGTGTCGCACTGGAGGCCGCCGTTGATGCAGTGGTCGACCAGGGCCTTGAGGGTGCGCTCCTCCCACGCGTTGAAGAAGTCGTAGTGGAAGGAGTAGCCGCGGCCGCTGGCGAGGCGGACCCGGCTCATGTCGCCGTTGACCGGCCACGCCATCTTGAACTCGATCATCGGCAGCGCGACCGGGTGGGAGGCCGGGCACATGTTGTCGTTGGTGCCGGGCTTCACGACCGGGTACGCCATGTGGCTCTTGTGGTCGGGGGTGTCGAGGTGCAGGCCGTTCCAGCAGCTGGGCGCCTGCATGCGCAGGTTGAGCTGGACGTCCGGCCGGCTGGGACAGTTCGCCGGGATGTCCGTGTTGAAGAAGCTGTCACCGCACTCCCAGCCCTCGACGAAGCCCTTGTGGGCGCGGAACTCCTGCTCGGTCTGCATCGGGTTGCCGACGACGAACCGCAGCCCCTTCGGGAAGGGACGCACGCTGCGGTAGTCGGTGACGCCGGCCTTGTAGTAGATGACCTGCGGGCCGACGGGCAGGATCTTCTGGTCGCCGTTGTACAGCGAGGGCATCCAGTACGCCGAGGCGTCCGCGGGTGCCTTGCAGGTGGTGGTGCCTCCGTAGAGGGAGGCGGTGGTGCTCGCGGCGTTCGTGGAGGTGTTGCCCATGAACGTGTGGTCGTGGGACTTGCCGAACTGGCCCGGATAGACGATCGGGTCGTCGGGCGCGGTGTGGGTGACGGAGCAGCCGGCCTGGAACTCGTGGTGGTAGGCCGGGGGCGGGGTGTCCGTGGACGGGGTGACGCCGGTGACCGGCGGGACGGCGGGGATGTATCCGTCTCCGTCGGCGTCGTCGCCCGACGCCTGGGTGGAGGCGGCCATCTGGTGCCCGACGTGATCGGTGGGCGGAATGCCGGCGGCCCGGTCGGTGGCCTGGGCCATCGTACCGAAGCCGAGGGCGCCGGCGATGAGGGCCGTACTGACGAGAAGTACCGAGAGCCGCTTCGGACTCGATCTCATGGGGGTCTCCTGCCCGTGGGGGGAGGTCGCGTGAACGCGAAGCGCCACGCGTCGGTGGGTGTGGACGGTTTTCGCCTCGTGCGGTGGTGCGGGGGTGATGAAGCCGAGCGGCGGGCCCCGTCACCCCTGTTCAGGGGTCCGGCGTCGTCGGTTGTGGACGCCGAACTCGTGGAGGGAGCAACCCCAGCCGGTGCCGCGGGCGGTCAGCTGGAGCTTGACGTACCGGGCGGTGGTGGCGGTCGCGACGGTGTCGATGTCCCCGTTGCCGGTGGTGGCGGTGTGGACGGTGCGCCAGGTGTTGCCGTCGTCGGAGACCTGGACCTCTCAGGACTTGGCGTAGGCGGGGTTCCGGACGAGCTGGAGGGTGCGGATCGGGCTTGGCCGAGCCGAGGTCGACCTGGATCCACTGCGGGTCGGCCCAGTCGCCGGCCCAGGGGGTGTTCGGGTCGCCGTCGGTGGCGGCGTTGCCGCCGGGCAGGGGCAGTCGCCGTCAGGACGCCTGGAAGGAGGTGGAGGCGGTGGTGGGGCTGCCCTGGGCGATGTTCGTGCCGCTGACGGGCGGGGCGACGACCCTCATCGACTTCGTCTCGATGCCGGCGTTGCCGCGGCCGTCCTCGGCCTGGACGTACACCTTCCACACGCCGAGCTTCTCGGGGGCGGTGACGGTGAGGGAGCCGTCGGCGTTGCGGCGGTGCGGGGTCTCCAGGAGGCGCTTGTCGCCGTTGGCGTAGTTGCCGCTGAGGAAGACCTTGGTGGTGACGGGGTCGCCGTCGGGGTCGCGGACGTCGGCGCGGATCGTGAACTCGCCGCCGGCCGGGGCGGATCCGGACGGGGTGACGGTCATGTTGGTGATGACGGGCGGGGTGTTGTCGCCGGTGGTGCCGCCCGTGTACGCCTTCTTCAGGGCGTAGTAGGAGAGCCGCTTGAGGCCGTCCGGCAGGAGGTTGAACCAGACGCCGCCGAAGTCGTGCTCGGTGCCGTAGTGGAAGACGGTGGCGCCCAGCGCGACGCCCCGGTGTCCGGTGACACAGCCCCAGGCCCGGGTGTAGCCCTCGGCCTTTTGCACGTCGGTGGGTTCGTCGGCGACGCCGTTGGCGTCCTTGGGGGTCTCCCACTCCCCCGCCGGGCCGGTCTCGGTGATGAGGTACGGCTTGGTGTAGCCGCCCTGTTCCCAGTCCTCGCGCACCCCGCACAGGTCCCCGTAGGCGTTCATCGAGTACAGGTCGAGGTCGGGGGCGTTGCGCTTGTAGTAGGGCCAGGCGCCGGTCCACGCGTCCGTCGAGGTGACGGGGTGGTCGGGGTCGATGGTGTGGATCTTCCTGGCGACGTCGTTGACGAAGCTCGTGTAGGCGTTGCGCTGGGCTTCGAGTTCGGTGCCGGAGTAGCAGTTCTGGAGTCCGAGGACGGACTCGTTGCCGACGTTCCACATGAGGGTCGCCGGGTGGGACTTGTACTCCTCGACCCACTTCGCGAACTCGTTCAGCATGTTCGTCTTGTACGTCGTGTCGGTGACGTAGTTCGCGCAGCCGCCGGAGCCGGGGCCGCCGCCGGGCTGGAGCCAGAAGCCGTTCACGACCCGGATGCCCTGGGCGGCGGCCGCGTCGAGGAGCGGCTTGGTGGAGCCGTCGGTGCCCCAGGTGCGGATGGTGTTGACGCCCAGCGACTTCACGTCGGGCATGTAGCGGCCCGCGTCGGCGACGGCCGGGCCCCAGGTGACGCCCTTGACGGTGTACGGCTGGCCGCCGACGGTCAGCTGCCAGTTGCCCTGGCTCCCGGTGACGCGGACGGCGCCGCCGGTCTGGGGCGGGGTGCCGCCCTCCTCGCCGTAGACCTTGAACTCCCAGAGGGAGAGGCCGTATCCGCCGGAGCGGCTGACGCCGTGGAGCCGGACGTGGCGGCCGGTGCCGGAGACGGCGATCTCGTCGGTGCCGCCGTCGGCGCCGGTTACGGACTTCACGGTGCGCCAGTCCGTGCCGTTGTCGGAGAGCTGGATGTCGTACGCGGTGGCGTGGGCGGCCTCCCAGTTCAGCACGATCCGGCTGACGGTGGCGGTGCGGCCGAGGTCGACCTGGATCCACTGGCCGTCGCTCCACTGGCTGGCCCAGCGGGTGCCGGGGTCGCCGTCGACGGCGGCGGAGGCGGGGAAGCCGGCGCCTTCGGTGGAGGAGGCGGTGGCCGTCCGTCCCTGGGAGAGCAGGGTCTCGGCCGCGGAGGCGGGGGCCGCTGTGAGGGTGGTGAGGGAGGTCGCGAGCAGGGCCCCGAGCGAGACGATCGAGGCGGCGGTGCGGGTCGCGGGGTGGTGCGCGGTCATGGCGGCTCCAGGACGGACGCGGTGGGGGGGAGAAGGAGATGGTGGTGCCCTTCCGGGTGGCACAGCGGGACGGGGTGCCACCCGGAAGGGGTCGGGGGCCGGGGCGCGGCGGGGGCCGCGCCCCCGCGGG
>NZ_JAKRGC010000073.1 GCF_022347745.1 Streptomyces sp. OfavH-34-F
GGCCGCCGCCACCGTGCTGGCCGGCCTGCTCGCCGGGGCCGCCCCCAGCACGGCCGCCCCGGCCGCAGACGAACCGGCGCCCGTCGCCGTCGACCGCTTCGAGGGCGAGGTGCCCTTCGCCACCCAGCCGGCCGAGGGCATCTTCACCTGGGGCGGCGACGCCGACGACCCGCCCACCCTCGCCCTGAAGGACCGGACCGACGCCCCCGAGGGCGCCAAGGTCCTCGAAGGCACCTACGACATCAGCGGCTACGGCGGCTTCAGCCACGACTACGCCGCCGACCAGCCGGCCCACGACTGGTCCGCCCACAAGGGCATCCGCTTCTGGTGGTACGGCCAGAACACCGCGCCGCTGCCGCCCGGTTCGGGCAAGCGGATCGCCTTCGAGATCAAGGACGGCGGCGCCCACGGCGAGGCGTCCGAGCTGTGGACCACCTCGTTCACCGACGACTGGGAGGGCTGGCACCTCGTCGAGATCCCGTTCGCCGACTTCACCTACCGGGGCGACTACCAGCCCGTCGGCGGCATCGACCAGGTGCTCGGCCTGAACGAGATGTGGGGGTACGCCCTCACCCTGCCGCCCGGCGCCCCCGGGAAGTTCGCCATGGACGGCGTGGAGCTGTACGGCAAGGCCGACGCGGCGCTGAAGGCGAGCGTCGTCACCGAGGCGGCGGTGGTCCCGGTGAAGCAGGGCGCGACCGCGTCCCTCGGCTTCACGCTCACCACGACCGGGTCCGTCCCGCTGGAGGAGCCCGTCACCGTCGCGTACGCGACGAAGGGCGGAACGGCCGAGTCCGGCACCGACTTCACCCCGGTCAGCGGCACGTACACCTTCCCCGCGGGCACCGCGTCGGGCACCACGCACCACGTGGCCGTCGCGACGAAGAAGACCCCCGGCGCCTCCGCGGCCAAGACGATCCCGCTGGAGCTGACGGTCACCGGCGCCCGGCCGCCCAAGGAGAACCCGCAGGCCGTCATCGACGCCCACGGGCTGCCGTACCAGAACCCGAAGCTGCCGGTGAAGAAGCGCGTCGCCGACCTGCTCGCCCGGATGTCGCCCGCCGAGAAGGCCGGCCAGATGACCCAGGCCGAGCGCAACGCGCTCGCCTCGCAGGGCGACATCGCGACCTACGACCTCGGCTCGCTGCTCTCCGGCGGCGGTTCGGTCCCCTCGCCCAACACCCCCGAGGCGTGGGCGAAGATGATCGACGGCTACCAGCTGCGCGCCCAGGCCACCCGCTTCCAGATCCCGCTGATCTACGGCGTGGACGCGGTGCACGGCCACAACAACCTGGTCGGCGCGACGATCATGCCGCACAACGTCGGCCTCGGCGCCACCCGCGACCCGAAGCTGGCCCGGAAGACCGGTGCCGTCACCGCGAGCGAGGTCCGCGCGACCGGCGTCCCGTGGGACTTCGCCCCCTGCCTCTGCGTCTCGCGCGACGAGCGCTGGGGCCGCTCCTACGAGGCGTACGGTGAGGACCCGGCCCTCGTGGAGTCCCTGGAGACGGTGATCCAGGGCATGCAGGGCGCGGCCGACGGCAGGGACCTGGACCGCAACGACAAGGTGCTGGCCACCGCCAAGCACTACGTCGGCGACGGCGGTACGGAGTACGGCTCGTCGACCACCGGTTCGTACACGACCGACCAGGGCGTCACCAAGGTCACCCGGCAGGAGCTGGAGGCCGTCCACCTCGCGCCCTTCGCGGACGCGGTGAAGCGGGGCGTCGGCACGGTCATGCCGTCCTACTCCTCGCTGGACATCATCGGGGACGACCGGGGCCCGGTGAAGATGCACGGCGACGCCGAGATGATCAACGGTGTCCTCAAGGACCGCATGGGCTTCGAGGGCTTCGTCATCAGTGACTACAAGGCGATCGACCAGCTCCCCGGCGACTACGCGAGCGACGTGCGCACGTCCGTCAACGCCGGGCTCGACATGATCATGGTCCCGACCGAGTACAAGGACTTCACGAAGACGCTCCAGGACGAGGTCGCCGCGGGGCGCATCCCGCAGTCCCGGATCGATGACGCGGTCGCCCGCATCCTGACCCAGAAGTTCAAGCTGGGCCTCTTCGAGCAGCCGTACGCGGACACCGCCAACCTGGAGAAGATCGGCTCGGCGGAGCACCGGGCCGTGGCCCGCGAGGCCGCCGCCAAGTCGCAGGTGCTGCTGAAGAACGACGGCGGCGTACTGCCGCTCAAGTCGACGCAGAAGGTGTACGTGGCCGGCTCCAACGCCGACGACATCGGCAACCAGGCCGGCGGCTGGACGATCAGCTGGCAGGGCTCGTCCGGCGCCATTACCCCGGGCACCACCATCCTGTCCGCCATGAAGAAGGACGCCGCCTCCGTCACGTACTCCAAGGACGCCTCCGCCGACACCGCCGGCCACGACGTGGGCGTGGTCGTCGTCGGCGAGACCCCGTACGCGGAGGGCGTCGGCGACGTCGGCAACGGGCACGACCTGAAGCTGTCCGACGCCGACCGGGCCGCGATCGACAAGGTCTGCGCCGCGATGAAGTGCGCCGTCCTGATCGTCTCGGGCCGCCCCCAGCTCATCGGGGACCAGCTCGACGGCATCGACGCACTGGTCGCCTCCTGGCTGCCGGGCTCCGAGGGCGACGGCGTCGCCGACGTCCTCTTCGGCAAGCGGCCCTTCACCGGGCAGCTCCCCGTGAGCTGGCCCCGCTCCGAGGCGCAGCTGCCGATCAACGTGGGCGACACGGCGTACGACCCGCTCTTCCCGTACGGCTGGGGCCTCACCACCCTGCGCAAGCCCCCGGCCGGCGGCGAAGCGACCCTCGCCGGGCTCGCCCTGGCCGCGAAGGTCGCGGAGCACAGCGGCCTGGGCCGGACCGAGGTGGGCCGGGAGATCGTCGGCCGGGCCCGGCTGCTGGTCCAGCAGAAGACCGGCGGCACGCCGACCGCGCGGGTGTCCAAGCCGTTCGCGGACGCCGACCACCTGCTGCTCACCGGTGATCTGACCGGTGCGGTGGCCGCGCTCAGGGCGGCCTACCGGGCCGCCTGACAGACGCGGGACGGGCGGGCGGCCTCTCCGGTCAGGGAGACCGCCCGCCCGTTTCGTACGCGTGTGCGGCAGCGGGGGTGAGCCGTTAGCGTGGAAGCATGCGGAACCGGCCGCTCCACACCCGTGCGGCCCCGGCGTTCCTGGCGGGGCTGCTGATGGTCCTGTCCGTCCTCGCCCTCTTCCTGGCCCCGGCCGCCGTCCCCGCCGCCCCGGCCGCGACGGGTGCCTCCACCGTCGAGGACGTCGCCCGCGCCCTGCGCCGGGGGCCCGTCTACGTGGACCCGGCCGCGGCCGACCAGCTCTCGCGGGGCCAGGCCGCCGCGCTCGGCGAGAAGATCGAGAAGGCGGACAAACCGGTCTTCGTGGCCGTGCTGCCGGACACCGAGGCATTCCCCGAAAACACCGTGCTGCGCACCCTGCGCACCGAGACCGGGATCACCGGCGTCTACGCCATCCGCCTCGGCGACGCCTTCAGCGCGGGCGCCGACCCGCAGGTCATGTCCCGCAACGCGGTCATCAACCTCACCGCGGCCGTGCAGACGCCCGGCGCGGACACCGACGCGGCGACCCAGCTCAACGCCTTCGTCGACCGGGCCGTCGAACAGGCCCGGGGCAGCGCCCCCGCCTCCTGGAGCGGCGGCGACCACGCCGAGCCCGGTGGCGGCGCGACCGCCGTCGGCCTGGCCGTGACCGGGGCCGTGGTCGTCCTCGGCGGGGCCGCCGCGTACACCGTCGTACGCCGAAGGCGCGAGCGCCGGCGGGCGGAGGCGCGGGCCGCGCTGGAGAAGCTGCGGGTCGTCGTGGACGAGGACATCACCGCGTACGGGGAGACCCTGGAACGCCTCGACTTCCACCCGGCGGAGGCCGGCGCCGACGACGCGATGCGCGCCGACTACGAACGCGCCCTCGACTCCTACGAGAGCGCCAAGTCCCGGATGGCGGGCGCGCGACACCCCTCGGACGTGCGCGGGGTGACCGAGGCCCTGGAGGAGGGGCGCTACTCGCTCGCCGTGCTCGACGCCCGCCGATCCGGCCGCGAACTCCCGGCCCGGCGCCCGCCCTGCTTCTTCGACCCGCGCCACGGCCCGTCGGTCGCCGACGTCCGCTGGTCCCCGGCGGGCGGCAGCGCCCGCGAGGTCCCGGTGTGCGCGGCGGACGAGGTGCGGCTGCGCGAGGGCGAGGCGCCGCTGAGCCGGACCGTGGACGCGGGCGACGGCACCCGCCGCCCGTACTGGGAGGCGGGCCCGGCCTACGGCCCCTGGGCGGGCGGCTACTTCGCGGGCGGGCTGCTGCCCACCCTGCTGGTCGGCACCATGCTCGGCTCGATGCTCGCCACCCCGGCGTACGCGGCCGAGTACGGCGGCGGCGACTTCGGCGGCGACTACGCGGGCGGCGACTTCTCCGGCGCCGACTACGACCCGTCCGGCTTCGACGGCGGCTTCGGGGACGGCGAGGGCTTCGGGGACGGCGGGGGCTTCGGGGACGGCGGGGGCTTCGGCGGCGGCGGTGACTTCGGGGGCGGCTTCTAGTCCCCCGGCGGGGGCGTACCCCACTCAGCCCCGGCCCCCGCAGCCGCGTCCCCTCAGCCCCGGCCCTGCAGCCGCGTCCCCTCCAGCACGACGCCCACCACGTCCGACACCGGCAGTGCGCCCCACAGCCGGGAGTCCGTGCTGAACGGCGGATTGTCGCCCAGCACCATCAGCCGGCCCGGCGGCACCACCGCGTCCGGCGCCGCCCCGGTCGCCTCGCGGACCTCCGGCGGGACCGGATCGCCGGCCAGCGCCACCACCCGCTTCACCAGCAGCGGGCGGCCCGCCGGGCCCGGCGGCGGACGCAGCACCACGATCCGCCCCACGCGCGGCCGGACCAGCCCGCGCCGGACGAACAGCACCCGCTGCCCGTGGCGCAGGGCCGGGGTCATGCTCGGCCCGGACACCAGCAGCACCGACACGGTCAGCCGCAGCAGGAACAGCAGGACGGCGAACCCCGCCGCCGCGGCCGGCACCATCAGCATCGCGTCCCCCTCAGCCCCGGCCCGCCGGCACGTTCAGGTCCTGTCCGGCGCTCTCGTGCGGCGCCGCGCCGGAACCCGGGACAGGCCCCATCTGGTAGCCGTCCGCCTGGAGCGTGAACAGGCCCGCGTACTCGCCGCCCAGCGCCATCAGCTCGTCGTGGGCGCCCTGTTCGGCGACCCGGCCGGACTTGAGCACGATGATCCGGTCCGCCCCGCGCACCGAGCTGAGCCGGTGCGAGATCATCACGCTCGTCGCGCCCCGGCGCAGCTCCCGCAGCGAGTCGTGGAGCCGCTTCTCGGCCGCCGCGTCCAGGCCGGCGCTCGGCTCGTCCAGGATCATCAGCTCGGCGTCCCCGCGCATGAAGGCACGGGCGACCGCGACCCGCTGCCACTCGCCGCCGGACAGCGACTGGCCGGAGAGCCCCTGCTCCGTCTCGGGCAGGAAGATCCGGCTCAGCAGCGTGCGGTAGCCGGCGCCCAGGCGGCTGATCCGGGCGTGGATGCCTGCGGCCTTCGCGGCGTCCGTGATCCGCGCCGCGTCGTCCATCCGGCCGATCTGGCCCAGGCCGATGTTCTCCGACGCCGTCAGGTCGTAGCGGCAGTAGTCCTGGAAGACCACGCCCACGCGCTCGCGCAGCTTCTCCGGCGCGATCTCCCGGATGTCCTGCCCGTCCCACAGGATCGTGCCCCGCGTCGGGTCGTACAGCCGGCACAGCAGCTTCACCAGGGTGCTCTTGCCGGCCCCGTTCAGCCCGACGAGCGCGGTCGCGGCGTTGGCCGGGATGGTCAGATCGACGCCCTGGAGTACCCAGGGCGAGGTGTCGTCGTACCGGAACCAGACGTCCCGCAGCTCGATGCCCCGGGACAGCGGCGGCAGCGGGCGCTCCGCGGCCGGGCGCGGCAGGTCCGGCTCGACGTGCTGGAGGCGCAGGAAGAACCCGAAGGTGATCGACGCCTGGTAGGCGGCGCTGCCCGTGGTCGCGAGCTGGGCGACACCGGACTGCATCCCGGCCGTGGCGGCCAGGAACATCGACACGTCACCGATGGTCAGCGTGCCCGAGCGGACCGCGCGCACCGCCCACAGCAGGCCCGCCCCGTACACCGCGACGCCCAGCAGCAGCGGCGGCAGCCGGCGCACCAGGTTCAGCAGGTCGGTGCGGCTCTCGGCGGCGGACGCGGTCCGCAACTCCGCGCCGGCCCGGTCGCGGAAGAAGTCCTGGAGGCCGAAGAGGCGGATCTCCTTCACCGCGTCGGTGTCCGAGAGCAGGCTGCCGTAGAACATCTGGCGTCGGTTGCGCGGCATGTTGTCCTGGAGGACCCGCGCCCGCCGCTTGCCGGCCTGGAGCTGGGTGTGGAACAGCGGGAGGCCCATCACGACGGTGACCACGCCGAGCACCGGGTTGAGCACGAACACCGTGGCCAGGAACCCGGTCAGGGTCACCAGTGCCTGCAGGCTGTTCACGGCGGACCCGATCAGCAGGTCGGGCGCGGTGCCGCCGGCCTGCTGGGCGAGGCGCAGCTCGTCCTGGAAGGCGGGGTTCTCGAAGTGGCGCAGCCCCGGCAGCCGGTTGACGCCGTCGAACAGTTCGTCCTGGACGCGGATGCGGATGGCCCGGCTGTTCTGGCCGCGCAGGTACTCGCCGAACGCGGGGACGACGGCGAGCCCGAGGCTCGCGGCGATCAGCCAGAGCGTGATCCGGGTCAGCTCCTCCGCGGACGCCTGCTGGGCGATCCCGTCGAACAGCTCCCGCACCAGCAGGGCCACCAGCGTCGGCAGCAGCCCCGCGACGACGCTGGCCGCCGCGAAACCGGCGATGGTCCGGGGGCCGGCCCGCCAGGCGAGGGCGATGGCGGCACCCGCCGACCGCAGTGCCTGGAGGCCCTCGCCGCGCGGACCGGTCCCCTTCCCGCTCACCGGGGCGACGGGGTCGTCGGCACCGCGAGGGAGTCCACCGTCTCGCGCCCGGTGATACGACCGTCGGCGGCCACATTCAGGTAGCTGGGCCAGCGGACGATGCCGAACGCCTCCTGTGACGCTCCGGAGCCACCGGCCGGCTCGGTCACCACGCGGGCGACCGGAGCGAGCAGCTCGACCAGTTCCTTTTCGGCCGGACCGCCGCCCTTGACGAAGGCGAGCACCTGCTCCCGACCACCCGGAATGTTCTGCACCGCTTTCACGAAATCGGGTGCCTGGTCGCGGCAGGGGCGGCAGCTCGTGGAGAAGAAGCCGACGACGGCCTCGCCCTGGATATCGGCGCGGCCGATCGTCCCGTGTTCCAGGGTTTCCACCGTGAATTCGGGCAGCGGGGCGCCGTCGGGCAGGCGGTTCGCCGGTGGTTCGGTGTTACTCGTCGTGGATTGCGAGGAACGGCGGGCGACGGCCAGAGTGAGCAGAAGGTTGAAGAGGGAAAGGCAGCCGATGATGACGACAGCGGCGACAAGCATGATGAGGGGACCTCGATTCGGCGCTCACTGGACGGGGGAGTCCGGTCATAAGGAAAGGGAATTCAATGAGTGGGCCGGGTATGCGTCGCGCGAGGCCCGGAGAACACCTCGGCGAGCACATCGGTCGCGATGATGAGCGCGCTGGTGCAGACGGCCACGAACAATCCGAGGAGCGCCTGGGGAAACGCGGGGAAGAGCGCCGCCGTGGAATCGCGCAGCAGGGTGGCGGCGCATCCGGCGCCGACGACGAGGAGGAGGGCCGCGTTGCGCACGAGGTGGGCCGGGCCGACCGGGGCGGCGGAGACCCCGAAGCAGGAGCAGGAGGTGTCGATGGAGCGCGCGATCACCGACGCCAGGGCCGCGGTGAACGCGACGGTCAGTACGGTCGCGGCGGCGAAGGCCCAGGTGGCGAGCGGTGGAATCCAGACGGCAGCGGCGAGCGCGGCCTCCAGGATCGGCATGGCGACCGCGACCGTCCCGACCGTCCGCGCCGGCACCACCCGCATGCGCCGCACGGCGTCCGCGAACTCCCGGGGGGCGCGCGCCTTGCCCAGGGCGGAGGCCCCGAGGACCAGTGAGGCCACGCAGCAGCAGATGAGTCGGAGGTGTTCGGCCAGGGTGTTCATGGGATCTCCCGGAATCGGCACCCGCATTTTCCGCCGCCGCCCGTCGGCGGCGGCGGAAAATGCGTTCACACGAGGTGATACGGCTCAGCAGCCGCCGTACACGTAGGTGTACGTGCAGGTGGGCTTCGCGGCGCAGTTCCAGGAGCAGCAGAACTTCGTCACGAGGGTGTCGCCCGAACAGTAGACGGAGCTGCCGGCGGGGCACTGGCAGTACGCCTCGGCGGTTTCCTCGCGCAGCAGGCGGGAGAGCGCGCGGTCCGTCATGTCGAGAATTGCCTGAACCATTGATTCCTCCGGAAAAGTGGAGTGGATGCGTGGGTTGATTCAGCGGTTGAGATCTCGTGACGGGAACCTACCCAATGGCTCGATCGATTGTCTAGACCAACGGTGATCTCCGATTTAAGGAAATGGAACTCCGAATTCCGATGGCTGAATGCGGTCGGAAGTATGGCTGATTCGCGTTCTTGCAAAACCGAAAGGGCGCGGGACCGAAGTCCCGCGCCCTTCACGGTGCGTAGCGGTGGGCGGGTCAGCCGCGACCGCCGTGGGTGCGCTCGAAGGCCGCGAAGGCCGCCTCCTGGCGCCACTCGGTCGCCGCCTTCGGGCTGCTCGCGAGGTAGTTGGCGCAGCGCGCGCTCGGTGAGCCGCTACCGGGGCGGTCGGCCCGGCAGGCCGTCACCATGCGGTAGCCGGAGGGCGCGGAGCCGGCCGCCCACAGGCTGCGGCCGTCCCGGAAGGCGTACTCCAGCGAGGCGCGGGCCAGGTCCTTCAGCTCGGGGTACGAGAGGGCGTAGGTCTTCGCCGCGTACTGGTACTCGTGGCTGATGTCGATCCGCGAGACGCCCGGGTCGTCGGTGGACAGCACGATCGGCACCCCGTAGCGCCGGTACGCCTCGAACGGGTGGTCGTCGCCCGCGATGCCGAGGATCTGCTTGTTGCTGGAGAACGGCACCTCCACGGCGACCTGCCGCCGTGCCATCGTCCGGGCCAGCGCGCGCCAGTCGTTCTCGTGGACCAGGTCCACGCCGTGCCCGATGCGCTCGGCCCCGGCGACCCGCACCGCCTCGTTGATGTGGAAGGTCAGGTCCTCCGGCTTGACCAGACCGGGTGCCAGCTCACCGGCGTGCAGGGTGAGGTGGGCGCCCGGGTACTGCCCGCGCAGGTACTTCAGCATCCGCATCTGGAGGCTGTAGTTCTCCAGCGAGCTGTCCCAGTCCTCCGGCTGCACCAGGTTGACCGCGACGAACCGGGAGTCCCGCTCCGCCAGCCGCATGCCCACCGCCATCTGCGTGAACACCCGGACCGGCGAACTGCCGCGCGACACCTGCGAGATCCAGCGGACGGGCAGCTCGCAGGCGGCGGCCGGGCGCGGGGTGTCGCAGTGCGCGGCCTCGCGGAACTGGACGTCGGTGTCGTCGGCCTCCTTGACCGCCTCGTCCACCACCTTGTCCAGCTTGCCGCCGGCCAGCAGCTTGCGGTGCAGCGCGGCCGGGTCGGCGTCGTAGCCCACCGCGTCGGCCAGGGCCTTGGCGCTCTCGGACGCCGGGCTGACCATGGTCTCCAGGTAGAACTGGTTCTGCTTGACCACGGTGTCCGCCACGTTGGCCAGCATCTTGCCCCGCGCGTACCAGGTGGCCATGCCGAACTTGCCGAACGTGTCGAAGAAGTGGTCGTGGCCGGACTCGTCGGCCGGGAAGTCCTGCATCGACCAGGCCCGGATGATCTGCTGCCGGAACGCGGCGTCCGTCCGGGAGTCGGCGGCGGGCCGGGTGCCGGGGCCGCACGGCGGGGCCACGGCCGTCATCGTCGCGTCGATGCACAGCCCCTGCTCGATCGCCAGCTGCAGCAGGTACTCGGTGGTCACCGCGCCGGACAGGTGGTTGTGCAGGTCACCGCCCTTGGGCAGCGCCTTGAAGAAGGCCCGCAGCTGGGCCGGCCGGTCCCGTAGCGCGTCCAGGTAGGCGGCGGTGCGGCGCTCGGCCGGTGTCACCACGCGGGGCGAGGGCTGACCGGTGGCCCGTACCGCGCCGTCCCGCGCCGGAGCGGCGGCGGTCGCCGGGATGGCGGGGAGCAGGGTCAGCAGCGCGAGCGCGCCGCCGAACCCCGCCAGGAGGGGGGACTTGGGACGGCGTGCCGTCCGGTTGGTAGAGATCACCGACGCATGATCGCGTCCGTCCGGGCCGCTTTGTGCCGAATCATGCCCGAAGTAGGGCACGTTCACCCGATCGAGTGGGCGGCGGGGAGCGGGTCGCGCCGCCGCCGCACGGAAACTTTCCACCCTGGCACGGGTGTTCGCGCAGCTCACGCGAGCGGCGAGAGGTTTAGACCACTAGCGGGCGGCGGAAACGGTTTACCGGGGCGGGATTCTGTGGCTCACTGTGACGTGTTCGCGACAAGTAGACGCGCGTAGACCATGCGTGAAGCGTGCTGCCCGAGCGGCCGGACAGCGGCGGCTCCCCCCACCAGCAGGAGGCTCCTCATGACCACTCGCAACAGACTCACCTCGGCCGGCGTCATCGGCACCAGCGCGGCGCTGCTGCTCGGTCTGATGTCCGGCAGTGCCGCGTCGGCGCCGGTACCGGACAACCCCGTGCCCTACGGCAAGGGGTACATGGGCGTCGGCTACCTCCACAACAGCAAGGACTTCAAGCCGGACACCCGGCAGCTCGACACCACGCCGGACGCGAACATCAAGGCCAACCCCGTCGGCATCGACGTCTCCAGCTGGCAGGGCGGCATCAACTGGAGCTCCGTGCGCGGCGCGGGCATCGAGTTCGCCTGGATGAAGGCGACCGAGGGGCTGACGTACAAGGACCCGACGTTCAGCGCCAACTACTACAACGCCTACCACGCGGGCGTCATCCGGGGCGCGTACCACTACGCCCGGCCGGACGTCTCCGGCGGCGCGGCCCAGGCGGACTTCTTCGCGAGCAACGGCGGGGCCTGGTCCCGCGACAACCTCACGCTCCCCGGCGTGCTCGACATCGAGGGCACCTGCTACGGCTACTCCCAGACCGCCATGCGGCAGTGGGTGCTCGACTTCTACAACCGGTACAAGGCCCGCACCGGCCGTGACGTGGTGATCTACACCAGCCCCAGCTGGTGGAACACCTGCACCGGCGGCTGGACCGGCATGTACTCGCGCAGCCCGCTCTGGGTCGCCCACTGGACCTCGGCGGGCAGCCCCAGCATGCCGTCGGGCTTCCCCTTCTGGACGGTCTGGCAGTACACCTCCACCGGATCGGTGAGCGGCGTCTCCGGCAACGTGGACCGGGACCGCTTCAGCGGCGACCGCTCCCGCCTGCTGGCCCTGGCCAACAACACCCCGTGAGGTGAGGGCCGGCACCCGCTGCCATCCTGGACACGACCTCCGGCCGACGGGGGCGGAGACCGGAGCGGACCTCCCCGGCCGCTCCGGCCTCCGCGTGTCCCGACCGTTCCCCGACCGTTCATGAAGGAGCACGCCATGACCCCGTCCCTCAGCCGGCGCGGTGCCCTGCTCGCCGGAGCCGCGGCCCTGGCCGGCGGCCTCGCCCCCACCGCCGGAGCACAGGCGGCCCGCGGACCGGCGGAAGGCGCGCCGGCGAAAGACGCGCCAACGGCCGGCCGCCCGACCGGCGGCACCCGCCCCCACTACGCCGCCCTGTCCCCGCTGCAACGCGCCGGACGCTGCGTGATCCACTCCTACCCGGGGCTCACGCCGCCCGACTCCCTGATGGACGCGATCGCGCAGGGGCACACCGCCGGGGTGATCTTCTTCGGCGAGAACATCCGGGACCTGACCCAGATCGAGAGCGTCGTCAGGGCGATGAAGGCGGCCCACGCCTCGTCCCCGGTACAGGCCCCGCTCCTCCTGATGACCGACCAGGAGGGCGGCATGGTCCGCCGGCTGCCCGGCGAACCCGTCATGTCCGCCAAGGACGTCGGCGCCTCCGCCGACCCGCACCGGTGGGCCGACTTCACCGGCGAGGGCGCCGGCCTGAACCTCGCGGGCGTCGGCATGAACGTCAATCTCGCCCCGGTCCTCGACGTCTACCGCAAGAACGGCGACTTCACCGACCAGTACGAGCGCTCGTACAGCAAGTCGGCCGCCGCCGTGGCCAGTTGCTCGTCCACCTTCATCACCGCCCAGCAGCGCGAGGGCGTCGCCGCCACCGCCAAGCACTTCCCGGGCCTCGGCCCGGCGACCGCGAACCAGAACACCGATCTGCGCACCGTCACGATCGGCACCTCCGCCGCCACCCTGCGCGGCGTCGACATGGCCCCGTACCGGGACGCGATAGCCGCGGGCGTCAAGCTCGTCATGCTCTCCTGGGCCGTCTACACCGCCCTCGACTCCGCCCGCCCCGCCGGGCTCTCGCCGACCGTCGTCGGCGAACTGCGCAACCGGCTCGGCTTCACGGGCGTCACGGTCACCGACGCCCTGGAGGCCGGCGCCCTCGCCCCCTACGGCGGCACGTCCGCCCGCGCCGTGCGGGCCGCCGCCGCGGGCATGGACCTCATCCTGTGCTCGGCGCGCAGCGTCGCCCAGGGGGACGAGGCGGTGACCGCCCTCAGCGAGGCACTGGGCGGCGCGATCGACCCGGCTGCCTTCGAGGCGGCGGCGGCCCGCGTGAACGCCCTGCGCGCCGGACTGTGAGGGGGTGTCCTGCTGCCGGCCCTTCCGCCATGGTCTGCCATGGGGATCGGCTTGAAGTGACCTCTATCGTTCCCCCATGCGAATAGAAAGATCAACAGCACGGCGTGGGGTGGTCGCCCTGCTTTCCGCGGTGCTCTTCCTCGGTGCAGGGTCCGTGGGCCAGGCGTCCGCACTCGACACCGTGCCCGGAGACCCGGGGCACAACGCCCATACTGTCGAGCCGCTGCGTGTCATGACGTGGAACGTGTGCGGAGAGGCCGGTGGGGCCGGACCCTGGGCAACGGGGTACTGCCCGGAACGCAACACCCGGCTGCCCGACGGCACCAACACTCTGAAGAAGGCGGCGCAGATCTCCGAGGTCGTCACCGGGGAGAACCTGGATGCCGTTCTGCTTCAAGAGGTCTGCGCCGGCACGCGGAACAGCGACGGAGCGCGAGGTCCCAGTCAACTCGACCAGATCCTCGGCATGCTCAATCGAACGGGCACGTCTTGGAGCGCCGTATCGGCCATCACCCCGCGTCCGAACGGTGATTCCGACTGCCGGGGCAGCCTGTCGGGTGACGTGAGCGTGGCGATTCTGGCGAAGGGGGGTATCGACTGGAAGCGCGAGACGCAGCTGCCGGCACCAGCTGGAGTGCAGCAACGCGGAAAGGTGCTGTGCGCAGGGGTCGCCGGATGGGAGACCCATCTGTGCACGACGCACCTCACCAACTACGACACCTCCCTGCCGTCCGGTGAGGCCGCAGCGGCATACCAGGCACAGATCGGGGCGGTCTCCGACCAGGTGGACGACTTCCGGCAGGTCGTCCTGGGAGGTGACTTCAACACGCGGGTGCGTGACAGCCTGCAACCGCTGTACCGGACCTTGGCCGAATGTGACCAGCAGGGCTACTACGTCGGTGACACGCCGAATGAGATAACCAAGGTCACGAACGAGTGGCTTCCGACGGCGGACGGCACTCTTACGCAGGGAACGGTCCAGACCTCGAAGATCGACTACCTGTTCGCCACAGCCGGGTTCGGGAGCTGCGATTCCCTGCCCGAGCTGGCGGACAGCGCCGACTACTCCGCCCAGCCCGACTGCACCACGAGCAACGGGGCGGCCTGCGTGCCGAACGCCCCCTCCGACCATGCTCCGTTGCTCGGCACGGTGAAGGGCGGGCCACGCCTGAACTGGTCGCTCCGCAATGAGCAGGGTCATTCCGGTTCTGTGCAGGGTGGTGTCGGCTGGAGCACCGAACACGGAGGCGCTGCGGTGCTGGACGGAATGACCGGGGAGATCGACGCCGACGGCCCCGTCGTGGACACCACGCGGAGCTTCACCGTCTCCGCCTGGGCCAAGCTCGACCCGGACGCAGGCACCTCCGTGGTGATGGCGCAGGACGGCTCCAGGATCAGCGGCATGATGCTCTGGTTCAACCAGACGGACCGGACATGGCGGTTCGGCATGCCCAAGGCCGACAGCAACACCTGGGACATGGACCAGGCGATCTCCCGGACGCCCGCTGTGCCTGGCCGCTGGACCCGTCTCACCGGAACATTCGACGCGCTGAGTGGTGCCCTCACCCTGTATGTCGACGGTGTCCCGGTCGGCTCTGCCGACCACCCGGTGACTTGGCGGGCTACCGGAGACTTCACCGTCGGCCGCGACAAGGTGTCCGGCCGCGCCAACGCGTTCTGGAAGGGATCCCTCCAGTCGGTCACGACGTTCGATTACGCGATGACCGCCGCCCAGGTCGCCTCCGCGGCGGGAGCGCTCACCGCACCCACCCGGACCGGGACCGCCCCCGGCACGGAGACAAACGGGCCCGGGTGCCACAACGGGAGCTACACGGCCGGGGACTTCGGTACCGTCCCCACCACTACCCCCGAGCTGACCGCGTACGTCGCACACCCGGACCCCTCCCGCGATGTCTGGGCCGAATTCTCGGTCTGGGACAACACCGACCCGCAGCAGCCGCAGCCGATCTACCTGGGGGGCCCGGGCTCCGCGAGCGGCAAAGTGCTGGGGGAGGGCACGGTCTCGGTCCGGCCGACGCTGCTCGCCGGACACAAATACGGCTGGTACGTCCGGACCGTGGACGGCACCTCGGCCCCGTCGCCGACGGCAGCGGTCTGCCACTTCACGGTCGCTTCGTCGTGACCCGAGAAGGCGGCATCGTCAGTCAACAGGGCTGATCGGGGAACGGAGTCGCGTCATAGACTTCGCGACCATGACCTTCGAAACGGTGTACGCCGACGCGCCCGTCCGCTGGTAGCGGCACCCGTGTCCTCACCCGAGCCCGGCAGCACCGCTGACGTCGTCCGTACGTGGGACGCGCGCGCGGAGCACTATCTCCGGCTCTTTCGCGACGAGTTGGACGGCAAGCCGTACGACCTGGAGGTGCTGCGCGCGTTCGCGGAGCGGGTCGGGGCCGGTGGCCGGGTGTACGACGCGGGCTGCGGGCCCTGCGGTCACGTGACGGCTCTGCTCGCCTCGTACGGCCTCGACGTGCTCGGCATCGACCTGTCGCCCCGCTGCGTCGAACTCGCCCGGCGCGAGCGGCCCGGCTGCCGGTTCGCCGTCATGGACCAGGGCGCGCTCACCGGCGGCCCGCTCGACGGGCTGGTCGCGTACTACTCGCTGCACGACCGGCCCAAGCGGGTGCTGCCCGGGGTCCTGGCGGGCTGGGCGTCCGCGCTCCGTCCCGGGGGCCAGTTGCTGATCGTCGCGAAGGAGGGCACGTCGGACCAGGTCGTCGACGACCCGCTGGGCAGCGAACTGCGCGTCTACTGGGCGGAGTTCACTGCGGACGAGCTGAGTGCGGCGGTCCGGGAGGCGGGGTTCCGGCTCGACGGCCGCACGGTCCGCGAGGCGTACGAGGGCGAGATCCGGGCCCGTCGTGTCTACCTCGCGGCCACGAGGTGCTAGCTGTTCGCCCGGAGGAACGCGGTCCAGGCGGTGGGCGGGACGGTGAGAACGGGGCCGTCCGTCACCTTGGAGTCCCGGATGTGTACGGCGGCGGGGTGAGCGGCGACCTCGACGCAGTTGCCGCCCTGGTCGCTGCTGTAGCTGGACTTGCGCCAGTCGTAGGCGACCTCAAGGCAGTCGCCGCCCTGGCTGCCGCTGTAGCTGGACTTGAACCAAGTGAGTCCGGTGCCGTGTGCTGCGCGGGTCATCTCTCTCCAAGCAGGTGTTCCATGAGGCGAATGCTCTCTTCGGGTGAGAGCGCCTGCGATCGGAGCATCCCATACTTCTGCTGGAGCACGCTGACGTCGTTCGGGTCATCGTGGAGGACGCTGACCAGCTGTCCCTCCACGTAGGCGAGGTGGTCGTGGTCCGGGGTCTCAAGGAGAACCATGGGGCCATCGAGAGCAGCGTGCTTGGCCTGCTTCATCGGCATGATCTGAAATCCGATGAAGGGCAGCTCGGCACACTCGCGCAGGCGCCGGATCTGCTCGCGCATAACGGCGGGGTCTCCCAACTCGCTGCGCAGGATGCTCTCCTCCAGGATGAAGTGCAGCATGGGACGGGGCTTGCGGTCCAGGAGACGTTGCCTGCCGAGGCGGGCGGCCACTTGCTCTTCTTGCTCATCCGGCTCCAGGGGCGGGTACTGGCACGAGAAGACGAACCGCGCGTACTCCTCGGTCTGGAGCAGCCCCGGCACCACCTGATTCTGGTACGACATCAGGGTCACCGCCTCCTGCTCGTACTCGACGAAGTCCTGGACGAAGGCCGGAAACCGTTCCTTCTGCGGGACCTTGGCCACCGCGACCTGCAAGGCCCCCTTGGTTTCCAGGATGTCGTCCAGCAGGATGGCCAGGTCCATCTGGAGCGGGCGCCGTCCCTGCTCTACCGACGCGATCGTGTCCTCGCTGACGCGGCTGCGCTCGGCGAGTGCCGACTGCGTTAATCCCGCCGCCCTGCGGAACGTCGCCAACTGCGCGCCGATGAGGTGCCACGACGTCACGCGTTTCCTGCTGTTCTTCCCGCTCTTCATGCAGTGCCTCTCCCCGTCACGCGCCCTTGATGATCCGTCAGAGGTCGTACATCGGCGTTGTACGACCTGACGCACTGCTCGACAGTAGTGACAGCGTGTGACCTTTGCCTCATGAACGAAGGAACCCAACTCCTCGAATCCCGCGAAGCCTTCTACCGCCGTGAGCGCAGGTCCGTGCCGCTCGTACGGAAGTTCGTGGGGCAGGCCCTGGTCGACTGGGCGTGCGGGGAGCGCAAGGTGAACACGGACGATGTGCTGCTCTGCGTGAGCGAACTCGCGACCAACGCGCTCGTGCACGGGGTGCCGCCGGGGCGCGGATTCAAGCTGTTCCTGTACTGGGAGTGCGCCGGGGGCCGGCTGCGGGTCGAGATGCACGACAGCGGGGGCGGTGAGGTGGCCGAGGCGGCCGGGTGGCCGGAGCCCATGGCGGAGAGCGGGCGCGGGCTGACGCTGGTCGCCGCGCTCGCGGAGACGTGGGGCGTCGGGGAGCGGAACCCGGGGAAGATCGTCTGGTGCGAATTCGCGGCCCCGGCGCCCGTGCTTGCCGAACCGGCAAGGATGTTTGCCGGGCCGGCCGGGCGGGGCGCACCATCTCCGTAGATGGAGGTGCGCGCATGAGCGACATGACGCAGATGTACGACGTGGTGGTGGTCGGCGGCGGGGCCGCCGGACTGAGCGGGGCCCTCGCCCTCGGCCGGGCACGGCGCTCGGTGCTGGTGATCGATTCGGGCAGCCCGCGCAACGCGCCCGCGTCCCACGTCCACAACTACCTGGGCCGCGAGGGCACCCCGCCCTCGGAGCTGCTGGCGATCGGCCGGGAGGAGGTGGCCGGGTACGGCGTGGAGTTCCTGAGCGGCGAGGCGCTGGTGGCCGAGCGGCTGCCGGACGACGCGTACCGGGTGGTGTGCGCGGACGGCACGGCCGTGGCGGCGCGCCGGCTGCTGGTGACGACCGGGCTGACCGACGAACTCCCGCCGGTCGAGGGCCTGGCCGAGCGGTGGGGCCGCGAGGTGCTGCACTGCCCGTACTGCCACGGCTGGGAGGTGCGCGACGCGGCGATCGGGGTCATCGCGGTCAGCCCCATGGCCGTGCACCAGGCGCTGCTGTGGCGGCAGTGGAGCGAGGACGTCACGCTCTTCCTGCACCAGGGGCCCGAGCCCTCCGACGAGGAGTACGAGCAGCTCGCGGCGCGCGGCATCGCGGTCGTGGACGGCGAGGTGGCCGGCCTGGAGGTGGCCGGCGACCGGCTGACCGGGGTGCGACTGGCGGGCGGCCGGGTGGTCGAGCGGGCGGCCGTCGTCGTCCAGCCCCGGTTCACGGCCCGGTCCGGGCTGCTGGAGAGCCTGGGGCTGCGGCCCGTACCGCTGGAGATGGGCGGGCACACCCTCGGCTCGTACGTCGAGGCGGACCCGACGGGCCTCACGGCGGCGGCCGGGGTGTGGGTCGCCGGGAACGTGACCGGGCTGATGGACCAGGTCATCGGCGCGGCGGCGGCCGGGCTCAAGGCGGGCGCGGCCATCAACGGGGACCTCGTCCAGGAGGACACCCGGCGCGCCGTGGAGATTCGCAACACCCCCTCCGGCGCGCAGCTCTGGGACGACCGGTACCGCGAGAGCGACCGGATCTGGAGCGGCCGGCCGAACGACGTGCTGGTGCGCGAGGCCGGGGAGCTGAAGCCGGGCCGGGCGCTCGACCTGGGCTGCGGGGAGGGCGCCGACGCGGTGTGGCTGGCCGGCCGGGGCTGGCAGGTCACCGCGACGGACATCTCCCGGGTGGCACTGGCCCGCGCCGCCGAGCACGCGGCCGAGGCGGGCGTCGCCGACCGGGTGGACTGGCGGTTCCACGACCTGGGCGTCTCGTTCCCCGAAGGGGAGTACGACCTCGTCTCGGCGCACTACCTGCACTCCATGGGCGACCTGCCCCGCGAGCGCATCCTGCACCGCGCGGCGCGCGCGGTGGCCCCCGGCGGGGTGCTGCTGATCGTGGGCCACGCGGGCTTCCCGGCCTGGGACCACCACCACGCGGCCATGCACTTCCCGACCCCGGACGAGGTGCTGGCCTCGCTGGAACTGCCCGAGGGGGAGTGGGAGGTGCTGCTGAGCGAGGAGTTCGAGCGGGTCCAGAACGACCCGGACGGCAATCCGACCACCCGGACGGACAACACGCTCAAGCTCCGGCGGCGCTGAGGCCCGAATAGGACCCGATCTGACCTATACGGCTTCTACTGTCGTTCCTGACGGCGGAACAGGAACGACGGAAGGCAGCACATCATGAACGCCAGCAACGAGACGGCCACCGCGTCCACCGGTTCGGACGAGAACGCGGAGTTCCTCCAGGCGCTGGGCGAGCACCGTAACTTCCTGCGGTTCACCACCCGCGACCTCACCGACGAGCAGGCCGGGCAGCGGACCACGGTGAGCGAACTGTGTCTCGGTGGCCTCATCAAGCACGTCACCTCGGTCGAGCAGGGCTGGGTGGGCTTCATCGAGAAGGGCCCCTCGGCGATGCCCGACTTCACCGAGCTGACGGAGGCCGACTACCAGAAGCGGGCGGACGAGTTCCGGATGCTCCCGGGGGAGACCCTGGCGGGCGTGCTGGACGCCTACGCCGAGGCGGCCGCCCGCACCGACGCGCTGGTCGCGTCCCTGCCCGACCTGGGTGTCTCGCACCCCCTGCCGAAGGCGCCGTGGTTCCAGGCGGACACCCGCTGGTCGGCCCGGCGCGTCCTGATGCACATCATCGCCGAGACCGCCCAGCACGCCGGCCACGCCGACATCATCCGCGAGGCCCTGGACGGCCAGAAGACGATGGGCTGACGGGACACACCACCGCGCCCGCCGCCCGGTCCCGGTCACGGGAGGGGCGGCGGGCGCGGTGTGTGGTGCGGGGGTCAGGCGGCCTCGGGGGCCGTCTTGATGGCGGAGATGTCGAAGTTCAGCTTCACCTTGTCGCTGACCATGACGCCGCCCGTCTCCAGCGCCGCGTTCCAGGTCAGGCCCCAGTCGGAGCGCAGGATCTCGGCACTGCCCTCGAAGCCGACGCGCTCGTTGCCGTAGACGTCGGTCGCGGAGCCGTTGAACTCCAGGTCGATGGCGAGCGGACGGGTGACGTCCTTGATGGTCAGGTCGCCCGTGACGCGGTACTTGTCGCCGCCGAGCTGCTCGGCGGAGGTCGAGCGGAACGTCATCAGGGGGAACTTCTCGGCGTCGAAGAAGTCGCCGCTCACCAGGTGGCCGTCGCGGTCCTTGATGCCCGTGTCCACGCTGGCGATCTTCACGTCGATCGAGGCCGTCGAGTTGGCCGGGTCGCTGCCGTCCAGCGTGAGGGAACCCTCGTGCTCGGCGAAGGAGCCGCGCACGTTGGTGACCATGGCGTGACGCACGGTGAAGCCGATGCTGCTGTGCGCCGGGTCGATCGTGTAGTCGCCGGAGAGGGCGGCCAGGGCGGGATCGACCTCGGCCGTGGTCACGGCGGCGGCGGTGTCGTTCTTGCGGTTGAACAGAGCCATGGCTCCTCCTCGGGGACGAGGTCGGAGTGGGCCCGACCTGTTGTTTAACCTTCAACGAGATTCACTGTAGACCCATCTTGTTCAAAGTTCAACATCTACCGGCCGGGCCTCCCGGGAGCGTCAGGAACCGACACTCACCGTGAACCGCCTCGGGTTGCCGTCGTTCGCCGCCCCGGACACGTCCGGCCGCCCGTCCGGACGCACGTCGTCGTACGGGAACGCGTAGCCGATCGGGCTGTTGGCGTGGACGATCCGGGCCCAGTGGTTGGTCACCGCGCCCCGGTAGTAGTCGGCCGCCGAGGCCCCGTTCGGCTGGTCCGGGTGGCTCAGCATCAGCGAGCGGTTGAACCCCGCCGCGAGCCGGGCCAGCAGGGCCTTCTTGTCGTCGCTGTCCGCCGGGTTGTTGGTGAACGGCCCGTGGTTGCAGGTGAAGATGTCCTTCGAGGACGGCCGGGCGAAGGTGTGCCCGCCCTCGAACACCAGCGTGTCACCGCTCACCCGGCCGGTACGCACGCCCCGGCCGCCCTGGAGGTCGATCCGCAGGTCCGTCGAGCGGTACTTCTCCCAGACCTGGTCGACGTACCCCGTGAACAGGTCGCGGAACGGCATCTGGTCCGGGCGGTCGAAGTAGGGCGCCATCAGGTTCTGCGGGGAGATGACCCGCAGCACGCTGCCGTTCGCGCCGCGGGTCACCAACCGGTCCCAGGGCCGGCCGTCCGCGGCCGCCTGGGCGATGAGGCCGTCGGCGATCCGCTGTACGGCGCCGGCGGGGAGCGGGGCGACGGTGTGCGTGGCGTCGCCCTCCAGGGTCAGGCCGATCGGCAGCGCGGTCACCAGGTCGACGTAGCTGATGTTGGCGTACAGCTGCTGCGGGTTGAACGTGAACTCGCAGAACGACCAGGTGCGCCCGTAGTTCGGGTCCGCCGGGGTCGCGAACGCCGGCTCCACCAGGGCGGGCCCCGGATTCAGGTAGAAGTCCAGGGTGTCGTCCCGTACGAAGTACACCCGGGCCCCGAACATCTGGGGCAGCGTCAGCACGACCGGCGCACCGCCCGCCCCGTTCAGCGGGATGGCGCAGTCCACCGGCAGCGGGGTCTGCGGGGCGGCCGGGGAGTCCGGCCGGTAGACCCCGCCGCCGGCCCGCAGCAGCACCCAGCGGCCGGTGGCCTGCTCGTGGCCGGTGACATAGGCGTTGACGCGGCCCGGCAGCGAGCGGTTCACCAGGGCCAGTTCACAGGTGGCGGCGGACGCCGACGCCACCGGGCTCAGGGCGCTGCCCCACAGGGGGTAGGTCAGCGCGGTGGCGGTGGCGGCGGCCGAGCCCGTCAGAAACTTCCGGCGCGAGAACATACGGCGACTCCGGGGGTGAGTGGGGGGAGGTGGGGGTGCGACCACTGTCGCGAGCCCCGCCACAGGCGTCAAGACATGTGACTGAGAGCGCTCTCAGAATGACGAAGTCTTCACAACTCGACGCCTGTGGGCGCTACTTGGGGCTGCGCGCTCCATCGCCCCGCTCCGTCGTGATCAGAAGCCGAACACGGTGTCCGGCCACCGGAACCGGCCGTCCGCACCCCGTTGTGCGCGGACCCTGGGAAGGAACCGCTACGCACGCGTACGCTCGGGAACCATGGGGGAGTTGAGAGCGGACTGGCGGCTGCGGCTGCGCCCGGACGGCCCGCAGAACGCGGTGTGCGGCGCCGGCGTACTGATCACCCAGGACCGCGTCCTGACCTGCGCGCACGTCGTCGGCGACCCACACGCCCGGATGTGGGTGGAGTTCGCCGAGAACCCCGCCATCCCCCCGGTCGCCGCCCGCGTCGCCCCGGACGGCTGGCTGCCCGGCCGCCCTGGACCCGACCGCGAGGACATCGCCGTCCTCGCCCTGGACAGCCCCCGCCCCCAGGCCGAACCCGCCCCGCTCACCCGGCACCTCGAACGCGGCGGCGAGGTCTGGCTCGGCGGCTACGCCGCACCCTTCGACGCCGACGGCATGTGGCTCTCCGGCCGGATCAGCGGCCTCCACGGCGACTGGGTCCAGCTCGACGCCCGCACCAACGCCGAGGTGGTGCGCCCCGGCTTCAGCGGCGCCGCCGTGCACACCGGCCGCCGGGGCGCCCGCCCCGAACACGTCGTCGGGCTCGTCGTCAGCTGGCGCGGCGACCTGGAGCGGGAGCTGCCCACCGACAACGACCTCGCCTTCTCGTACATGATCCCCGTCGACCGCGTCGCCCACCTCGTCCCGCTGGTCGCCGAGCTGAGCGGCCCGGACGGCTGGGACCACGCCTTCGCCGACCGGCTGCGCCGCTGGTTCGCGGGCACCGACCAGCCCGCCGTCCGCTTCACCGTCGTCCCGGCCGGCGGCGGCCGCGACCGCACCCTGCGCCACCAGCTGCACCGGGCCCACCTCATCCACCACGGCGGCCGCACGCGCCCCGACGAGCTGGTGGACACCCTGGTCGCCCAGCTCCGGCCGCCCCGGTACCAGCGCAACCGCTACCGCGACTGGCTCCTGGAGGGCGGCGACGAACCCGAACGCTCCCTGGCCGGCCCGCCCGCCGCCGGACCCGTCCTCGCGGTGATCGGCCTGGACGAGGACCCCGACCCGGCCGGCCTCGTCCGGGTCCTGGCCCGCGTCCGCACCCTCGGCTTCCGGCTGCTCGTCGTCGTCCGCGGCACCGAGGGGCCCGGCCTGGACGCGGTGGAGAGCGCACTCCTCGTCCCCGCCCTGGACGAGCGCGCCGAGGAACTGCTGCGCCGCGCCGAGCACATGGAGCGCGTCTGGCTCCGCCTCGGCGCCCTCACCGACTCCGCGTCCGCCCCGCCCCGCCCCGGCGCCGACCCCGCCATCCGCCGGCGCCGCCTGCACGACCTGCGCGCGCTCCCCGACCCCCGCGACCGGCTGGCCGCGCTCAAACAGCTCTTACGCGACTTACGCGCCGACCTCACCGGACCCGGCGGCCACCCCGGACCGGCCGGCCCCGGCCTGCCGGAACAGCGCACCGGCCCCGCGGGGCGCCCATGAGGATTCCCTGCCCGCACCGCCGCTTCACCGGCGCCCCCTGCGACGGCGCCGTCCTGCCCACCGGCTACTGCGACACCTGCGGCCGCGACGAGACCGCCCCCGGCCTGCCCCCGCTGCCCGCCGCCCCCGAGGACCACGGCCCCGCCCGGCTCCTCGAACTCCCGCTCCTCGACCCGGGCAGCCCCGCCGAACGCCTGGCCGCCGCCGAACAGCCCGTCCGCATCGTGATGACCTGCTCCGCCAAGGCGTGCGGCGCCGCCTTCGTCCCGCCCTACACGGCCGCCCCGCCCCCGGACGAGGGCTACTGCCCGGTCTGCGCGGCGCCCTACTCGTACCGTCCCGAACTCACCAGGGACGGCCCGCCGCTGCAGAACCAGTACCGCATCCGGGGCCCCATCGCCCACGGCGGCCAGGGCTGGGTCTACCTCGCCGAGGACACCCACCTGGAGGACTTCGTCGCGGTCAAGGGCCTCCTCAACCGCTACGCCGAGCGCGGCGCCGCCCAGGCCGGCGAGGAACGCCGCAGCCTCGTCGCCATCCGCCACGAACGCATCGTCCAGATCCGCGACTTCGTCTCCACCACCAACGAGGACGGCACCGTCTCCGGCGGCTACATCGTGATGGAGGACGTCGGCGACCGCACCCTGTCCGCCGTCGTCGAATCCGTCCGCCGGGGCACCTTCGTCCTCGACATCGAGCACGTCCTCACCTACGGCTGCCAGATCCTGGAAGCCCTCTCCCACCTGCACGGCATGGGCTTCCTGTACGGCGACATGAAGCCGTCCAACGTCATCCACCACCTCGACGGCATCAAGGTCATCGACCTCGGCGGCGTCCGCAAGGCAGGCAGCGCCGACCCGCCGCCCGTCATCACCCCCTACTTCGCCGCGCCCGAGACCGACGGCACCCGGCCCCTCACCGTCGCCCACGACCTGCACACCGTCGGCGTCACCCTCGCCGAACTGGCCCGCTGGGCGGTCGGCGACGACGTGCCCGGACTCGGCCTCAGCTCCTTCCGGCTCGCCGTCGCCCGCGCCACCGCCGAGAACCCCGAGCAGCGGTTCGGTACCGCCGACGACATGGCCGGCCAGCTGCGCGGCGTGCTGCGCGAGATCCGCGCCCTGCGCGGCAAGCGCGACCAGCCCGAGCCCTCCGCCCACTTCACCCCCTCCGCCGAACTCCTCGGCGCCCGCCTCGGCTCGATCCCCGACTACGCCCAGTGGCTGCGCCGTCCGCCGCACCGCCGCAGCGAGGCCCCGCCCGCACCGGCCCTCGACCCGGGCACCCCCACCCCCACCGAGATCGCCCGCCGCCTCCCCGTGCCCCGGCCCTACCCCGGCGACCCGCAGGCCGCCCGCTTCGGCGTCAGCGGCTACGACCCCGGCCAGCCGCTCGCCCAGCCGGCCACCGGCGAGCGGTCCGTCGAGATCTGCCTGCACAACGCCCGGCTGCTG
>NZ_JAKRGC010000074.1 GCF_022347745.1 Streptomyces sp. OfavH-34-F
GCCCGCCGCTGTCCCTGGCCACGACGGACCCGCCGGCCTACCTCCGGGCCCTGGCGTCGGCGGGCGAGGCGGCGGAGCTGACGGCCCGCGGCGGGCTGGGCGACTTCGGCTGGCTGAGCCGGCGGATCGGCCCCCGCGGCGACTGAGGAGCGGGGGTCCGGGGGCAGCGCCCCCACCGGCGCGGCGCGCACGCGATACTGACCCCATGACGGAGACGACCATCGGCATCGGCGGCGCGGCGGAGAGCACCGACATGGTGCTGAACATCGGCCCCCAGCACCCCTCCACCCACGGCGTGCTCCGCCTCCGCATCGTCCTGGACGGCGAGCGCGTCCAGCACGCCGAACCGGTCGTCGGCTACATGCACCGCGGCGCGGAGAAGCTGTTCGAGGCCCGCGACTACCGCCAGATCATCATGCTCGCCAACCGCCACGACTGGCTCTCCGCGTTCTCCAACGAACTGGGCGTCGTGATGGCCGTCGAGCGCATGCTCGGCATGGAGGTCCCCGAGCGCGCGGTCTGGACCCGTACGCTGCTCGCCGAGCTGAACCGGGTGCTCAACCATCTGATGTTCCTGGGCTCGTACCCGCTGGAACTGGGCGGGATCACCCCGGTGTTCTACGCGTTCCGGGAGCGCGAGGAGCTGCAGGCCGTGATGGAGGAGGTCTCCGGCGGCCGCATGCACTACATGTTCAACCGGGTGGGCGGCCTCAAGGAGGACCTGCCGGCCGGCTGGGCCGGCCGGGCGCGGGACGCCGTCGCGTCGGTCCGCTCGCGGATGGACGTGTACGACGAACTGGTCCTCGGCAACGAGATCTTCCGGGGCCGCACCCGGGGCGTCGGCGTGCTGTCGGCCGGCGCGGTGCACGCGTACGGGGTGTCGGGGCCGATCGCCCGCGCCTCGGGCGTCGACTTCGACCTGCGGCGCGACGAGCCGTATCTGGCGTACGGGGAGCTGCGGGACACGCTGAAGGTCGTGACCCGGACCGAGGGCGACTGCCTGGCCCGGTTCGAGTGCCTGCTGGAGCAGACGCACAACGCCCTCGACCTCGCGGACGCCTGCCTGGACCGGCTCGCCGAACTGGCGCCGGGCCCCGTCAACCAGCGGCTGCCGAAGGTCCTCAAGGCGCCGGAGGGCCACACGTACGCCTGGACGGAGAACCCGCTCGGCGTCAACGGCTACTACCTGGTGTCCAAGGGCGAGAAGACCCCGTACCGGCTGAAGCTGCGCTCCGCCTCGTTCAACAACATCCAGGCGCTCACCGAACTGCTGCCGGGGACGCTGGTCGCCGACATGGTGGCGATCCTGGGCTCGCTGTTCTTCGTCGTCGGCGACATCGACAAGTAGCCTCGCGTCACGAGATCGCGCTGCGCAGCTCCGCCACGTCCAGCTGCTCGGTCTCGTCGTGCGCGGTGAGGTCGATGACCTTGCCGACGGCGCGCTCCCGCGCCTGGTCCGAGCGGTGCGCGGCCAGTGCCTCCTCGCCGACCACGTCGGCCAGCGCGTTGGCCGCCGCGATCTTCATGCCCTCGGTGATCCGGGACGCCCGCACCTGGAGCGCCCCCGCGAAGATCCCCGGGAAGGCCAGCACGTTGTTGATCTGGTTCGGGTAGTCCGACCGCCCGGTCGCCACGACGGCCGCGTACTTGTGCGCGATGTCGGGGTGGACCTCGGGGTTCGGGTTGGCCATCGCGAAGACGAACGCGCCGGGCGCCATCGAGGCGATCGCGGCCTCGGGGACCGTACCGCCGGAGACGCCGATGAAGACGTCGGCGCCGGCCAGCGCCACCTCCAGCCGGCCGGAGATGCCCGCCCGGTTGGTGAGTCCGGCCAGTTCGCGCTTGACGTCGGTCAGGTCCTCGCGGTCCCGGCTGACGATGCCCTTGCGGTCGGCGACGGCGACGTCGCCGAGCCCCGCCTCCAGCAGGAACTTGGCGATGGCCACGCCCGCCGCTCCGGCGCCCGAGATGACGGCGCGCAGGTCGCCCAGGCTGCGCCCGGAGAGCTTCGCGGCGTTGCGCAGGGCGGCCAGCGTGACGACGGCCGTGCCGTGCTGGTCGTCGTGGAAGACCGGGATGTCCAGCCGCTCCTGGAGCTTGCGCTCGATCTCGAAGCAGCGCGGCGCCGAGATGTCCTCCAGGTTCACGCCGCCGAAGGAGGGGGCGAGCCGGACGACGGTCTCCACGATTTCGTCCGCGTCGGTGGTCGCGAGCGCGATCGGCACCGCGTCCACGCCGCCGAACTGCTTGAACAGGATGGCCTTGCCCTCCATCACGGGGAGGGACGCCTCGGGACCGATGTCGCCGAGGCCGAGCACCGCCGTCCCGTCCGTGACGACGGCGACGACCTGGGACTTCCAGGTGTAGTCGTGGACCAGCTCGGGCTGCTCCGCGATCGCGGAGCACACCTTCGCCACGCCCGGCGTGTACGCCAGGGACAGGTCGTCCCTGTCCCGGATCGGGACGGTGGCCCGCACGGCCATCTTCCCGCCCCGGTGCAGGGCGAAGGCCGGATCGAACGGCTCGTCGGTGGTGGTGCTGTCGGTGGTGCTGTCGCTGCGAGGATTGACGATCTCCGCTGCCATGGTGTTGACCCCTTAAGTCTTCATCGTTTGAGGGTGGCCACTCCTGGTTGAGGAGGGGTGGGCGGGCACCGCGTACGTGCCCTGCGCCTGGCGGTTGGCCGCCCCGGCAGGGGGAGGTACGTACGCGCGGGCGCGCCGCACACGCGCCCTGAGCCCCGGATGAGGGGTGTAAAGGTCTTTCTTACCGGACGGACCCGGCCACGGACGAGCCGATATCGACTCCGTGACATGACTCATAGTCGTCCATCTGAACAGGCCGGCCTTGTGCCGTGCCTGAGTCCGCCACGCGGGACGCGCCGGAGATCCTCCGGCCGCGACTCGTCCACTCCTGAAATGGTCCGGCCCCGGTGTACCGGCCTCAGGAGGTTCGGGGATCGCCCGTTATCCGATTTTGACATGCCGGGCCCCCTGTTCGGGCTAATCCCCGTGGCAACATGCCGTAATCACACAAGGCGACGACACTCGACACCGTGTGCTCTTGCCGCCCGGTGACACGTCCCCACCCTGCCGGAGGAACCCGAACATGACCGCACGAATCGCCCGTCGTACGGCCGCGAAGACCCGTATCGCCGCGGTCGGCGCCATCGCGGTCGCCGGCACCATGCTGCTGACCGCCTGCGGCGACCAGACGAAGAACAACGACGCCGGCGGCTCGGCGACGGCCAAGACCGGCGCCACCGCCTCCAGCGACACCCTCACGCCCGCCGAGATGCTGCCCGAGGACATCCGTTCCAAGGGCGTCATCCGGGTCGGCTCGGACATCGCCTATCCGCCGGTCGAGTTCAAGGACAAGTCCGGCGCGACCGTCGGCATCGACCCGGACCTCGCCGCCGCGCTCGGCAAGGAACTGGGCGTGGAGTTCAAGTTCGAGAACGGCACGTTCGACACCCTGATCACCGGCCTGCGCGCCAAGCGGTACGACATCGCCATGTCGGCGATGACGGACACCAAGGAGCGCCAGAACGGCATCGACCCGGAGACGCAGAAGAAGGTCGGCGAGGGCGTCGACTTCATCGACTACTTCACCGCCGGTGTCTCGCTCTACACCAAGAAGGGCGACGACCAGGGCATCAAGACCTGGGCCGACCTGTGCGGCAAGAAGATCGTCGTCCAGCGCAACACCGTCTCGCACGACCTGGCCAAGGCCGAGTCCAAGAAGTGCGCGGGCGGCAAGAAGATCGCCATGGAGGCGTTCGACAACGACCTGGAGGCCCAGACCCGGCTCCGCTCGGGCGGTGCCGACGCCGGCTCCTCCGACTTCCCGGTCGCCGCGTACGCGGTGAAGACCTCGGGCGGCGGCAACGACTTCCAGCTCGTCGGTGACCAGGTCGAGGCGGCCCCGTACGGCATCGCCGTCGCCAAGGGCAACGACAAGCTGACCCAGGCCATCAAGGCGGCCATGGACGCGATCATCAAGAACGGCGAGTACGACAAGGTCATCGCGAAGTGGGGCGTCGAGGCCGGCGCGGTCACCGAGGCCAGGATCAACGGCGGTTCCTGACCGGTGTCCGGTACGGAGAGGCAGCTGAAAGGCATCAGCCGTGACTGACATCAAGAAGACGGGACCGGGCGGCGAGCCGCCCGCGTCCCCCGCCGGGGCGGTGGCCGCGCCGGAGCCCATCAGGGCCATCCCGGTGCGGCACTACGGCCGGTACGTCTCGGCGCTCGTCGCCATCGCCGCGCTCGCGTCGATCGTGTACGCGTTCAGCCAGGGCAAGATCAACTGGGGCGCGGTACCGGACTACTTCTTCGACGACCGCATCATCGACGGCGTCGGCCAGACGCTGCTGCTGACCGTCCTGTCGATGCTGATCGGCGTGGTCGGCGGCGTCCTGCTCGCCGTCATGCGCCTGTCGAAGAACCCGGTCACGTCGTCGATCGCGTGGTTCTACATCTGGTTCTTCCGGGGCACCCCGGTCCTGGTCCAGCTGTTCGTGTGGTTCAACCTGGGTCTGGTCTTCGAGTACATCAACCTCGGGCCGATCTACAAGGACTACTGGTCGAGCTTCATGACGCCGCTGCTGACGGCGCTGCTCGGCCTCGGCCTCAACGAGGCCGCGTACATGGCGGAGATCTGCCGGGCCGGTCTGCTCTCGGTGGACGAGGGCCAGACGGAGGCGTCCCACGCGCTGGGCATGAGCCACGGCAAGACCCTGCGGCGCGTCGTGATCCCGCAGGCCATGCGGGTGATCGTGCCGCCCACGGGCAACGAGGTCATCAACATGCTCAAGACGACCTCGCTGGTGGCCGCCGTCCAGTTCTACGAACTCTTCAAGAACGCCCAGGACATCGGCCAGGCGGCCGGAGCACCGGTGGAGATGTACTTCCTCTCCGCCGCCTGGTACCTGATCATGACCTCGGTGCTCAGCGTGGGGCAGTACTACCTGGAGCGCTACTACGCGCGTGGATCGAGCCGCAGCCTGCCGCCCACCCCGCTGCAGAAGCTGCGGTCGACGGTGCTGTCGGTCGGCCGCCCGAAGGGAGGCATCGCATGACCGCGATGGTGAAGGCCGAGGGCGTCCACAAGTCCTTCGGCGCCGCGCACATCCTCAAGGGCATCGACCTGGAGGTGGCCCCGCGCGAGGTGTTCTGCCTGATCGGCCCGTCCGGTTCCGGCAAGTCCACGTTCCTGCGGTGCATCAACCACCTGGAGCAGATCAGCGCCGGCCGGCTGTACGTGGACGGCGAGCTGGTGGGCTACCGCCAGAAGGGCGACAAGCTGTACGAGCTGAAGGACAGCGAGGTCGCCCTGAAGCGCCGGGACATCGGCATGGTCTTCCAGCGCTTCAACCTGTTCCCGCACATGACGGCGCTGGAGAACGTCATGGAGGCGCCCGTCCAGGTGAGGCGCGAGGCCAAGGCGGTCGCCCGGGCCCGCGCCGAACGGCTGCTGGACCGGGTGGGCCTGGCGGACAAGGCGCGCAACTACCCCTCGCAGCTCTCCGGCGGACAGCAGCAGCGGGTGGCCATCGCGCGGGCGCTGGCCATGGAGCCGAAGCTGATGCTCTTCGACGAGCCCACCTCGGCGCTCGACCCGGAGCTGGTCGGCGACGTGCTCGACGTGATGCGGGGGCTCGCCGAGGACGGGATGACGATGATCGTCGTCACCCACGAGATGGGCTTCGCCCGCGAGGTCGGCGACGCGCTGGTCTTCATGGACGACGGTGTGGTGGTCGAATCCGGCCATCCCCGCGAGGTCCTGACCAACCCGCAGCACGACCGGACGAAGTCGTTCCTGTCGAAGGTGCTCTAGCGGTCGGAGGCACTCCGGCGGTCGAAGGTGCTCCGGCGATCGCGGAGAGGGCGGTACGGGCCGGTGCGGCCCGTACCGCCCTCTCGCGTGCGGCGTCACCCCGTCGGCGTCACCCCGTCGGCAGCAGCTCCGTGCGCAGCATCAGCTCGCGCAGCTGTGTGCGGGTGAGCGGCGGGTTCTTCAGCAGCGGCCCCTGCACCTCGTCCGCCTCGAAGCCGGTGCTGTCCCGTACGCCGAGCAGGCTGCCGTCCGCCAGCATGAGCTGGGCGGTCAGCTCGGGGCCCCACTGCGGGGTGGCACCCTCGCCGTAGTCCATGGCGTCGCTCCAGATGGTGAGCACCCGTCCCCCGGACAGCTCCTCGCGCACGCAGTCGGTACGGGCGGGCGCCCCCTTGTCCGGCTTGCACAGGTCCGCCGCCGGGTCGCTGTTCCCGAGCTTCTTGCGTACGGCCGCGGCGTCCATGACGTCCACGGTGAGGTAGCCGACGCCGCCGTCCCGGCGGACCGCGTACTGCCCGTCCAGCGGACCGGTCCTGGGCGGCTCGGGGGGCACGGGCGAGGCGTGCTTGATGATGTCGGCGAACGACACCTCCTCGACCGTGCCGACGTCGGAGGGCAGCAGCCGGGCGAGCCGGACGGCCCGGTCGGTGGCGCCGGGGGCCTTGGCGGACGAGGCCACCGAGGAGGTCTGCGGGGTGTCGTGGGCCGGGGAGGTCAGCTGGGGGACGACGAACGCCCCCGCCGCCACCGTGCACACCGCCGCCGCCGACACGGCCGCCCTGCGCCGCCACCGCACCCGTGCGGCCTTCGCGAAGACCGCCTCCGTGCTGATGACCGGCCGCCCGGCGCCCTCGGCGGCCCGCCCCAGCAGCCCGCGCACGTCGTCGCTCATACCAAAACCTCCGCCATCTCGGCGCGCAGCGCCGCCAATCCCCGAGCCGTGTGGCTCTTGACCGTGTTCTCCCGCATCCCGAGCGTCTCGGCCGTGGCCTCGACGCTCAGGTCCTCCCAGTAGCGCAGCACCAGGACCGCCCGCTGCCTGGGCGTGAGCCGCGCGAGCGCCGCCCGGACCGCCAGGCCGGTGTCCGTGTCGGGTGTCTGCGCGGCCCGTTCCGGCAGCTCCCCGTACGCCTGCTCGCGGCGCCAGAACCGGCGGCGGGCGGCGATGAAGGTGTTGACCAGGGTTTTGCGCGCGTATGCCTCGATGTTGTCGAGCCGGCCGTGCCGCCGCCCGCCGAGCACGACCTTGACCAGAGTCGTCTGGACCAGGTCCTCGGCCTCGTGCCGGTCGCCGCAGAGCAGGAACGCGCTGCGGAACAGGGCGGTGCGTCTGCTCTCGACGAAGGCGTGCAGCGCGGCGTGGTCATCGCTCCGCATCCTCGGTGTCCTTCCCCCGGCCCGCGGGCGCGGACCGTCTCACCCTTCCAGTGCGGTGGGCGGCACGGCGGGTTGCGGCGGATGCGAAGAGTTTCGGGGCGGGGGCACCCCTTCCCCACATGTAATACCCTGTAACCTTAATCACCCATTACGTCGCACCATCTAGTCCCCCCACCCCGGACCGACGCCGTAAGGAAAACTCGTGGAACTGGCCTTTTACTCGGACTACGCCGTGCGCCTGGTCAACACCGAGGAGCCGGCCCGGAACAAGGACACCCTGACGTCGGTGGAGGCCGTCCGCGACCTGTTCCGGGAGAACGCCCAGGCGGCGCGGCGCGCGGCCGACGCGGATGTCACCCGGTTCCGTTCCGTCCGGGCCCGGCTGCGCGCGGTCTTCGAGGCGGCCGACGCGGGCGACGAGCGGCTGGCGGTGGACCTGCTGAACTCGCTGCTGCTGGAGTTCCCGGTGAGCCCGCAGATCTCCGGCCACGACCTGCGCGACGCGGACGGCAAGCCGGACTGGCACATGCACCTCGCGGACCACCCGTCCAACGTCACGGCGGGGTACGCGGCGATCGCGGCCATGGGTCTGGCGTTCCACCTCACCTCGTACGGCGTGGACCGGCTGGGCCTGTGCGAGGCCGCGCCCTGCCGCAACGCGTACCTCGACACCTCGACCAACCGCTCCCGCCGCTACTGCTCGGACCGCTGCGCGACGCGTGCCAACGTGGCGGCCTACCGGGCCCGCAAGCGCCTGGAGACGGAGCGCGCAGCGGAGACCGGGCGCAGCGCGGAGACCGCCCAGCTCAGTACACCGCGCACCGAGCGCTGATCCCGGGTCAGCGGCCGGTACCGGGCACGGACCCGGGCCAGCACGAGTTCCTCGGGGACCGTTCCGTAGTCGGTGGAGTCGCCGCCCGCGTAACTGTTGTCCCCGAGCACCCACCAGCCGCCGGCCCGGCGCTCCACGGCCCGCTTCACGACCAGCAGGTCCTGCTGGAACGGATGGCGCAGGATCACCACGTCCCCGGGACGCACCGGCGCCCCGTACTGCACGAGCAGCCAGTCCCCGTGGTGCAGCGTGGGCACCATCGAGGGGCCCGTCACCTCCACCACCTGGAAGGGCACCCGCGCCGACAGCCCGCGCGCGGACCGCTCACCGGCCGGCTCCGGCACCTCCGGCACCTCGCTCATCTCCTCCCGCACCTCCCCGATCCGTCCAGTACACCGTCCCCCACAGGGTTTCGTACATTCGGCCGCCGGTCCCATCCTCGTCCCGGACTTTTGGCCTAAGCCCCCGGGGGCACTCGCTGAAAGAGGCTTCTCACGGAGTAATGTCCCACCTGAGAAGACGATCACGAGGAAGGACAGCTCAATGCTTTCCCGCCTGTTCGCCCCCAAGGTGAAGGTCAGCGCCCACTGCGACCTCCCCTGCGGCGTGTACGACCCGGCCCAGGCCCGCATCGAGGCGGAGTCCGTCAAGGCCGTCCAGGAGAAGTACCAGGCCAACGAGGACCCGCACTTCCGGGCCCGCGCGGTGGTCATCAAGGAGCAGCGCGCCGAGCTCGCCAAGCACCACGTCTCGGTGCTGTGGAGCGACTACTTCAAGGCCCCGCACTTCGAGAAGTACCCGCAGCTGCACCAGCTGGTCAACGACACCCTGAAGGCCCTCTCGGCCGCCAAGGGCTCCACCGACCCGGCCACCGGCCAGAAGGCGCTGGACCTGATCGCGGAGATCGACAAGATCTTCTGGGAGACCAAGAAGGCCTGATCTACGGCCCACCAGCCCGCACCCGGCCCGCAGGCCGCCGAGAACGGCGTCCATGACGGACCGGGTGCGGTCTTCTTTGCCCGGCCCCAGGTGCGCGTAGATCCGCAGCGCGATGACGGCGGACGCGTGCCCGAGGACCATCTGGACCTGCTTGACGCTCGCCCCGCCGGCGATGAGCGCGGAGGCGTAGAAGTGCCGCAGGTCGTGGGTGACCATGTGCGGTAGCTCGAGGGCCGGCGCCGCCTGCCTGGCGATGACCCGCAACGAAGTGGTCCAGGACGAGCAGACGACGCTGAAGACCCGGTTGCTCCGGGACATCCGCCGCGTCTTCGAGCAACAGGGCGACCAGGAGGCGCTGCGCAGCCACGACCTGATCGCCGCCCTCGTCCAGGACGCCGAGTCGCCGTGGGCCGAGTACGGAACGAAGGGTCTGAACGCCTACCACCTGGCCAACCTGCTGCGCGACTTCGGCATCAGCCCGGCCAACCACCGCTTCGAGAACGGCAGGCAGGCCAAGGCGTACGCCCGCAACCAGTTCCTCGACGCCTGGGCCCGCTACTGCCCCGACCCTGCCCAACCGGCCCCCGCAGCAGCGGAGACCGCGCCCGCACGTCGAGTCCCGGGCAAGCCACCGGCCCCTCCGTCCGGGGCGCTGCCCATCGGGCCGCCCGGCGGGCCTGCCGGCCCCAGGCCCACTCGCTGACACCAGCTCCGTATCCATCCGTCGCATCCGTCCCCGCGCAGGTCAGCGCGGGGACGGAGTTCCTCGCCGATACGGATCACTGCGTACCTGCGACCGTCTCCGTACCTGTCCTGACCAGCTATGGGACGGATGCAACGGACGTGACGAAGCCCCACCCCACACGACCACCGGAGCACCGCCATGCCCGAATCGAGCACCGACGACGTCCCCGTCCGCCGCCGCAAGGGATTCTTCGGCCTGACCCGCCGATCAGCAGCAAGCTGGAGCGAACGAGCCTCTGACGAGGCTTCGTCCGCACTTGCCCCCGCCCCAGGGGTGGCGGAGGAGAAGGCCGAGCGCCAGGGGGCGCCCGAGCCGGAGGAAGGCACAGCCGAGACCAGCCGCCCACCCACAGTCGACTCCATCGCCCCTCGCACGCAGCCGCCGACCAACGTCCAACCGTCCGCCGAGCAGCCCTCCTGGCGGGACCTTGATGCCCCCGTCCTGCCCGCGCTGATGAACCGCAAGCGCACCGTGGAAAAGCGCGACCAGTAGAAGACCATCCGCTTCACCCGGACAGCTGTGAGCGTGATCAGCGCCGCCGCTCACCAGCGCGGTCAGAAGTTCGCCGGATTCTTCGGCGCCGCCGCCCTGGCCATCGCCCTCGGCAAGGCAGGGTTGGTCGGCAGCCCGGAGGACGACCCGGTCCGCCCGCTGATCGAGGCCGTCGAGGCACACACGGTCGCGCTCGACCGCATCGGCAGGAACCTCAACCAGATCACCGCGGCCATCCACCGAGGAACAGTGCCCGAGCGTGCCGAGGCGGTGCTGGACCGTGTCGAGCAAGCGGCCGAGAGCAGCTACCGACTGATCGACCAGCTCCTGACGGAAGGCACCGCCCATGGTTCCTGACGTCTCCACCGGCTCCGACACCCGCGGACTGATCATCTACCTCTTCGGCCCCGGCCGCCGAGACGAACACACGGACCCTCACATCGTCGCCGCCTGGGACATGGCCGGCGCCCCCGATCCCGGCCGCAACCCGACAGCCACCTACACCCAGCTCGCCAAGCGCCTCGACCACCACGTCGACCTGCGCACCCGCGAGCTGGGCGGCAAGAAGCCGCCCCAGCACGTCTGGCACTGCCCGGTCCGTACCGCGCCCGGCGACCGCTACCTCACCGACACCGAGTGGGCCGAAGTCGCCCGCCGCATCGTGCACGCCACAGGCATCGCCCCCGACGGCGACGACAAGGCATGCCGGTGGATCGCCGTGCGGCACGCCGACGACCACATCCACATCATGGCCACCACCGTCCGCGCCGACGGACGCCGCCCCCGCACCCACCACGACGGACAGCGCGCCCAAGCCGAGTGCCGCAAGATCGAAGCAGAGTTCGGCCTGCGCCGCCTGAAGTCCGGCGACCTCACCGCGCCCCGCACCCCCACCGGCGCCGAACGCGCCAAGGCCGAGCGCCAGGGCCAGACGGTCACGGCACGGCACTGGCTGCGCGAGCAGGCGTACGCGGTCGCCGCCGCCATACACAACGAGGCCGACTACTTCACCGTGCTGGAATCCCTCGGCATCAAGGTCAAGACACGACTCGGCCCCGAGACCGGCGACGTCATCGGCTACAGCCTCGCCGCCCCCGGCGACACCAACGCGGCTGGCGAACCCGTCTGGTACGGCGGCTCCAAACTCGCCCCCGACCTCTCCATCAACCGCCTACGCGAACGCCTCCCCAACCAGAAGGTGGCCGACCGCCCCCGGTATGTGGCGGACCCCGCCGCCCCATGGCGCCACACCACCACCGCCATCCACACGGCGCACACCGTCCTCGACTCCGGCGACGATGCCGCCGCCCAGGGCCACCTGGCCGCCTTCGGCGACGCCCTGTACAACATCGCCAGCGCCACGACCGGCCCGCACCGGGCGGAACTACGAGCGGCGGCGACGGCGTTCAACCGCGCCCGCCGCTCTGCCACCCGCGCCGATCACCAGGCCGCCACCGCCCTGCGCAAGGCCACCAGGGAACTCGCCTACGCCTCCAATGAGCCAGGCGGACTCGCCATCACCCTGCTCTTCGCCACCCTGCACCTGGCCCGCGCCGCCGCCAAGTGGCACGAACAGCGCGGCCACGAACAGCAGGCCGCTGCGGCCGAAGAAGCCCTCCGCCACCTCCAGGCGGGCTACCAGCAGGCCGCCACACCCGCCCTGGCTGACCTGACCCGCCGCGCACCACGAGCCGCAACCGCCCGCCGCTACGAGCAAGACGTGCGCGAGGCCCTCCCCGACCATGCCGACCGGATCCTCGCCGACCCCACTTGGACCGCCCTGACCACAACCCTCGCCCACGCCGAGACCGCCGGCCACAAACCCCGGCGCCTCCTGGCCGAGGTGGGTACCCAGCGTGAGCTCGACAGCGCCAAGCACCCCGCCGAGGTCCTCAACTGGCGCATCACCGCTCAACCGAACCGGCGGACGCAGGCGGCCCGCAGCCGAAGCACGATCAGCGGAGCGCCGCCTCTGCCCAACACGCCACACACACCGCCACACTGGCAGTCAGAAGGCCAGAGGGGCACTGCCAGCACCGATGGCCCCCGACGCGGCCGAATAAGGACGTGAACCAGGCTCTCGCGGCATATCACCATGTACCGCCTGGCGGCGCGCGTCCTTGTCAGTGACTGGCCAGCAACTAGTTGGCCCTCACACTTCCGGCTTCTGGCATCACCGTCTGACCGCCTCCCTGTGTACCGTGCACCTGCCCCCTTGAACCGGAGGAACGGATGTACTTGGCACCTCTGCTGCTGGGCCCCGGGATAATTCTGGCGGGACTTGCGCTGGCGACAGATTTCCGCGGCATCGCTACACGAACGGTGGATACCTACCTGAACCCCGCCCACGCCGACCCCGGCCTCCTGCGGACGTTCCACCGACTGGGATTCGAGCATCCGGGGATGGACTTTCTCCGCTACGCGCCCCTCCAGCGAAAGCTCTTGCGAATCTGGGGCGGGCTCATCTGCGCTCTCGGGATCGGGTTCCTGGCCACAGGCGTCTCGCTCATGATTCGCGCATAGTCGCCGCTACGCGGGCTACGAGCCCGAGATGACAGCCCAAGGCGCGCTGCCGGTAATTAACTGCTCCACGGCATGTGTGCCAGAGCCGTCAACTGGACAGCGAGCCGAGAGGGAGGTCGCCGTCGGGGGCTGGCTCAGATGCTTCCGCTAACCATCTGACTTCCGCTCGCTGGTGGCCCGGACCAGGTAAGTCTCCGGGCCACCAAGTACTTCCTTCAAGGACTGGCGGTCACGGTCTGCGCTCCGAGGCGCGTCAGCTCGTGACTGACGGCCAGAGCCGCCTTCCTGGCGTCGCTGCTGGCGCGGCGAACATCGACCGAAGAACCGCCGTCCACCGTGAAGGATCTGGCGCGGACCGTATAGGTGGCGGCGTCCTGGCCCCCGTTCGTCCGGCAGTACCCCGCCAGCGGGGCATTGCAGAAGCCGCCTAGCCGGCGGAGTACCAGGCGCTCGGCTTCCGCTTCCGTGGCGGTAGCGGGGTCGTGGAGAAAGTTGATGGCCTCGCTCGTGGCCTTGTCGTCCTCGCGCGTCTGGAAGGCGATGATCGCGGCGCCGAGCGGAGGACAGATCACCTCCGGGCTGATCCGTTCGGCGATCAGGTGGGGCAGGCCGAGGCGTTCCATGGAGCAGGCGGCGACCACCAACGCGTCGATCCGGCTGTCGGGCTCGTGCAGCGCTCGGAGGCGTTCGTCCACCGGCCCACGTATCGGAACGACGTTGATGTCCGGGCGATGGACGCGCAGTGCGGCGGTCCGGCGCAAGGACGCGGTGGCTACCACCGCCCCGGCAGGGAGGGTGGCCAGCGTGACATCGGGATCGCGGGCGACCAGGCAGTCCCGGATGTCATCGCGCCGCAGGTAAGCGGACATTGTGAGGCCGGGAGTGTCGATGGTCGGCGCGTCCTTGAGGCAGTGGACAGCAACGTCGATTTCGCCCGCCAGCAGGGCGGATTCGATCTCTTCGGAGAAGACCCCGTCCGCCTCCAGTGCGGTTCGATCCACCGACCGATCTCCACCCGCTTCGGTAAAGGGGCGCAGGATGGTGGGGCCGGCGGCGGAGAGAGCGGATAAGACCGGGGCGGTCTGCATGAGGGACATCTTCGAGGCGCGGGCGCCCACACGAAGGGTCACAAGTTTCTCCTTTAGTGACAAAGTGTCGGAATCTGCATGGTTCTGGTGCAAGTACGATTGCGAGTCAACGGGACTGCTATCGCAAGGAGTTGACCTGAATGGGCGACGTGGTGCGCATCGGCTCCAGGGCTAGCAAGCTGGCGAGGACGCAGGTCAGCGAATGGCTGGCACCTCTGGTCGGGCAGTTCCCGGAAGTCACCTTCAAGCGCGAGGTCATCCTCGAAGGCGGCGACCAGGACCGCGTCACGCCCACGCTCGCGGAGGTCGCGAAGACAGCCGGCGGGTCCGCCTTCTCCACCAACCAAGAGGCAGCCTTGGTCACGGGGAAAATCGACGTGATCGTGCACTCCTTGAAAGACCTCCCTACGGCCGTTACCGAAGGAACGACCCTGCTGACCACGCCTGGCCCGCGTGAAGACGTACGCGACGTGCTCTGCGGGGCGACCCTGGCCGGTCTCCCCGAAGGGGCGACCGTGGGCACAGGGGCGCCCCGCCGCGTGGCCCAGCTCCTCGCACTCCGCCCCGACCTCAACGTCGTACCGATCCGGGGAAACGTGCCAGGGCGGCTTGCCCGCACCACCAAGGGCGCGCTCGACGCGGTGGTTCTCGCCGCTGCCGGACTGAATCGACTCGGGCTGACGCCCGAGATCCACGAGGTTCCGCGCCGCGAGGTGCCTGGGGCCACCGATCTCACCCGCCGCGCCCGCGAAGCACTCGCTCTCACATGCCCAGCAACCGGCCTGACGAAGGGAACCCCGTGCCCCAGCAGACCGACGACCAGTCCAAGGCTCTCAAGCCGGCGCTCGAATCGATGACCCTGCTGGTCGCGGCCGTCATCGTCCACGACAAGGCCACCAACCGCGTCGTCCTTCTCCAGCGCGGCGAGAACGCCAAGTTTGCCCAGGGCATGTGGGACCTCCCGGTCGGCAAGAACGAACCGGGCGAACCGATCACCGAGACGGCCGTCCGCGAGCTCTACGAGGAGACCGGCCTCACCGTGAAGCCCGAGTCCCTCAAGGTCGCCCACATCATCCACGGCGCCCGAGGCATCGAAGCCCCCAACGGCTTCCTCACCGTCGTCTTCGCCACCCACGAATGGACCGGCAAACCCGAAAACCGCGAACCCCGCAAGCACTCCCAGGTCCGCTGGACCGACGTCGGCACCATCCCCGAGAACTTCGTGGACACCACCGCCGGCGCCCTTCACCAGTACCTCTCAGGCGGCTCGGAAATCTCCCTCAACGGCTGGTGACGAGACCTGCGACGTCCAAGTCCTCCGCGTCACCGAGTACCCAGACTTCGAGGCTCTCCGTGACGGCGAAGGCCCGTCCAACGTCAACCCGACCCGCCGCCCGCGACCAGCAACTCGCCCACATCCGCACCGTCTACGGCCCTGAGAAGGAGGCCCTCGGCGCCCTGGCCCTCGAGATCGAGCGCATGGCCTGACCGATTCCCGCTCTTACAAGATCGGACACTCGGAGCCATCCTCGACCGGAACGGCAACGCCCGTCGAAGCCGCCCCCGGCGGCACCACCCAGGAGGGGATGCGGTGACCAGTTCAGTTCCCTGGACGGATCGTCTGTCCACCGGTACAGAAGCGACTCAGGACGACGTGGTGCGCTGGTACCAGAGCACGCGCGAAGGCCAGGCGTACGTGCCCACGATGATCTGGGGCACCCTCCAGACCGAGGCGTACGCCACCGTGATCCTCGGCCAGGTCGTCGACTTCCTCGGCATCCCGAACGACGTGCCGGCGGGAGTCGCCAAGCGCATGCAGCGACAGCGAGTGCTGTACGACGGCGAGCACCACTACGACGTCGTCCTCGGGGAGCAGGCGCTCTACACGAACATCGGCGGGCCCAAGGTCATGCGAGAACAGATCGAGCGCCTCCTGCGAGAGCTCGGCCTGGCCTCGCTCACCCTAGGGATCCTTCCCTCCACCGCACGGGTGGACCTCTTCCCCGTCCACGCGTTCAACCTCTACGGCGATGGCGACCGTGCCCACGTCGAACTCGTCTCCTCCTCCATGGACATCACAGAACAGAGCGAACTCGACCTCTACAACAAAGCCTTCACCGCGCTGAGCAGTGCGGCATCGTACGGCGTCGCCGCTGAGAAAATTCTGCAACGGGCCCACTCCTTCTGGACCAACGCCCCGATCCAGCCGTAGAACTCCGCCGCCCGCGACGAGCACCTCGCCAGCGCCCCTTTCATCCGTAGCCCCAGCCGCAGAGCGCCAGGGCCAACCTGCCCGCCCTTGGCTGGACCGGGGTTGTCCAGGCGGCTTCGGCAAGCCTCGGCATCCCACTCTTCTGAGCCGCGGTAGCACTCGACAGTCCACACCCGGTCCGGAGACCGCCGAGAACGGTGTCCACGACGGCCCGGGTGCGGTCTTCTTTGCCCAGCGACAGGTTCGCGTAGATCCACAGCGCGATGACGGCGGAAGCGTGGCCGAGGTCGCCCGCAGCGCAGTCCCGCAGGCTCTACGGCTCCAAGGGCGTCTCTCCCGGACGCGCGCGGGCCCCGGAGCGCGTCCGCTCCGGGGCCCAGGTAATAAAGTCTGGTAATTCGTATTTTTGAGCTAGCGCCTGATCACTTGTAGAGCGATGGGGCAGCTAAGGATGAACGTGCTACCGGCGAGGCCAAGCGCCTTGAGCACTTCCATGTCGGTTGCCAAAGTGACGACGGCTACGACCAGCCCGATCAGGGCGGCAACCATCAGTGCGATAGCCGTATGGAAGTTGGCGTGATTGCAGGGCGAAGACATATCTCTGCTCCGTTCTCATTAGGGACTCATTTCGCATCACCACACATGTTTTCTACGCACCTTCGCGTAAGAGGAATTTGAGACTCAGGCTCTGCGAGCAGCTACCCGGCCCCCTAGTCACCCGGCGTCAAGGGCCCATGATCGCCTCCCAAGATCGATAAAGGCGTCCGCTACGAGGGGACCGCGGCCTCCGGATGCCCGTCCCCGTAATACGTATAACACGAACGAGCCGTCCGCAGAAGCGAGGTGACTCCCGGTCACACGATTCGGTGCACACCTCGCGACGACTTCCTTACGCAGCCCTTATGGATGGCGAGGAAATGAATATGCCAAGAGCAACTGCAAACCCGCAGGCCGGCAATCAGCCCCAGGCACTCAAGCCGTGCCCGGACCGATAACCCTGCTGTTCGCCGCCGTCATCGTCCACGAAAGGACCGCAGTCCAATAGCTCAGGTCTCTTTGAACGGCTGCGCTCAGCTCAGCGATCACGGCCAATCCCTTACAGCCATCGATCACCTCTGCTGGCAGGGACCTCCGTCTCAGCCGTCGAACCGGGTGTCGGCGGCGTCGCGCTGGCACGGGATGAACCAGTGCCAGCAGCCCTGATTCTCGGTGGCGACGACCAAGTGCTCACCGCGGATATCGGTCGGGGTCCTTGCGAGCGGTTGGATGAAGTTCTGGCCTCCGAGGATGGCCGGACGCTCCTCGGCGAGACGGCAGAAGTCGGCCAACGCATAGGGAACGGAGCCGGGTATCGCGATGTCGGAGGGCTGCCGGGTTTCGGTTCGGACGGGATACCAGCCGGTGACGAAGGTCAGCGACTTACGGGGAGCCTCCCGGCAGATCACCGGTCCGGGCCGTTCTCGTACCGTTCGGGCTCTGTGCGGCGGAGCGGCGGTGGGTGGTGAGCAGTACCGTGCAGGCTGCGAGGGTCAGGAGGGCGCCGGCGAGGAACGTGCCCCGGACGCCGGTGCGCGGGAGGATCACGCTTCCGAGCGCGGCGCCCGCCGCGATGCCGGCGTTGTAGCAGCCGGAGTTCGCCGCGAGGGCGAGGTCCGTGCGGCCGGGTGCGCAGCGCAGCATCGCGTTCTGGGTGGTCATGAACACCGGGCCGAGCGCGCCGCCCATCAGCACGAGGAACGCCACCGCCAGCGCCGGTCGGGCGCCGGCCGCGTACAGGCCGAGCATGCCCACCGCCTGGGTGGCCATCGCGGTGGCCGGCGCGGCGTCGGGGAAGCGGTCCAGCAGGGCCCCGGTGGCGCTCACTCCGGCCAGGCACGCGAGGCCGAAGGTCACGAGCAGGGCGCTGACCGCGCTCGGGGAGAACCCGCTCACCTCGCCCAGGAACGTCACGATGTACGTGAAGCCCGCGAACGCCCCGGCGGCGGACAGGGTTCCGGCCGCGAGGACGATGCCGAAGCGGCGGGCGTCCGGGCTGGTGCCGTAGGCGGCGCGCTCCTCCTCCGGGCGCGAGGTCGGCAGCAGGGCGGCGATCGTGACCAGGGAGAGGAGCCCCGGAGCCGCCAGCAGCGCGACCGGCACCGGCCAGCCGCTCAGGCGGCCGAGCCAGGTCCCGGCGGGCACGCCGAGCACGAGGGCGAGCGAGCCGGCGGCGGACAGGACCCCGACCACCCGCCCTCGGAGTGCGGGCGGGAACAGGCCCACCGCCACCGGCCCCATCACGGCCCAGAACAGCGCCTGGGCGAGCGCGGTCACCAGCCGGGCCGCGAGGAGCAGCCCGTACGAGCGGGCCACCGCCGCGACCAGGCTGGACACGACCAGCGCGGCCAGCACCCCCGTGAGCACGTGCCGCCGGGGCACCGCCCTCAGGCCGTGGGCGAGCGGCACCGACGCGACGGCCACCGTCACGCCGTAGCCGGTGATCAGGAGACCGACCGACGACACCGACACCCGCAGGTCCTCCGAGATCAGCTCAAGGAGACCGATCGGCAGGTTCTCCGCGGTGTTGAAGGTGAAGGCGGCCAGCATCAGGGCCGCCAGCACCGCCACCCCGCGCCGGGGGCCCGGTCGCGCCCCCGGTCGCGCCGCGCCTCCGCGGCCTCCTGCCGACGCCGTCCCCCGCGCCCGCTCCGTGGCATCGTCCATGACGGAACCTCAGCGGGACTTCCCGGTCCGCCGCAACCGGATTCGTCCCGCCCTGGCTCATCCGCGCCGGCGTGGCCCGAGGAAGGTGGCCGCGAGCAGGGTGCCGGTCAGGACCAGGGCCGCGTTGGCCAGGACGGCAACGGTGACGCCGGACAGGACGGTCGTGGGGCCCGTGGTGCCGAGGGCGGTCATGCGGGCCGTGGCGATCGCGCTCATGATCGGGATGCCGAGGGTGATGCCCACCTGCTGGGTCATCGTGGCGAGGCCGGTGGCCAGGCCCTGTTCCTCGTCGGGCAGGCCCGAGGTCGCGGTGACCATGAAGCCGACGATCATCAGCATGTTGCCGACTCCCCCGACGAACGTGGCGGCGAGGAGGAGCCAGATCCAGGCCCCCGAGGTGCCGAGCGCGACGAGCGAGAGGGTGGCGAGGGCCTGGACCACTCCCCCGGTGACGATGGTCCTCCGGTTGCCGTTGCGGCCCACGGCCCGGCCGCCGAGCGTGCCGCCGATCACGGTGCCGAGGCCTAGGACGCCGAAGGCCAGACCGGTGGCGAGCGGTGAGTAGCCGAGGACCTCCTGGAGGTAGAGCGTCAGCAGGAAGACCAGGGACGTCTCGGTGACGAAGGCGACGAGCCCGGTCGCGTTGCCCCAGATCACGCTGCGGCGCCTGAGGATGCGTACGGGAACGAGCGGGGCGCTCGCCCGCTTCTCGACGAACCGGAAGGCGACGAGGAGCACGGCCCCGGCGAGCAGGGCGACGAGGGTGGTGGGCGTGGTCCAGCCGGTCGCTCCGGCCTGGGTGAGGCCGTAGACCAGGAGCAGCAGCCCGCCGGTGACGGTGACGGCGCCGGGAACGTCGAGCCGGGGGCGCTGCGCCGGGCGGGAGTCGGTGATGACGGCCGGGGCCAGGGCGACCACGAGCGCGGCGACCGGGACGTTGACCAGGAAGGCCCAGCGCCAGGACAGCAGGTCCGTGAGGAGGCCGCCGAGGATCGCGCCCGCCGTGAAGCCCGCCGACATCAGGGCGCCGTTGAGACCGAGGGCCCGTTCGCGCAGCGGGCCCTCCTTGAACGCGGTGGTCAGCAGCGCGAGCCCGGCGGGCGTGACGGCGGCGGTGGCCAGGCCCTGGAGCACGCGGGCGACGAGCAGTACCTCCGGCGAACCGGCCAGCCCGCCCAGCAGCGAGGAGAGGCCCAGCACCGCCATGCCGGCGATGAACAGCCGCTTACGGCCGACGAGATCGGCGATCCGGCCGAACAGGAGCGTGAACCCGGCGGCCGCCAGGGCGAACGAGGTGGCGATCCACTGGAGGTCCTGAAGCGCGAAGCCGAGGCCGTCCCCGACGACCGGCAGAGCGACGTTCAGGATCGAGAAGTCCACGGCGATCATGAACTGCGCGCCGAGGAGCAGGGTGAGAACGACCTTCTGACGGCCGGTCATCCGGGCGGACCGGGGGCCGGAGGGTGGCGCGGGCGGCGGCGTCGCGGTGGTGGGGTGTGACGGGGCAGGACTGGGCGCGGACATGGTCGTCCTTCCTCGGACGGAAGCTAAATGGTTCCGTGGTTCCGTTAAGATGGGGCGACCGTAGCAGAAGCATGCTCGTTAATGGAACTGGAGACCCGTTATGGCATCCGAGGGTGTGGAACCCGGCACCGTCCGGCCCGGCGGGCGGACCGCCCGCGTCCGGGAGGCCGTGCTGCGCGCGGCGGGTGACGCGCTGGCCGAGCACGGCTTCGACCGCCTCGACCTCGCCGATGTGGCGCGGCGCGCGGAGGTCGGCAAGACGACCGTCTACCGCCGCTGGTCCTCACCCACCGGCCTGATCGCGGACCTGCTCGACGACATGGCGGAGCAGTCCACGCCCCGGGCGCGGACCGGTTCGCTGGACGGGGACCTCCGGGCGAACGCCCGGCTGGTGCTCACGACGCTCACCGATCCGCGCCAGGGAGCGCTCTTCCGGTCGGTCATCGCGGCGGCGACCTGCGATCCGCGTACCGCGCAGGCGCTGCACCGGTTCTACGCGATCCGCGTCGAGGAGTGGGCCGGCTGTGTCACCGACGCCGTCGAACGGGGCGAACTGCCGGCCGGGACCGACCCGCACGAGGTCGTACGCGCCGTGTCGGCGCCGCTCTACTACCGGCTGCTGGCCAGCGGCGACCCGCTCGACGAGGCCGCAGCCGACCGCGCCGCCACCGCCACGGTCCTGGCGGCGAAGGCGGGCGCGTACGTCAGGTGAGGAGCGGGGCGCACCCGGGCAACGGGGCGCCCACAGCCGGCGCGGGACACAGCGACGGGGCACGCCGGGGCCGAGCAGCGGCGCACGCCGAGACCACGGAGCCTGCCCGCCGGCTGGCCCGTAACCCCTGGATCAGCGCTCCGACGCGGGAACAGGACGCCACCCGGAGCGCGCCGGACGGCGGATTCCGGACGTCCGTGCGAAACCTCTTGCTCAATGGTCAAGAATCGTTGACCATTGCTCGCATGCCTACCGATGATCTTCCCGAGACGTTTCACGTCACCACGGACGAGCAGCTGCGCGCCGTCTCCAATCTCACGCGCCACCGGATCATGGCCGTGCTCCGCTTCGAGCCGGCGACGATCACGCAGATCGCCGAGCGGGTGGGCCTCGCGAAGGGGAGTTCCAGCTATCACGTGCGGCTGCTGGAGCGTGCCGGCCTGGTGGAGGTGGTACGGACGCGGAAGGTGCGGGGCGTCACCGAGCGGTACTACGCGATGGCCGCACGGGCGATCGTCCTGCCGGACCCGGGCGAGGGCGGGCCGGATGTGCTGATGCGCCATGCGGTGGCAGACCTGGAGGCGTCGCCGGCGGAGGGCGAGCGGCACGTACGGATGGCGCACCTGCGGCTCACCGACGAGCAGTTCGCGCAGTTGGGGGCGCGGCTGCAGGCGCTGGCGGACGAGTACCGGGAGCTGTCCGATCCGTCGCTGCCGGACGCGTCACTCGTCTTCGCACTGTTCCACCCGGCACCGCGCGAGCAGGCCGACGGGGGCGCCGAGTGACCTCAGCCGTAGGAAAGTTGCCGACCGGGTTCGGACGGCTCTGGACCGCGCAGACGGTGTCCTCGTTCGGTGACGGGGTGTCGCATGCCGCGCTGCCGCTGCTCGCGCTGACGTTGACGCGGGATCCGATGGCGCTCGCCGTCGTCACGGCCGCCGGGACGCTGCCGTGGCTGATCTTCGGGGTGCTCGGCGGTGCGCTGGTGGACCGCTGGGACCGCCGGCGCACGATGTGGGTCATGGATGCGGCGCGTGCGGCTCTGCTCGCGATCCCGGCGGCAGCGGCCGCGCTCGACGCACTGAGCATTCCGCTGCTCGCGGCCGTCGCCTTCCTGCTCGGCCTGGGGGGACTCTTCTTCGACACGGCCGCCACGGCCTATCTGCCGGATCTCCTCGGCCGCGACCCCGCACTCCTTGAGCGAGCCAACTCCCGCCTGCGGGGCGCCCAGACCGCCATGTCCGGCTTCGCGGGGCCGCCCGCGGGCAGTGCGCTGCTCGCGCTCGGGCGGGCGGTTCCGCTGCTCGCCGACGCGGTGTCGTTCATGCTCTCCGCACTGCTCGTACGGTCGCTGCCCGCCATGCCCCGGCCCGTGCCGGAGAGCCGCGAGTCGCTGCTCCAGCAGGCGCGGGCCGGGGCTTCGTACGTCTTCCGGGACCGGCTGCTGCTCGGGCTCGCGCTCCGCCCTGCGGTCGGGAACATCGCCTTCCTCGCCGTGGAGACCGTACTCGCCCTCTTCGCGCACGACCGCCTCGGCATCGGCACCTACGGCTTCGGTCTGCTCCTCACGGCGGAGGCCGCCGGCGGTCTGCTCGGTGCGGCCATCGCCTCCCGCCTTGGCCGGCGACTCGGCACCGGCACCGCGCTGACCTGCACGGCCGCGGTCGAAGGACTTGCCATCGCGGGCCTGGCCGCTGCCCCGAACCCGTACGTGGCCGGGCTGGCGCTCGCCGTCTGCGGGGCCGGCATGGGCGCCACGATGGTGCTCGGGCCCTCCCTCCGGCAGGCGATCGTCCCGGCCCGCCTCATGGGCCGGGTCGCCTCCACCTCCCGCATGCTGGCCATGTGCGCCGCACCCGTCGGGGCCTTCCTCGGCGGCTGGCTGGCCACCGCCTACGACATCCGGACCCCGCTCTACGCCGCCGCCGTCCTCCTCCTTTCGATGACGGCCGTCACGGCGTCCATGACCACCAACCGCCGGGTCGAAGCGGCGCTGCGTGCCGCTGCCCCGGTCGGAAGCCCGGATCACCCGGCATCCGAGGAGCCCGCCCGGGAGAGCGCACCCGCGGGGCGCGACGAGTAACCGGGGCCGGTCGGGTGCGCCGGCCGCCCCGGCCCCCGCCGCCTCAGCCCGGCAGCAGCGTCCTCAGCCTCGCCGCCCACGGGTGGTCCGCGCCCTCCACCAGCGTGAGCGTCTCCGCCAGCCAGGCGCGGGCATGGTCGTCCAGGACCGGCAGCGCCTCCGTGAAGTCCCGCTCGTCCTTGGGGCGCCGGGTCCTGGACTTGTAGAGCAGCTGCACCTCGGGGGCGAGGTACGGGATGCCCTCCGGCGACCTGCGGCCCAGCCGGGCCAGGGGGAGGCGGACGCGGGGATCGCGGCGGAACACCCAGTCCCCGCCGTCCACCTCGTCCAGCATGAATTGCAGGCGCCAGGGCTCGTCCGGGCCCGGCCGGCACCAGAGGTCGTGGACGGCGGCGGGGAGCGTCTCGCCGGGGTGCCAGGTCCGCAGCGTGCCGGGCGGGTCGGCGGCCCACCAGTCCCAGCCGGGCAGGGCCCGCCGCACCTCCGCCTGGGCGTCGCGCGGCACGAGCACGTCGATGTCGCCGTGCTCCCGGAAGACGCGGCCCACGGCCAGCTCGACCGCGTACCCGCCGGCGATCCACCACGGGGAGCGCAGCGCCGCGAGCAGGCGGACGGCCTCGGGGAGCGGCGGCGGCTCCCAGGGGCCCCAGGGGGTCTCCGTGCGCATCGGTCAGTCCCGGAGCAGGTGGCGGTAGCTGTCGGGGTGTTCGCGCAGATAGGTGGCCAGGTCCATGGCGGGGCGGCCGGTGAGGGTGGGTACGGCGTCCGAGACGGTGGCCATCTCGCCGGCCGCGATGGCCTCGTACGAGGTGACCCAGCCGGCCACCTCCCAGTCGGGGGCCCCGTAGTGCCCCCGGGACGCGTACGCCTCCTCGCGGGTCTCGGGCTCGTAGGTGACGGTCCGTCCGGTGACCCGGCTCAGCTCCTCGGCGGCCTCGGCGAGGGTGAACGCCTCGGGGCCGGTCAGGTCGTAGGTGCGTCCGTCGTGCGAAGGGCCGGTGGCGTCGGCACCGGCGAGGAGGACGGCGGTGGCGGCGTCCGCGATGTCCTCGTGGGCCACCGCGGCGACCCGGCCGTCACCGGCGGGGCCGCGCAGCACACCGTCGGCGCCGGTCATGGCGGGGAGCCCGGCGAGATACCAGCTGTCGCGCAGGAAGGTGTACCGGACGTCGGCGGTCCGGATGTGCGCCTCGGTCTGCCAGTGGTCGCGGGCGAAGGTGAACGTGGCGTCGGGGGCGGCGCCCAGGAACGAGACGTAGACGATGCGCTCCACGCCGGCGGCGACCGCCGCGTCCACCGCCGTGGTGTGCTCGCGGACCCGGTCGGGGCTCTCGTGCGCCGAGACGAGGAACAGGGTGTGGGCGCCGGCCAGGGCGCGGCGCATGGCCTCGCCGTCGCCGTAGGGGGCGGGCGGCGCCGGGTCGGCG
>NZ_JAKRGC010000075.1 GCF_022347745.1 Streptomyces sp. OfavH-34-F
CCGCCGCCGCGACGGCGGTCGCGGTGCCGGAGCCGAGGCCGCCGACCACCGCGCCGGCCACCACCAGGGGCACGGACCCGGCCAGCGCCGCGCAGCCGTACCCCACCGTGCACAGGATCAGCCCCGCGCGCGCCGGCCGGCACGGGCCGTACGTCTCCACGCGTCCGGCCAGGGCGAAGCCGGCGGAGGCCGAGCTGAGCAGCAGCGCGCTGCCGACGAGCCCGGCCTGGGCCGTGCTGAGGCCGAGGTAGACGGAGAGCCGTCCCACGATGGTGGGGAGGAGGTAGGCGGCGAGGTAACCGGCGGTGAACACGGCGACCAGGGGCCACGCGGCGCGAGGGCGCGAGGACATGGGCGTTCCCTGAGGACATGCCAGGAGAGGCGGCAGGCGGCGAGGGGGGAAATGCGGAAATGAGAGAAGATCGGCGCTTCCGTCGGGTACGTCTCCAACGGTGCTCGCGGGCCAATTTGTATCAAGTGCTCCCGGCTCACCGATAGCCGGTCATGTGTGATCTGGATCACTTTTGTGTTTACGGGTTCCCCGGATGGGTAGCTGCTGATGTTTACGCAGGTCAGCACCCGTGAACACACGCGCGCCGCGCACCCGTACCCGTCCACCACGGCCCCGCATCGGGCACACTGGCCGCAACCGCCACGACCGGGGAGCGCAAGGTGAGCACCGACATCCCAGACATCGACCCGCTCGACGGGCTGCGTGCCCCGCAGGACCCCGACTGCGACGTCTTCCTCACCGGCACGGTCTTCCTCGACATCATCTTCACCGGCCTGGACAGCGCCCCCGTGCGCGGCACCGAGTCCTGGGCCCGCGGCATGGGCTCCAGCCCCGGCGGGGTGGCCAACATGGCCACCGCGCTGGCCCGGCTGGGCCTGCGCACCTCACTGGCCGCCGCCTTCGGCGACGACCACTACGGCGAGTACTGCTGGGACGCGCTCGAACAGGGGGAGGGCATCGACCTGTCCCGCTCCCACACCGTCCCCGGCTGGCACTCCCCGGTGACCGTCTCCATGGCGTACGAGGGCGAGCGGACCATGGTCTCGCACGGCCACGAGGCCCCCGCGCTGCCCACCACCGCCTCGCCCGAGGCCACCGAGGCCCTGCTCACCACCCTGCCCGCCGCCTACCGGGCCGGCGTGGACGAGGTGCTGCTCGCCGCCCTCGTCCTGGCCCTGCGCGGCTGGGGCCTGCGCGACGACGCCGTCACCGTCTCACTGGAGGGCCACGGCCGCGAACACCTCGACCTGGCCCGCACGGTCGGCTGGTTCACCAGCGAGTTCCCCGTCCGCGTCCCCGCGTCCGACGACGTCCGCGACGTCCTGCGCGCCGCCAAGGAGGCCCGCCGCGCCGTCCCGGACGGCGGCATCGGCTACGGCGTCCTGCGCCACCTCGACCCGGAGACGAGCCCCGCGCTCGCGGCGGTCCCGCCGCCCGACGTCCTGCTCAACTACCTGGGCCGGTTCGCCCCGCAGGCCGCCGAGGGCTGGCGGCTGCCCGAGCACGACGCCTTCTCCGTCACCGAACCGGACGCCAAGGCCCTGGAACAGGTACTCGCCCTCAACTGCTTCGTCCACGAGGGCGACGCACCCCGCCTCGCCGTCGAGTGGACCGCCGCCGGCGAGATCCTCGGCGCCGACGCCGTCACCGCCCTCCAGGAGGCCTGGGCCGCCGCCCTGGACGCCCTGGCCGCGCACGCCCTGCACACCGACGGCGGACTCACCCCGTCCGACCTGCCGCTGGTCGACCTCGACCAGGACACCATCGACGCCCTGGAGCGCACCGGCCGCGTCAGCGACGTCCTGCCCGCCACCCCGCTCCAGGTCGGACTCTCCTTCCACACCCTGGTACGGGACGAGACGGACACCGACGTCTACGTCGTCCAGGCCGTCACCACCCTGTCCGGCGCGCTGGAACCGGACCGGATGGAGCGCGCCGCCCGCGAACTGCTGCGCCGCCACCCCGCCCTGCGCGTCCACCTCGCCACCGCCGGGGACGACGTGGTCCAGGTGATACCCGCCGGCACCGCCCTGGAATGGCGGCGCGACGACGACTTCGCCGAGGCCGCCCGCGCCGACCTGGAACGTCCCTTCGACCCGGCCGCGCCCCCGCTCATCCGCTTCCTGCTGTCCCGCGTCGGGCCCGCCGAGCACAAGCTCGTCATCACCAACCACCACGCCCTGCTCGACGGCTGGTCCATGCCGATCGTCGGCCGCACCCTCCTCGCGATCTACGCCGAACTCGGCGGCGGCCCCGCCGCACCCGTCTCCCCGCCGCTCCAGGAGTACTTCCGCTGGCTGGCCGGACGCGACGAGGAGGCATCCCTCGCCGCCTGGCGCGAGGCGCTCGCCGGCGTCGAGGACGCCACCCGGCTGGCACCCGCCGCCACCTCCACCGGCGTCGAACGGCCCGCCCGCGAAACCCTGGAACTGGACCGGGAGTTCAGCAATCGGCTGCGCGCCTTCGCCCGCGACCGCGGCATCACCCTGACCACGGTCCTCCAGACCGCCTGGGGCCTCCTGCTCGGCCGGCTCACCGGCCGCCGCGACGTCGTCTTCGGCTGCCCGGTCTCCGGCCGGCCCGCCGAGGTGGACGGCGTCGAGTCGATGATCGGGCAGCTCGGCACCACCGTCCCGGTCCGCGTCCGGTACGACGCGCACCGCACGGTCACCGAGGTCCTGGCCCAGGTGCACGCCGAGAGCGTCGCCCTCGCCGACCACCACCACGTCGGCCTGCCCGGCATCCAGCGGGCGGCCGGCATCGGCGAACTCTTCGACACCATGCTCGTCATGGAGAACTTCCCGCTCTCCAGCCGCACCCGCACCCCGCTCGCCCCCGGCCTCGACCTCACCGGCGTGGACATCACCGACGCCACCCACTACGCCCTCACCGTCATCGTCATCCCGGGCGACGAGATCACCATCGGCCTCGGCTACCAGCCCCGCGCCTTCGACCGGGACACCGTGCGCGACCACGGCCGCCGGCTGCTCCACCTGCTGCGCGAGATCACCGACGACCCGGACCGGCCCGCGCTCGTGCTGCCCGCCATCGACGCCGACGAACGGGCCCGCGTCCTGCGCACCGGGACCGCGATCGTCCCCGCCCGGGAACGCGGCCACTGGCTGGAGGAGTTCGCCCGCTGGGTCCGCCGCAAGCCCGGTGCCGAGGCCCTGGTCTGCCGGGACCGCAGCCTCACCTACGACGAACTCGACCGGCAGGCCAACCGGCTCGCCCACGCCCTCATCGCCCGCGGCGTCCGGCCCCAGGACCCCGTCGCCGTCCTCGTCGGCCGGGACGTCGAGATGACCGTCGCCCTGTTCGGCGTCGCCAAGGCGGGCGCGGTGTACGTGCCGATGGACGCGGCCTACCCGCGCGACCGGCTGGCGTACATGTTCGACGACATCGCACCGGCGGCCGTGGTGACGACCGGCGCCCCCCTGCCCGTCGACCGCGACCTGCCCGTCCTGCGCCTCGACGACCCGGCCACCCTCGCCTCCGTACCGGACACCGACCCGGCCGGGGCGCGCGCCCGGCTCACCGACGACGCCCTCGCGTACGTCATCTACACCTCGGGCACCACCGGCCGGCCCAAGGGCGTCGGCGTCACCCACCGGGGCGTGCCCGACCTGATCGCCCTCCAGGAGGAGGTCGTCGGCGTCACCGAGCACGACCGCTACCTGCACTTCGCCTCGACCGGCTTCGACGTGGCGTTCTGGCAGACCATGGTGCCGCTGCTGTCCGGCGGGACCTCCGTCATCGCCCCCGAGGAGGTCCGCGTCCCCGGCGACGAACTCCTCGACTACATCGCGGAGCACCGGGTCACCGGGGTGAACCTGCTGCCGTCGTTCCTGGCCGCCATGCCCGACGACCGCACCGTCGACCCCGACGTGTTCTTCGTCGTCGGCGCCGAACGCCTCGACCCGGAACTCGCCCACCGCTGGGGCCGGGGCCGCCGGGCGCTGTTCAACGCCTACGGGCCCACCGAGGTCACCATCAACTCCACCACCTGGCACTACGACCCGGACGACGCCGGACCGCTGCCCATCGGCCGCCCCGACCCCAACGTCCGCGCCTACGTCCTCGACGGCGGACTCCAGCCCGTCGGCGTCGGCGTCACCGGGGAGCTGTACCTCGGCGGCCCCAGCCTGGCCCGCGGCTACCTCGGCCGCCCCGGCCTGACCGCCGGCGCCTTCGTCGCCGACCCCTACGGCCCGCCCGGCACCCGCATGTACCGCACCGGCGACCTGGTGCGCTGGCGCCGCGACGGCCAGCTGGTCTTCCTCGGCCGCGCCGACCACCAGATCAAGGTGCGCGGCTTCCGCGTCGAACTGGGCGAGATCGAGACCGTCCTCACCGGCCACCCGGACGTCCGCGCCTGCGCCGTCGTCCTGCGCGAGGGCCGGCTCGTCGGCTACGTCATCCCCACCGACGGCGCCGACCCCGACCCCGCCGCGGTCCGCGCGTACCTCGCCGAGAGGCTCCCCGACCACATGGTGCCGACCGCGCTCGTCACCCTCGACCGGCTTCCGCTCAGCCCCGGCGGGAAGCTCGACGCCTCCGCGCTGCCGGCCCCCGCCACCGGGTCCGCCGCCCGGCGCGAACCGGCCACCGAGGCGGAGTCGCTGCTGCTCGCCGTGTTCCGGGACGTCCTCGGACGCGACGACATCGGCCCCGACGACAACTTCTTCGACATCGGCGGCGACAGCATCGTCTCCCTCCAACTGGTCTCCCGCGTACGGCGCCAGGGGCTCGGGCTGAGCCCCAAGGACGTGTTCGACGGCGAGACCGTCGCGGGGATCGCCGCCCGTGCCCGCGCCCTGGACGGCGAGGCCGCCCCGGCCGTCGGCGACGCCCCGCTGACCCCGGTCATGCGGGACCTGCTGGACCGCGCGGGCCGGGCCGCCGACGGCTTCTGCCAGTGGGTCGAGATCTGCGTACCGGCCGGCGGCGACGCAACCCGCTGGCGGACCGCGCTCGACGCCCTGCTGGCCCGGCACGACGTGCTGCGCGCCCGTCTCGGCGCCGGGAACGACGTGCTGCACATCCCGCCGGCCGGCGAGGTCACCGGCGCCGACGTCCTGACCCGCGTCCCGGCGGACGGCGACCCGCGCGCCGCCGCCGACGCCGCGATCACGGCGGCCCGGGCGGCGATGGACCCGCGCACCGGCCCCCTGCTGCGCGCGATCTGGGTGGACGCCGGACCGGCCCGGCCCGGCCGGATCGTCCTGCTCGCCCACCACCTGGTGGCCGACGGGGTGTCCTGGCGCATCCTCCTGGACGACCTGCGGCACGCCCACGACGGGGGCGAACTCACCCGGCACGGCCAGTCCTTCCTCGGCTGGGCCCGCACCCTGCGCGACGCCGACCGGCGCCACGAACTCCCGCACTGGCGGCGGATGACGGCCACCGCGCCCCTCGCCGGACCGCTCGACCCCGCCCGGGACACCGTGGACACCGCCGCGCACCACGAGATCCGGATCGGCGCGGACGCCACCCGCGCCCTGATCACGACCCTGCCGGCCGCCCACCGCACCACACCGGACGCCGTACTGCTGACGGCCCTCGCCCGGGCGGTACGCGACTGGCGCGGCACCCCCGACCTGCTCGTCGCCCTGGAGAGCCACGGCCGGCCCCGCGAGGTGGACCTCTCCCAGACCGTGGGCTGGTTCACCGCGGTCCACCCCGTCCGGCTCGCCGCCGGGGACGACGTACCGGCCGTCCGGGAACGGCTGCGCGCCCAGGGCGACGGCCTCGGCCACGGCATCCTCACCGCGGCCGGACTGCTGGACCCGGTCCGGCCGGAGGTCGCCTGGAACTACCTCGGCCGGTATCCCGGCGCCCCGGAGGAGGAGACGCCCTGGCTGCCCGCCCCGGACGCCGACCCGCTCGGCTCCGACGGCTCCGGCCCGATGCCCCTCCCGTATGGCCTCATGGTCAACGCGCTCGTCCGCGACGACGCGCTCGGTGTGCGGATCACCTGGCCGGCCGCGCTGTTCACCGGCACCGAGATCGAGGAGCTGGCGGACCACCTGGAGGCGGCGCTGCTGCGGCTCGCCCAGGAGCCCGGGACCGAGGCGCTCCGGGACCGGCCGGGCGCGGCCGTGCAGCCGCTCGCGCCGCTCCAGGAGGTGATGCTGCGGCACTCGCGCACCGAGCGCCCCGACCCGTACACCGTGCAGTCGGTGTTCTCGCTCGCCGGCCCGCTCGACCCGGAGGCGCTGCGCGGCGCGGGCGACGACCTGCTGGCCCGCCACCCCCACCTGGGCGCGGTGTTCCCCGCTTCGTTCGCGGTCGTCCCGGTCGCGCCCCGGCCGGAGTTCCGCGTCACCGACGCGCCGGCCGGCGAGGTGCTCGCCGCCGACCTGGCCGAGCCCTTCGACCTGGCGCGCGGCCCGCTCTACCGGATCACCGTCGTCCGCAGCGGCCCCGAGCGCGCCGAACTCGTCCTGACCAGCCATCACGCCCTGTCCGACGGCTGGTCGGCCCCGCGCATCCTCGGTGAGCTGTTCGCCCTGTACACCGCGCGCACCGAGCACCGCGCGCCCGACCTGCCGGCTCCCGTCCCGTTCGCCGCCTACCTCGACTGGTGCGCGGAGCACGAACCGGACCTGGACGCCTGGGCGGCCGAACTCGACGGGCTGCCCGAGGGCGACTACCTGGGCGGCGGCGTGAGCGGCCCGGCCTGGCAGGAGCCCGAGGTCATCACGTTCGACGCGGCGCTCGTGGACCGGCTGACCCGGCTCGCCGCCGGACGCGGCCTGACCGCGAACACCCTGGTGCAGGGCGCCTGGGCGGTGCTGCTCGCCCGGCGCTCCGGTCTGCGGGACGTCTGCTTCGGCGCCATGGTCGCCGGCCGGCCCCCGGAGCTGGACGGGGTGGAGGAGATCATCGGCCTGCTGGCCAACACCGTGCCGGTGCGGGCCCGGCTCGACGGCACCCTGGCCGACGTGCTCACCCGGCTGCAGGCCCGCCAGCGCGACCTGGTGGAGCACCACCACGTGGCCCTGGCCGACCTGGAACGGCTCACCGGCCGGCGCAGGCTCTTCGACAGCATGGTGGTGTTCGAGAACTACCCGGTCGACCCGGAGCGGCTGCGCGCCCCCGCCCCCGGGCTGACCGTGCTCGCCACCCGGTTCCGGGAGTCCACCCACCACCCCGCCACGCTGACCGTGATGCCGGAGGGCGACGGCTGGACGGCGGTGCTCGCCCACCGGGCCGGCACGGACACCACCGGGCTCGCGGACCAGCTGGTGGAGCTGCTGCGCACCATGGAGCAGCATCTGGACGCGGACGTGCGCGGCCTCCTGGCGGACCGATGAGCGCGGCGACCGCCCCGCCGGCCGGGCGGGTGGACCGGGACCTGCTGAAGGTCGCGTTCATCCTGGTCCTCGGCACGTTCATGGCCTCGCTCGACGCGACCATCGTCAGCGTCGGACTGGACCGCCTCACCGCGGAGTTCGGCGCGTCCGTCGCCGAGATCCAGTGGGTGACCACGGGCTACCTGCTGGCCGTCGTCGCCGCCGTGCCCGCGTCCGGCTGGCTGGCCGGCCGGTTCGGCGGCCGGCGGGTCTGGCTCGCGGCGGTGGGCGTGTTCCTGCTCGGCTCGGTGCTGTGCGCCGCGGCCTGGTCGGTGACCAGCCTCATCGTGTTCCGGGTCGTCCAGGGGCTCGGCGGCGGGCTGCTGCCGGCGACCGGGCAGGCGCTGCTCGCACGGGTGGCGGGGCCGGGGCGCACCGGCCGGGTCATCAGCATCGTCGCCGTGGTCCCGCTGCTGTCACCGGTCTTCGGGCCGCTGGCGGGCGGCTCCGTGCTGGCGGTGGCGCCGTGGCCGTGGCTGTTCCTGATCAACCTGCCGGTCGGCGCGGCGGCGGTGCTGCTGGCCCGCCGCCATGTGCCGGTGGTGCCCCCGGCGTCCGGGCGCACGCCGTTCGACCTGCGGGGCGCGCTGCTGCTGTCGCCGGGGCTCGCGGTGCTGGTGTACGGGCTGACCGAGGTCGCCCACGGCCGCACGGTCCCGGCGGCGGTGGGCGTGGGGGCGGGTGCGGTGATGCTGGGCGCGTTCACCGTGCACGGGCTGCGCACCCGCGCAACCCCGCTGGTGGATCCGCGGCTGTTCGCCCGGCCGCCGTTCGGGGCCGCCGCGCTGGCGCTGGTGGTGCTGGGGGCTTCGGTGTTCGGGACGATGTTCCTGCTGCCGCTGTACTTCCAGTCGGCCCGGGGCATGTCGGCGTGGGAGGCGGGGCTGCTGCTGGCTCCGCAGGGGCTGGGGGCGGCGGCCGGTTCGGTGCTCGTCAACCGGACCATCAGCAAGGTGGCGCCGAGGACCCTGGTGGTGGCCGGCATCGTGCTGATCCTCGCCGGAACCGCCCCGTTCACCTGGCTGGGCCACGGGGTGCCGGACGCGGTGATCGTCTCGGCGCTGGTGGTGCGGGGCTTCGGGATGTCGATGATCGGCGCGCCCGTGATGAACATCGTCTACAGCCGCATCGGGCCGGAGCAGCTGCCGCGGGCGGCCGGTGCGCTCAACCTGCTGAACACGGTGGGCGGTTCGGTGGGTACGGCGGCCCTGGCGGTGGTCCTGGAGAGCCGGCTGTCGGACCGGGGGGCGGAGGTGTCCGCGGCGTTCGGCGACACCTTCTGGTGGGTGCTCGGGTTCTGCCTGTTCGCCGCGGCGGCCGCGACGCGCCTGCCCCGTACCGCGCCCAGGGGGGGGTGGGCGGGCCGCGGGGGGGGGGGGGGGGGCGGCCGTGGGTCCGGCCGCCCCGCCCCCCTCGCGCGGTTCAGGGACGGCTGGTCAGATAGCCGCCCATGGAGGTGAAGTACTCCGTCGCGGGCAGTTCGCGGCCGTCCTCGGTGCGGACGCGGGTGATGGCCAGTCCCCGGTTGCGGCCGGTGCGGGCGTCGGCGCCCGCGACGATGACGACGCCGTCGCCCTCGCGGTAGAAGACGCGGCCGGGCGTTCCGCCGTAACGCCCTTCGGAGACGACGCTCGCCAGCACCTCGATCCGCTTGCCCCGGTGGAAGGTGAAGGCGCTCGGGTACGGGGCCGACTGGGCGCGCACCAGGCGTTCCAGGTCCTCGGCGGGCCAGTTCCAGTCGATCCGGATGTCCTCCTGCGACCGCTTGTGGAAGAAGGTGGCCTGCGAGCGGTCCTGGGGGGTGAACTCCGTCTGCCCGTCGGCGATCAGGGCGAGGGCCTTGGTGGTGACGGGGGCGATCAGATCGACGGTCTTGTGGAAGAGGTCGGTCGCGGTGTCCTTCGGGCCGACCGGGACCGACTCCTGCCGGACGATGTCGCCGGCGTCGAGTTCGTCGTTCATCATGTGCGCGGTGACGCCCACTTCGCTCTCGCCGTTGATGAGGGCCCAGATCAGCGGCGAGAAGCCCGCGTACTTGGGCAGCAGCGAGTCGTGGATGTTGAGGGTGCCCCGGCGGGGGAGCGTGAAGACGCGCGGCGGGATCCACGTACGCCAGTTGTTGGCGACGATGACGTCCGGGTCGGCGGCCCGCAGCGCCTCGAACAGCTCCTCGTCGTCGGGGCGGTTGCGGATGAGGACGGGGACGCCGTGCTCCTCGGCGAGGTCGGCGACGGAGTCGCTCCAGATCTTCTCGTAGGCGTGCTCGCTCTTGGGGTGCGTGACGACCAGCACCACGTCGTGCTCGGAGTCCAGCAGGGCTTGCAGGGTGCGATGCCCCCAGGTCTGGTAACCGAACATGACGACCCGCATGGGGTTCCTCCTCGACGTAGAGACAGAGCCGGACAAGTAAAGCAAGCCTTACCTTATCTCGCAACGGGCGCATGCGACGCGCCAGTTGGGGCGGCTGTTCGCCGCGTCTGTCCGAAACGCGCCTGTCGACAGCGTTGACGTATTAGCTTAGGCTCACCTAAGTTCATCGGGCCGCTGCTTCGGCGTGCCCCTTTCCTCGCCCGTTTCCCCACATCCGACAGGCGGCTTCCCCGCACGATGGGAGTGACATGTCACAGGCTCGTCCTGGCGACGCAGCACCGGTCCACGACCTCATTGGCATCGGCTTCGGGCCGTCCAACGTGGCCATGGCGATCGCGATCAGCGAGCACAACGCGCGCTGCGGGACGCGAGAAGCGGTGACGGCCCAGTTCTTCGAGCAGCAACCCGCCTTCGGCTGGCACCGCGGCATGCTCATCGACGACGCCACCATGCAGGTCTCCTTCCTCAAGGACCTGGTGACGCTCCGCAACCCCGCCAGCGAGTACAGCTTCCTCTGCTTCCTGCAGAGCAAGGGACGCCTGATCGACTTCATCAACCACAAGAACCTCTTCCCGCTCCGGGTCGAGTTCCACGAGTACTTCGAGTGGGCCGCCTCCCGCGTCGACGACCTGGTCTCCTACGACCACGAGGTCGTCGGCGTCGCCCCCGTCCTGCGCGACGGCGTCGTCGAGCACCTGGACGTGACGGTGCGTTCGGGGGAGGGCCTCACCGTCCACCGCGCCCGCAACCTCGTCATCGGTACGGGGCTGCGCCCCCGGCTGCCGGAGGGCGTCGAACGCGGCGACCGGGTCTGGCACACCTCCGAACTCCTCAACCGGGCCGGCGAACTGGAGGGCACCTCGCCCTCCCGCTTCGTCGTCGTGGGTGCCGGCCAGAGCGCCGCCGAGAACGTCGCCTACCTGCACCGCACCTTCCCGGACGCCGAGATCTGCGCGGTGTTCTCGCGCTACGGCTACAGCCCGGCCGACGACAGCTCCTTCGCCAACAAGATCTTCGACCCGGACGCGGTGGACGAGTACTTCGCCGCCCCCGACGACGTCAAGCGCCGGCTGATGGACTACCACGGCAACACCAACTACTCCGTGGTCGACATCGACCTGATCGACGACCTGTACCGCCAGGTGTACCGTGAGAAGGTGCTCGGCACCGAACGGCTGCGCTTCCTCAACGTCTCCCGGCTCACCGACGTCAAGGAGACCCCGGACAGGGTCCGCGCCACCGTGACATCCCTCGTCACCGGCGAGGAGACCCTGCTCGACGCCGACGTCGTCGTCCTCGCCACCGGCTACAGCCCGGCCGACCCGCTCCGCCTCCTCGGCGAGGTCGCCGACCTCTGCCTGCGCGACGAGGAGGGCCGCGTACGCGTCGAACGCGACTACCGCCTCACCACGGACGCCTCGCTGCGCACCGGCATCTACCTCCAGGGCGGCACCGAGCACACGCACGGCATCACGTCGTCCCTGCTGTCCAACACCGCGATCCGGGTCGGCGACATACTCGAGTCGGTCCTCGCCCGCGGCGGCGCCACGATCGCCGAGGCCCCGCGCTCCGTCGCCGAGACGCCCTGACCGCGACCGCCCCCTTTCCACCCCCTTCGCCCGGAGGCCCGTATGAGCACCAACCCGTTCGACGACCCCGAAGGCCGCTTCCTCGTCCTGGTCAACGACGAGGGACAGCACTCCCTGTGGCCGTCCTTCGCCGACGTACCGGCCGGCTGGAGCGTGGCCTTCGACGAGAACACCCGGGACGCGTGCCTGGAGTACGTGGAGAGCCACTGGACCGACCTGCGCCCCCGGTCCCTCGCCGCGTCGATGGACGCCTGACCCGGCGCCCGGCGCGCCCCATGGCGAAGCCCGCCGGTGGAGTCCGCTCCACCGGCGGGCTTCGCCGCGGCCGGATCAGCCGATCTCGATGAGCAGATCGCCCGCCTCGACCTGCTGCACCCGGCCGATGGCCAGCCGGCGCACCACCCCGGCCGACTGGGCGGTGATCGACGCCTCCATCTTCATCGCCTCGATGGTGGCCACCGTCTGACCCGCCGACACCGACGCGCCCTCCTCCACCTGGAGCGTCACCACCCCGGCGAACGGCGCCGCCACATGGCCCGGGTTCGCACGGTCCGCCTTCTCCGCCGCCTTCACCTCGGTCGCCACCGACCGGTCCCGCACCGACACCGGCCGCAACTGCCCGTTGAGCGTCGCGAGCACGCTGCGGAAGCCGCGCTCGTCCGCCTCGGAGATCGCCTCCAGCTCGATCAGCAGCGTCACACCCGGTTCCAGCGTCACCGGGTGCTCGGTCTCCGGTTCGAGGCCGTACAGGAAGTCCGCGGTCGGCAGCACCGACGTGTCGCCGTACGCCTCCCGGTGCGCCAGGAACTCCTTGGTCGGACCGGGGAACAACAGCCGGTTCAGCGTCGCACGCGGAGACTCGCGCAGCGCCTCGCGGTCCTCCGGCGACAACTCCGCCGTCTGCGCCTTCTCGGGGCGGCCCTGGAGTGCCCGCGTGCGGAACGGCTCGGGCCAGCCGCCGGGCGGGTCGCCCAGCTCACCGCGCAGGAACCCGATCACCGAGTCCGGCACGTCGAACTTGCCGGGGTCCGACTCGAAGTCCTCGGCCCCCACGCCCGCCCCCACCAGGTGCAGCGCCAGGTCCCCGACCACCTTCGACGACGGCGTCACCTTCACCAGCCGGCCCAGCATGCGGTCGGCCGCCGCGTAGCAGTCCTCGATCAGCTCGAAACGGTCCCCGAGCCCCAGCGCGATGGCCTGCTGCCGCAGATTCGACAGCTGTCCGCCCGGGATCTCGTGGTGGTAGATCCGGCCGGTCGGCGAGGCGAGCCCCGACTCGAAGGGGGCGTACACCTTGCGCGTCGCCTCCCAGTACGGCTCCAGGTCACCGACCGCCTGCAGGGAGAGCCCCGTCGCCCGCTCGGTGTGGTCGGTCGCGGCCACCAGCGCGGACAGCGGCGGCTGGCTGGTGGTGCCGGCCATCGACGCCACGGCCGCGTCCACCGCGTCCACCCCGGCGTCGATCGCCGCCATCAGCGTGGCCAGCTGCCCGCCCGCCGTGTCGTGGGTGTGCAGGTGCACCGGCAGGTCGAACCGCTCCCGCAGCGCCGTCACCAGGGTGCGCGCGGCCGGCGGACGCAGCAGCCCGGCCATGTCCTTGATGGCGAGCACATGCGCGCCCGCCTCCACGATCTGCTCCGCCAGCCGCAGGTAGTAGTCCAGCGTGTACAGCGTCTCGCCCGGATTCGACAGGTCGGCGGTGTAGCACAGCGCCACCTCCGCGAGCGAGGTGCCGGTGGCGCGCACCGCGTCGATCGCCGGACGCATCTGCGACACGTCGTTGAGGGCGTCGAAGATCCGGAAGATGTCCATCCCGGCCGACGCGGCCTCGGACACGAACGCCTCGGTCACCTCGGTCGGGTAGGGGGTGTAGCCGACCGTGTTGCGGCCACGCAGCAGCATCTGCGTACAGATGTTGGGCACCGCCTCGCGGAGCTTGACCAGCCGCTCCCACGGGTCCTCGGCGAGGAAGCGCAGCGCCACGTCGTAGGTGGCGCCGCCCCAGCACTCCAGGCTCAGCAACTGCGGCACGGTGTGCGCGACATGCGGGGCGACCGCCAGCAGGTCGCGGGTGCGCACCCGGGTGGCCAGCAGCGACTGGTGGGCGTCGCGGAACGTGGTGTCGGTGACGGCCACCGCCGACTGCGCCCGCAACTCGGCGGCGAACGCCTCCGGACCCAGCGCGGCCAGCCGCTGCCGGGAACCGGGCGGCGGCGTCCCCGGCGGCAGCGCGGGCAGCTTGTCCGCCGGGTCGATGACCGAAGGGCGCGGCCCGTAGGGGCGGTTGACGGTGGTCTCCGCCAGGTAGCTGAGCATGCGGCTGCCCCGGTCCGCCGACGGGCGGGCCCGGATCAGCTCCGGATGGGCGTCGATGAAACCGGTCGTGACCCGCCCCGCCCGGAACTCCGGATGGTCCAGCACCGCGCCCAGGAACGGCAGGTTGGTCGCCACCCCGCGGATGCGGAACTCGGCGATCGCCCGGCGCGCCCGGCGGGCCGCGTTGGCGAAGTCGTGCCCGTGGCAGGTGAGCTTGACCAGCATCGAGTCGAAGTGCGCCGACACCTCGGCGCCCGTGTGGACGGTCCCGCCGTCCAGCCGGACGCCCGGACCGCCGGGGGAGCGGTACGCGGAGATGGTGCCGGTGTCCGGACGGAAGCCGTTGACCGGGTCCTCCGTCGTGATGCGGCACTGCATCGCGGTCCCGGTCAGGGTGATGTCCTCCTGGGACAGCCGCAGTTCGGGCAGCGTCATACCGGCCGCGATGCGCAGCTGGGCGATGACCAGGTCGCGCCCGGTGACCTGCTCCGTCACCGTGTGCTCGACCTGGATGCGCGGGTTCATCTCGATGAAGACGTGGTTGCCGCGCTCGTCCACCAGGAACTCGACGGTGCCCGCGTTCACGTACCCGATGTGCCGGGCGAAGGAGACCGCGTCGGCACAGATCCGGTCCCGCAGCTCCGGGTCCAGATTCGGGGCCGGCGCGATCTCCACGACCTTCTGGTGGCGCCGCTGGAGCGAGCAGTCCCGCTCGTAGAGGTGCACCACGTTGCCCTCGGCGTCGGCCAGGATCTGCACCTCGATGTGGCGCGGGTTGATCACCGCCTGCTCCAGGAACACCGTCGCGTCCCCGAACGCCGACCGCGCCTCGCGCATCGCGGCGTCGATCGCCTCCCGCAGCTCCGCCGGCTCCGCGACCCGGCGCATCCCGCGCCCGCCGCCGCCGGCCACCGCCTTCACGAAGACCGGGAAGCCGATCTCCTCCGAGGCCGCGACCAGCGCGTCCACGTCCTCGGACGGCTCCGACGACCTCAGCACCGGCACCCCGGCCTCGCGGGCCGCCGCCACCGCGCGCGACTTGTTACCGGTCAGGTTCAGCACCGACGCGGGCGGCCCCACGAAGGTGATGCCCGCCTCCGCGCACGCCGCCGCCAGGTCCGGGTTCTCCGACAGGAAGCCGTAACCGGGGTAGATGGCGTCCGCCCCGGCCCTGCGGGCCGCCTTCACCACCTCGTCCACCGACAGATACGCGCGCACCGGATGGCCCGGCTCACCGATCCGGTACGCCTCGTCCGCCTTCGCCCGGTGCAGGGAGTTGCGGTCCTCGTGCGGATACACGGCCACCGTGGAGATGCCGAGCTCGAACGCCGCGCGGAACGCGCGGATCGCGATCTCCCCGCGGTTGGCGACCAATACCTTGTCGAACATCAAACTCCCCAGTCGTGTCGCGAGGGCGTCAGGGACGGGCGCACGGCAGCGGGCACACGTGTCCTCGGAGGCCGTACGGCGGGCGATGCGCTCCGTGACCCTCCGGGTCCGGAGTGTTCGACACCGTACCGGAGACTTCCCCGGAGATCGCGAGCGCAAAAGATGGCTTGCGTCACGTCCCGAAAACCTCCCTCCACCGCACCCCTCCACCGGACGTTTTGCCGCTCCCCGGCCGCCGGGCCATGCTGGTGGGCATGGCCGACCACGCCGGCCCCGGGCCCGTCACCGCCGTCCGGTCCGCCCTCCGCCTGCTGGAGGCCGCCGGGGAGCACGGGAACGGGGCGACCGCGCAGCAACTGGCCCGCGAGACGGGGCTTGCCCCGGACGCGGTGCGCGAACTGCTGCCCCCACTGGTCGGCGACGGGTTTCTGGCGCAGCGCGACGACCACACCTTCGTCCTGGCGGACACCCCGGCCGACACCGCCGCCGGCACCGCCACGCCCGCCGTGTGCGGGCCGGACGACGGCGCCGGGCCGGACGACGGCGCCGGGGCGGACCCGTACGGGCTCGCCCGGGTCCGGCCCCTCCTCGCCGCCCTGCGCAACGAGCTGGACGCCGCCGCCTACCTCACGCTCTACGTGGACGGCGAGATCCGGGTCATGGAGATCGTCGACGGGGTGCGCACCCCGCGCGTGGACCTGTGGGTCGGGCTGGACGAGGCCGGGCACGCCACGGCCCTCGGCAAGAGCGTCCTGCGCGAACTGGACGAGGAGGCCCGCGCCGACTACTTCTCCCGGCACAAGCTGACCGGGCTCACCCCGCGCACCATCACCCGCGAGGACGAGCTGGTCAGCCGGCTCGACGGATCGCCCGAGCCGGTCGTCATGGACCGCGAGGAGTACGTGCGCGGCACCACCTGCGTGGCGGTGCCCGTCTACCGGGGCGAGCAGGTGGGCTCCCTCGGTATCTCCTTCCGGTCGGACCGCATGTACCGCAGCTCGCGGGTCCGCGCGGACCTCCTCTCGGCCGCCGTGCGCGTCTCCCGAGGGCTCACCCTGCCCCGCTGACGCAGACGCGGGTCAGGTCCGTCAGTCCAGCCGGGTCAGGTCCGGGCGCAGCCGCTGCCACACCGGGTGCCGCAGCCGCCCGGCCGCCGTCCACTGCGACGCGCTGACCTCCGCGACCAGGCGCGGCTCCACCCAGTGCGCCCCGGCCACATCGACCGGGCCCGCGAACGGTGACGACGGGCGGGCGATCACCCTCAGGTACTCCCTCAGCTCACTCAGCTCCCGGTCCGACATCCCCGACCCCACCGCGCCCGCGTACCGCAGCCCCGCCGGGGCGTCCACCCCGACCAGCACCGCCCCCGGCACCCCTGCGGGAGCGTTGCCGCGCTGGGTCCAGCCGCCGATGACCACGTCCAGCGTCTCGACCCGCTTCGTCTTGCGCCAGTCGGGTGAGCGGACCCCCGGCAGGTACGGCGAGGTGAGCCGCTTGGCGACCACGCCCTCCAGGCCGCCGCGCACCACGGTCTCCCACGCCTTCGCCCCGCTCCCGCGCACGTACGAGGGCACCGACCAGTGCGGCCCCGCCGGGAGCAGCCCGGCCAGGACCGCGCGGCGCTCCTCGTAGCCCAGGGCGGTCAGCGTCCGGCCGTCCAGGTACATCACGTCGAAGACCACCAGATGGGCGGGCTGGTCCAGGGCGAGCCGGGCCGCGCGGCGGGCGTTCATGACGCCCATCCGGCGCTGGAGCAGCCCGAAGTCGGACCGCCCCGACGCGTCCAGGGCCACGATCTCGCCGTCCAGGACCGCCCTGCGGCCGCGCAGCACCTCGGCGAGGGCGTGCAGCTCGGGATAGGTGGGCGTGACGTCGTTGCGGGCCCGCGAGGTCAGCCGCAGCGTCCCGTCGCCCGGCGTCGAGACGACGCAGCGGGCGCCGTCCCACTTGGCCTCGAAGGCCCACCCGGTGTCCGGTACGGGCAGGGGGCCCGGCACGGCCAGCATCGGTGCGATCGACGGAAGCGCCCCGGAGGCGTCCGCGGGGGTGAGGGCCATGGCCCCATGATCGAGCGGCCGGCCGGTGCCCGCAGTCCGGGAGCGGGCCGCTCAGCCCGGCGACTCGTCCGGCACCGGATGCTCCGGGTGCACCCCGGCGTTGCGGGCGCTGCCGTGCCCCGACCCGGACTCGTCGGGGTCGGGCATCTCCTCGTCGTCGTCCTGCCCGGCGCCCGGAGGGTGCGGCACGTCCATCGGGTCCTCGCCCTCCTGGACCTGCTGGTCGGGCGGGTCCGCCGGAATCGGCGGGGGGCTCGGGGACGCGCCCCCGTGGACGGGGCCTTCCGGTCTGCGGTCGGTCATCGGGTTCCTCCGTCGTCGTCCCCGCGGGCGGGCCGCGGGGCATCGGTCGCCTCGCCCGGCCGGGTACCCGCGACGCGCCGGCCAACTCATTGTGGGGCGGTCGGCACCGCACGGCATGTTCGCGGGGACGGGGGGACGGGGGGACCGGCGGCTCAGTCCCGGCGGGCCAGCAGGAACATCTGCGGCTCGGGGACGGCCGCCGGGACGGCGGGCACGAACATGGTGCTCGTGCGCGAGAGCACGGTGAACCCGGCGTCCTCGACCAGCGCCGTGAACGCGTCCTCGCCGAAGCTGGTCACCTCGACCGGCTGGCCCATGAACGTCCCGCTCACCCCCTCCACGTCCAGCGGCACCGTCGCCACGGCCAGATGCCCGCCCGGCCGCAGCACCCGCCCGGCCAGGCGCAGCACCTCCGCCTGCTCCGGGCGCGTCATCTGCAACAGCGTGAAGTACATGCACACCGCGTCGAACGCCCCGTCCTCCAGGGTCAGTTCGCGGATGTCCGCGCAGTGGAACTCGGCCGCCGGGACCTGGCGCGCCGCGATGTCCACCATCACCGGGGAGACGTCCACGCCCAGCACCTCGTGCCCGGCGTCCACCAGGGTCTGGGCGGTGGGCCGGCCCGTGCCGCTGCCCACGTCCAGCACCCGGCCGTGCGGCGGCATGACCTCCAGGAGCTGTTCCAGCGAGGCGCGGTGCGCGGCCGAACCGGCGAACGCCTCCTCGTAGTCGGTACCCAGCGCGTCGAACACCGCCGCCGCGTCGCGAGGCTGTCCCGCTGCCATGGCAGACCCCTTCCTGCTCCGGTCCTGTTCCGGTGCACCCCCACTTCTACTGCACGGGGCACACCGCCGGTGGGAAGACGCCCCAGCCCGTCAGCGGCCGCCCGAGACCCGCAGGACCGTGCCCGTCGCGTACGAGGCGTCCGGCGAGAGCAGCCACGCCACGGCGCCCGCGATCTCCTCCGGCTCGCCGGGGCGGCCCAGCGGGGTGCCGGGGCCCAACCGGTCCGGGCGCGCGGGGTCCGCGTGGAAGTCCGTGCGGATGACGCCGGGCGCCACCGCGTTGACGCGGATGCCGGCCGGACCGACCTCCTTGGACAGGCCCACGGTCATCGTGTCCACGGCCCCCTTGGCGGCGGCGTAGTGCACGTACTCGCCGGGGCTGCCCAGCGTGGCGGCGGCCGAGGACACGTTGACGATCGCCCCGCCACCGGTCCGCGTCATGTCGCGCACCGCCCGCCGGGCGCAGAGCAGGTAACCGAGGACGTTGACCTCCAGGGCGCGCCGCATCCCCGCCGCGTCGGCGTCGGCCAGCGGGCCGACCGGGCCGCTCATGCCGGCGTTGTTGACCAGGCCGGTGACCGGGCCCAGCTCGGCCGCCGCGGTGTCGAAGAGGCGGTCCACGTCCGTCTCGTCGGCCGTGTCCGCCCGCACCACCGCACAGCGCCGGCCCGTCGCGCGCACCGCGTCGGCGACCGCCTCCGCCGCCGCCCCGTCCGACCGGTAGGCCAGCGCGATGTCGTGGCCCTCGGCCGCCAGCCGTACACAGACCGCCGCACCGATGCCCCGGCTGCCTCCGGTGACCACCGTGACCGGCCGACCGCTCATGACGGGCCCCTCATCTCTCGTCGTACACGCGTGCGGGGCCATCGTAGGCAGGGACGACCGGGCGTCGGCGCACACGTCGGTGGACCGTCACCCACTCATGGAAGAGTGACGGTCCACCGGTCCATGCGTCCCCGTCGTCACACGGGGAAACCGCCGCTCCCCAGCAGCTCCGGCCGCTCGCAGCGCTCGCGCAGCAGGCGGGCCTTCTCCCGGAGGCGGACGCGCTGCTCCGGGTCGCGGGTGCGTTCGGCGGCCTCGGCCAGATGCCGGGCCGTCTCGCGCAGCTGAGCGGCCCCGTACACCTCTCGTACAACGCTCATCGTCACTCCTCGGGGACGGTGGGGGAGAGCGGGTCACTCCAGGGAAGCAGCGAGCCGTCACCCACGCACCACGAACCCTCACCGTGTGTGAGGTGTGCAGGTGGGGGCGGGGTGGCCGGGACCGGGCCGGAGCGCTGGCATGATCGAGGGTATGAACGAGCGCATGATCGCCGCGTGTGACGGGGCGTCCAAGGGCAATCCCGGACCCGCCGCCTGGGCCTATGTGGTGGCCGACGCCGAGGGCCGGCCCCGGCGGTGGGAGGCGGGCCCGCTGGGCACCGCCACCAACAACGTCGCCGAGCTGACCGCCCTGCGTGAACTCCTGGAGTCGGTCGGCCCGGAGGTGGCACTCGAGGTCCGGATGGACTCGCAGTACGCGATGAACGCGGTCACCAAGTGGCTGCCCGGCTGGAAGCGCAACGGCTGGAAGACGTCGGCCGGCAAACCCGTCGCCAACCGCGACCTGGTGACCCGCATCGACGAACTGCTCGGCGGCCGGGCGGTGACCTTCGTCTACGTACCGGCCCACCAGGTGGACGGAGACCCGCTCAACGCGCTCGCCGACCAGGCCGCCAGCGAGGTGGCCGTCAGCCAGAGCGCGGCCGGCACCTCGCAGGGCTCGCCCACACCCGTCCCCGCGCCCTCCCGCGCCACCGAGGGGCGGCGGACCGGCGCGGCGGCGGCGAAGAAGTCCGGCGGCACGGCCCGCAGGGCGGGCGGCGCCACCATCCGGGCCAAGTTCGCGGGCCGCTGCCACTGCGGCAGGCCGTACGCCGCCCAGGACATGATCGCGAAGAACGACCACGGCTGGGGCCACCCGGAGTGCCGCACGGTCTCCGTCTGACCGTCTCCGCCCGGCCGGCCCGCCGGGTGGGGTGATCCACCCGCGCCAAGGGCCGCTCCGTGCCATGATGCGGCTCCGGGACGCGGCGGGGGAGCCGCCGACACGCTGGGGGGCGTATGGAAGGCACGACGACGGTGCTGGGCCGGCTGCGCGGAGCGCAGAAGACGGCCAAGGGGGTGTCGCTCTACTCGCGGTACGTGAACCGCCCGGCCGGCCGGGTCCTCGCGGCCGCCGCCTACCGGCTGGGCATGACACCCAATCAGGTCACGCTGGTGAGCGCCGCGTTCACCTTCACGGCCGTCGCGGGCGTGGCCCTGGCGCGCCCCGGTCCCGGGACGGCGGTGCTGGTCTACCTCGGGCTCGCCGCCGGCTTCGCGCTCGACTCGGCCGACGGGCAGCTGGCCCGGCTCACCGGCCGGGGCGGGCCCGACGGGGAGTGGCTGGACCACGTGGTGGACTGCGCCAAGATGATCCTCGTCCACACCGCCGTGCTCATCGCCTTTTACCGCTTCTTCGCGCTGCCCGGCGACGGCTGGCTGCTGCTGCCCCTCGGCTTCCTGTTCGTCGCCGTGCTCACGTTCTGCGCGGGGCTGTTGCGCGAGCAGCTCGGCAAGGCGGCCGCCCGCGGCACGGCGGGTACGCCCGCAGCCGGACCGCCGTCCCGGCTGCGGGCGGTGGCGCTGCTGCCCGCCGACTACGGGGTGTTCTGCCTGGTGTTCCTGCTGCTGGGCGACGAGACGGTGTTCCGGATGGGATACGCCGCACTCGCCGCCGTGCACGCGCTGTTCCTCGTCCTGTTCCTCGGCAAGTGGTTCAGGGAGCTGAAAGCGCTCCGGGCGCACTGACCAGGGTGTCCAGCACCCGGCGCAACTGGGTGCTGGAGGTGTGCACGGTGTACGGGAAGTACACCACCTCCACCCCCACCTCGGCGAAGTCGCGTTCGAGCTTCCTGCCCTTGTCGGTGTCCCGCCAGTCGTCCCCCTTGAAGATGACGTCGAACCTCACCTGCTGCCAGGTCTCGACCTTCTCCGGGACGGTCTCGACGAACGCGGCGTCCACGTACCGCACGCTCCGCACGATCTCCAGCCGCTCCGGCAGCGGGATCACCGGCCGGTGCCCCTTGGCGAGGGTGGCCATCTCGTCGGAGACGACCCCCGCCACCAGGTAGTCGCACTGGCTGCGCGCATGCCGAAGAATATTGAGGTGTCCCACATGGAACAGGTCGTAGACCCCCGGCGCGTAACCGACCCTGTGCACCATCCGTTCTCTCCCCCCACGGTGAACGTGATGTCCGGTAGTCCAACGACCTTACTGTGAAGACCACTTGCTCATCTCATGAACGGATAAGCTCGCTTTTGGGGCCGTTCCCCGACGGGAACACCGGTGGCTCCGGGGGGAAGGAAACGAGCGCCCGATGGCGGACGAAGAGCACCACAGACCGTTCGAACACCGCAGCCTGCTGGTGGTCTCCACGAACTACGCGCCGGAGCTGACCGGCATCGGCCCGTACGCCGCCCAGCTCGCCGAGCACTGGGCCGCCTCCGGTGCCGACACCCACGTCCTGGCCGGCATGCCGCACTACCCGGCCTGGCGGACCGACCCCGCCTACCGGAGGACATGGCGCACCGAGGAACACCGCGCGGGCGTCACCGTCCACCGCAGACGGCACTACGTACCACCCCGGCAGAGCGCGTTACGCAGAGCCGCCTTCGAGGCGAGCATCCTGGCGCACGGCCTCCTCGCACCCCCCGCCGTGCGGCCCGACGCGGTGGTCTCCCAGATGCCCAGCCTCGCCGGCGGGGTCATCGGGGCCCGCATCGCCCGCCGCCACCGGGTGCCCTACATCCCCGTCGTCCAGGACCTGATGGGCGCCGCCGCCGCGCAGAGCGGCATCCGGGGCGGCGACCGGGCGGCGGCCCTCGCCGCGCGGGCCGAGCGGTTCGCACTGCGCTCCGCCACCCTCGTCGGCGTCATCCACGAAAGCTTCGCCGCCCGCGTCGCCGCCTACGGCGTGGACCCCGGCCGCATCCGCACCGTTCCCAACTGGAGCCATGTGCGCGCCCCTTCGGCCGACCGCGCCGCGACCCGGGCCAGGCTCGGCTGGCGCGAGGACACCCCCGTCCTCCTGCACTCCGGCAACATGGGGCTCAAACAGGGCCTGGAGGTCCTGGTGGACGCCGCCCGGCTCGCCCCCGAGATCCGCATCGTCCTGATGGGCGACGGCAACCAGCGCGACGCCCTGCGCGCCCGCGCCGCCGGACTGCCCAACCTGGACTTCCTGCCGCCCGCGGACGCCGACGAGTTCACCGACATCCTCGCCGCCGCCGACGTCCTCGCCGTCACCCAGCGGGCCTCGGTCCTCAACATGAGCGTGCCCTCCAAACTCACCTCCTACTTCGTGTCCGGCCGCCCCGTCGTCGCCTCCGTCGCCGAGGAGGGCGGCACCGCCGAGGAGGTACGCCGCTCCGGCGCCGGACTCCTCGTCGCGCCCGAGGACCCGGCCGCCGTGCTCGGCGCCGTCCGCAAACTCGTCGAGTCACCGGCCGAGGCCGACGCGCTCGGCGCCGGCGGACCGCGCTACGTGGCACGCCATCTGGGGCGGGACGCCGCGCTCGCCCGCTTCGACGCCCTGCTCACCGAGGCCCTGCAGGACGACCGGGAGGGACCGCACCGATGACCGAACCGATCCGCGCGCTGGACGAGCACGACGAGCCCGCCCTGCTGCGGGACCAGTTCCGCCAGCTCCTGCGCTACCGGACCCTCCTGGTCACCGGAGTGGCCCTGGGCCTCCTCGGCAGCGGCTGGCTCGCCCTGAGCGGCGAGGACACCTATGCCGCCACCGGCGAGGTCTCCGTGCGCTCCGCCACCTCCGACCCCTTCGCCGCCGGCGCCTCCGCCGACAAGGGCATCAACATCGGCTCCGAACGCCAGACCGCCGTCAGCGACGTCGTCGGCACCATCGCCGCCGGCAGCCTCGCCAAACACGGCGACACCGTCGAGGTCGGCGCACTGCTCTCCGGCCTCCAGGTCACCAACCCGCCCAACACCCTCGTCCTCAAGTTCGCCTACACCGGCCGCACCCCCGAACAGGCCAGGACCAGGGCCCAGGCCCTCGCCGAGGCCTACCTCGAAGTACGCCGCGAGCGCACCGAGGACAGCATCGACAACATGATCGACGGCTACCGCGGCCAGCTGAAACCGCTCACCGAACAGCGCGACCGGCTCGCCGAGCAGGAGAGCGCCACCGTCGGCGGCGACGTCACCAGCGCCCGCGCCAACCTCATCGTCGCCATCTCCGGACTCAACCAGAAGATCTCCGAACTGCGCGCCCTCGACACCACACCCGGCTACCTCAACAAGAAGCCCGTCGCCCCCACCCACCCCGCCGGAGCCGGACTGCCGCTGCTCCTCGGACTCGGCGGCGTCGTCGGACTCGCCCTCGGCCTGCTGATGTCATGGGTGCGCCTCGTCTTCGACCCGGCCGTCCGCTCCACCAGGGAACTCGTCCGCTCCCTCGGCGCCCCGCTCCTCGGCACCCTGCCCCGGGAACGCGGCGCCGCCCATGCCCTGCTCGCCATCGGCCGCCCCGGCAGCCGGCTCGCCGAGGAGTACCGGGCGATCGCCTTCCGGCTCGCCTACGACCCCTCCTTCGCCGAACGCCGCCGCCTCCTGGTCACCGCGCCGCGCGGCGACAACGACATGGCCCGCGCCGCCGCCGCCAACCTCGCCGCCGCCTTCGCCGAGATGGGCCGCGACGTGCTGCTGGTCGAGGCCGATCTGCGCACCCCCTCCCTGGCCGCCGACCTCGGCGCGGTCCACCCCGGCCGGGGCCCCCGCTGGGCGGGCGGCAACGAGGAACGCACCTGGCCCTGCGACAGCCGCGCCAACGTGGACGTCCCCGGCTCGGGCGCCTTCACCCTGGTCGCCGGCCGCCCCACCGACAACGTGCCGCGCGCCCTGACCTCCGCCCCCGTCAGCCGGATGCTCGCCGAGGGCGGCAGGCCCGGCGCGGTCGTCATCGTGCTCGCCCCGCCCGTCCTGTCCTACGCCGACGCCGTCGCCCTCGTGGACCGCGTCGAGGGCGTCGTCATCGTCTGCCGGGCCCGCGAGGTGCACCGCAGCGACCTGGAACGCATCCGCGAGATCATCGGCGCGGCCGGCGGCTCCGTCCTCGGCGCGGTCCTGCACCCCGGGCACGGCCGGCTGGAGCGGCGGGCCCGCCCCCAGGCCCCGCAGGCCCCCGACC
>NZ_JAKRGC010000076.1 GCF_022347745.1 Streptomyces sp. OfavH-34-F
CGGCGTTCTTTTCGTGCGGCCGGTCCGGCTCAGGCGGGCAGAGCGTCCACCGTGGGGGCGACGGGCGCGAAGAGGTCGCCCAGGGCGGTCAGCGCGGCGGTCTTGAGTGCGGCGGCCGGCAGGACCGGGCCGGCCGGGGCGGCCAGGCTGCGGGGGGCGGGGGCCCCGGCGGCGACCTGCGAGGCGCTGATGCGGTCGCGCTACGCGGCCTTCGCCGTCCGGGACGCCGGCTACCTGCTGCGCACCTGGCACCCGGACCACCGCCCCGCCGTCCTGGACCTCGACCCGGACCAGCGCTGGCAGCGGCTGGAGATCCTGGAGACCACGGAGGGCAGCGCCTTCCACACCACCGGCACGGTCACCTTCCGGGCCCACTACACGGCGGGCGGGCGCGCCGGATCGCTCCACGAGAAGAGCCGCTTCGTGCGCCACGAGGGCGCCTGGGTCTACGAGAGCGCCGTCTTCGCGGACTGACCGCCCGCCCCGGTCCTCACGCCGGGGCGCCCGCCGGGAGCGCCGGGGCCAGCTCCTGCGTCAGGTCCTCCGCCAGCAGCCGCTTGGCGATCACATCGACGGCGGCGCGCAGCCGGGCGTCGCCCGGGCGCCCGCCGTCGTCGCCCAGCTGGTCGTGGAGCCAGCGCGCCCAGGCCTCGTTGATGACCCGGGCCTCGCGGCGGCCGGCCGCGGTGTGCGTGAACAGGCGGCCGTCCCCGGTGAGGAAGCCCTCCTCGATCATCCGGTCGAAGACCGGCACCAGGACCTCCGGCGGAATCCGGTGCCGGGCGGCGATCAGCCTCAGCCCCGCGTGGCCCACCATCCGCGTGAACAGCTCGACCTGCATCACCGCCCAGGCGCCCGCCATGTCCAGCCGGGTGTCCGAACCGGCCACGATCCGCCGCGCCGTCTCCGGGTCCACCCGCCGCAGCACCCTGGCCACCGAGAATTCCAGCAGCCGGGCGGAGTCCGCGGTGTTCGGCGAGGCGAACCCCTCACCCATGTCGGTCGAGCCCGCCCGCACCGTGTCCCGCAGCTTCACCTGCTTGAGGAACAGCGCGACGACGAACCCGATCAGCGCGACGGGCACCGTCCACAGGAACACCGTGTGCAGGGTGTCCGCGTACGCCTGGGCCAGCGGCGCCGACTGGGCGGCGGGCAGCGCGTGCAGCCCCTCCGGGCTCTGCGACGCCTTCGCCAGGACGGCCGGATCACCGCCCGCCCGCGCGGCCTCGGCGACCCCGTCCCGCAGGTGGGGGCCGAGCGCGTTGGCGTAGATCGTGCCGAAGACGGCGGTGCCGAAGGAGCTGCCGAGGGTCCGGAAGAAGGTCACGCCCGAGGTCGCCGTGCCCAGGTCCGCGTAGTCGACGGTGTTCTGCACCGCGATCGTCAGGACCTGCATGGACAGGCCGATGCCGATGCCGAGCACCAGCATGTACAGCGACTCCAGCCACACCCCGCTGTCCGGGCCCATCCGGGACAGCAGGAACAGGCCGGCCGCCATCACCAGCGACCCGACGATGGGGAAGATCCGGTAGCGCCCGGTCTTGCTGACCACGTTGCCGCTGAAGATCGACGCGGCCAGCAGCCCGACCACCATGGGCAGCGTCCGCACCCCCGACAGGGTCGCCGAGTCCCCGTCCACGTACTGGAGGTACGTCGGCAGGAAGATCATCGCCCCGAGCATCGCGAACCCCACGATGAAGCTCAGGACCGAGCACACCGTGAAGACCGGGTTGCCGAACAGCCGCATCGGCAGCATCGGCTCCCTCGCCCGGAACTCCACCAGGCAGAACAGCGCGAGCGCCACCAGACCGAGCACGAAGAGCCCGATGATGACCCCGGAACCCCAGGCGTACTCGTTGCCGCCCCAACTGGTGGCCAGGATCAGGGAGCTGGCCCCGACCGTGACCATCGCGATGCCCAGGTAGTCGATGACCGGCCGCCCGGCCGCCTTCACCGACGGGATCGTACGGGCCGCCGCGACGACCACCACGATCGCGATCGGCACGTTGACGTAGAACGCCCAGCGCCACGTCAGGTGGTCGGTGAACAACCCGCCGAGCAGCGGGCCGATCACGGTGGACACCCCGAACACGGCGCCGATCGCGCCCTGGTACTTGCCCCGGTCGCGCAGCGGGATGACGTCCGCGATGAGCGCCATCGAGGTGACCATCAGACCGCCCGCGCCGATGCCCTGGAGCCCGCGCCACACGATCAGCAGCGTCATGTTGGTCGCGAGCCCGCACAGGAACGAACCGGTGATGAAGATGACCGCGGACACCTGGAAGACGATCTTCCGCCCGAACAGGTCGCCGAACTTGCCGACCAGGACCGTCGCCACGGTCTCGGCCAGCAGATAGGCGGTGACCACCCACGACATGTGCGCGGCGCCCCCGAGGTCCGAGACGATCGTGGGCAGCGCCGTGCCCACGATCGTCTGGTCCAGCGCGGCCAGCAGGATGCCCAGCACGATCGTGGCGAAGACGATGTTGCGGCGACGCGGGTCGAGCACGGGCGGCGCGGCGGCACTCTGCGCGGCGGGTGCGGTCTCGCTGGCAGTGGTCACCCTTGCACCCTCACACCGGGCCGTATCACCCGCATGCGGGGAACGCCCGGACGTGTCAGCCCAGCAGGTCCCGCAGCGAAGCCGTCATCCGGGCGGCGAAGGTCTCGCGCACGGGGGCGGCCACCCGGTCCAGCGACAGATACGGGTTGAGGTCCTCCAGCTCGACGAGGAGCAGTCCGCCGTCCGCCGTGCGGCAGGCGTCCACCCGCTGGATGCCGAGGTCCAGCGTGTTCCACTCCACGAACGACCGGGCGAACGCCAGGTCCGCCGCGCTCGCCTCGTACGGCTCCAGCACCCACCGCCGCTCCGGGTCCGGGGCGTACAGCGCGTACTGGAAGTCGTGGTCCACGAAGTAGAAGGACACCTCGTAGCGGAAGTCGATCCGGGGCTGGACGAGCAGGGTGCCGTCCGCGCCGGGCTCCAGCTCCGGCACCGTCACGAAGCGCAGCCCGACCGAGTCCGCGCCCAGCTTCGGCTTGACGACATAGCCCGCCGCCTCCGGCAGCAGCCCCAGGTCCGCCGCCCGGTCCACCGTGGGGACGACCGGGTACCCGGCGCGGCTCAGATCGACCAGGTACTGCTTGCCCGCCATGTCCCCGCGCCCCGTCAGCGGGTTGTACACCCGGCTGCCCAGCTCCGCGGCCCGCGCCCGGAACGCCTCGTACGCCTCCCGGTAGTGCAGCACCGGACCGCTGTTGCGTACGACGACGGCGTCGAACCGGTCGAGCAGCGCCGCCGCGTCGCGCGGGTGGCAGAGCGCGAGGTCGAAGTCGGCCCGCAGCCGCGCGGTCAGGTGGATGTCCTCGTCGCAGTAGCGCCGGCCGCGCGCCTCGTAGGAGAGGTCGGTGACGAAGAGGACGGACGGGCGCGGGACGGCAGGCATGGGCGCTCCCCTGGATGCGGCGGTGTGCGGACCCGCCCATCCTCGCGGGCCCGCTTGCGGCCCGGCCCGCCGCCCCCGCGCTCAGCGGATGTGCCGGCCGGAGATCGCCCGGGCGATGACCAGGCGCTGGATCTCGCTGGTGCCCTCGAAGATCGTGTAGATCTTGGCGTCGCGGTACATCCGCTCCACCGGGTGCTCCCGGCTGTAACCGGCGCCGCCGAGGATCTGGACCGCCTTCTCCGTCGCGGCCACCGCGAGTTCGCCCGCGCGCAGCTTGGACATGGAGCCCTGCCCGGCGTCGAAGGCGCGGTCGTTGCGGGCCATCCACGCGGCCTGCCAGATCAGCAGCCGCACGGCCTCGATCTCGGTCCGCAGATCGGCCAGGGCGAACGCGATCGACTGGTTCTCGATGATCGGCCGTCCGAACGCCTCGCGCTGTCCGGCGTACTCCAGCGCGTACTCGTACGCGGCGCGCGCGATGCCGAGCGCCTGGGCGCCGACCGTGGGGCGGCTGACCTCGAAGGTGGCCATCGCGGCCTGCCCCTTGGCGGTGCCGCCCTCGCGGGCGCGGGCCAGCCGGGCGTCCAGCTTCTCCCGGCCGCCGAGCAGGCAGTGGCCCGGCACCCGTACGTCGTCGAGGAAGACGTCCGCCGTGTGCGAGGCGCGCAGGCCCAGCTTCTTGATGGTGCGGCTCGCGGCGAGGCCCGGGGTGCCGGGCGGCACGATGAACGCCGCCTGGCCGCGCGCGCCGAGCGAGGGATCGACCGAGGCGACCACCACGTGGATCTCGGCGATGCCGCCGTTGGTGATCCACGCCTTCTGGCCGGAGATCACCCACTCGTCCTTCGCCTCGTCGTAGCGGGCCTTCGTGGTCATCGCGGAGACGTCGGAGCCGGCCTGCGGTTCGGACACGCAGAACGCCGCGACCTTGGGGTCGTCCGCGTCCCCGTAGCACTGGGGCACCCACTCGGCGAGCTGGTCCGGGGTGCCGGAGGCAAAGATCCCGGCCACGGCGAGCGAGGTGCCGAACAGGGCCATGCCGATGCCGGCGTCGCCCCAGAACAGCTCCTCGTTGGCTATCTGGAGGGAGAGCCCCGAGGGGTCGCCGTACATGTCGGCCAGCGACTCGAACCCGTAGAGCCCGATCCGGGCGGCCTCCTGGATGACGGGCCAGGGCGTCTCCTCGCGGGCGTCCCACTCGGCCGCCGCCGGGCGCACCACCTGGGCGGCGAAGCCGTGCACCCAGTCGCGCAGGTCCCGCTGCTCCTCGGTGAGGGCGAGGGAGAAGTAGCTCATCGGCTCACGCCTTCGGGATGTCGAAGTAGCGGGTCAGCCCGGAGGCCAGGCCCACGTCACCGGCCACCTTCAGCTTGCGCATCATGAACATGGTGATGGGGTTGCCGTTGCCGGAGACCAGCTTGAGGAACTCCGTGTCCGCCATGATCAGCGTGGTGCGCGGCTCGGCGTCCGAGCGGCCCTCGGTCACCGTGCAGGTCCCGTCGGCGAGGGCGGTCTCGTACACCACCTCGGTGTCCCCGGTGATCTTCCAGCGGATCAGCGCCGTCAGCCCTCCCGCCGCCTCCGGGCGGAACTGCTGCCGCATCCGGCCGAAGACCTCGCCGAGCACCCGGGTCCGCAACTCGCCGTGCATGACCTCGGAGAGCTGCTTGGCGGACAGGCCCTTCACGATCCGGGCGAACTCCTCGGGGGAGACGGCCGCGAAGTCGAGGGCGGCGAGTTCGCCGGTGACCTTGCCACTGCTGTTGTCGGGCACGCCAGTTCCTTACTCCGAAGTAAACTTACTTTGGAGTAAGGTAAGGGTGTCGCGGCCTCGCCGCAAGACGTTCCGGAGGGGCCGTACGGGATGCCCTCCGGGTCACCAGGCGGAGCCGGGGCGCACCACCAGCCGGGGGTGGTGGGCGGCGAGCACCTTGTTGGCGCGGGCCAGGTCGGCCAGGGCTTCCTCGCGGTCGGCCTGGTCCTCGATGCCCAGCCGGGGCCCCCGGAACCTGCGGACCTCGCGCGCGGCGCACTCGGCGTCGAACTCCGCCTGGAGGATGTGCGCGGGCGTGCAGGCGCCGATGAGCGCGGCGATACGGTCCGGGATCGGGACGGGGACGAGCAGGTGCGGGGCGGTCATGGGGGTTTCCCTCTCGATGGTGGCCAGAAGGTCGGGCGCCGGGCCGCCGGGTGGGCGGCCGGCACCTCTCCTCCATATAACGGGACGCAGTTCCGGGTTTCTCGTTGAGTGCGTCTCCGTGTGGCAACCGTTTGGGAATGACCGGCTATTTCCCCTTACCGGCGGGTAGGTTGACTTCGCGTGAGATGCTCGTCCGTTCGCGGTCGCGTCGCGCTGTTCAGATGGGTGTGTCGTTGCCCCGGGCCCGCAGCCGCATCGCGCGGAGCACGGTCTCCGTGGAGAACCGCGCCTCAGGATCGACCAGTTGATCGCCGAAGATCGATTCCAGATTGCGCATCCGGTAGCGGACGGTCTGGGGGTGCACGTCGAGCAGCTCGCCCATCTGGGCCGCCGTGCCGCGGGTGTCGAGCCAGATCCGCAGCGTTTCGATGAGCCGCTCGCGCCGGTTGGCGCTGATGTTGGCCATCGGGGCGAGTTCGCGGCGCGCGAGCTGGTCCAGCAGGACCGGATCGGAGAGCAGCCACAGCGTGATGAGGTGGTCCTCGCAGAGGATGACCGGCGCGTCGTCGATGACACCGGCGTCCACGAGTTCGAGCACCCGCCGCGCCCACCGGATCGAGTCCGAGGCCAGGGAGGCCGGGACGGTGAGGCCGATGGCCGCGCGGACGCCGGGGAGCGCGTGTTCGAGCATGCGTCTGCGCATGTCGTCGAAGGGCCCCGGTATGAGTAAGTGCGGCTGCGGTTCGGTGAAGTCCACGAGCACGTCGCGGTCGATCGCCAGCCGGTCCAGATCGGGGGACGGCCGGACCGCGACCAGCGTCACCTCGTCCGGCAGCGTCCAGCCGGTCTGCTCGCACAACTCGGCGATGGCCGTGCGCGGCACCGGCCGCCCCGCCAGGATCAGGTGCAGCAGCCTGCGCCGCAGGGTGTCCGTGTGGTCGTCGGAGGCCGACCGCACCTCCAGGTACCCCTCGCGCGACAGGGCCTCCAGCTCGTCCACGTACGAGAAGAGCGCGTCCGCGAACGTCAGCATCATCGTGGGGGAGAGGTTGTAGCGCCTGCCGATCTTCTTCGCCCGCCGCAGAGCCACCCGCGCGCCCAGCCGGTACGCGCCCTGCAACTGGTCCAGGCTGCGCCCCTCGTACGCCTCGAACCGGCCGAACCTCCGGCACATCTCGTCGCGCAGCGCGGACGGGGCGCTCGGTTCGGCCACCTGGTCCACGAACACCGAGATGCTCTGCTCGACACCCACCCGGATGCCCTGCCCGTACGGGCCTTCGAGGAGCCGCGCGTACTCGGGGTAGGCGCGGGTGACCTCCAGGCCGATCTCCTTGATGAGGCTGGGGAGTTCCGGCCGCACGATGGTGGCGAACTCCTGCGGCAGAGGTCCCAGCGGTTCTCCCAGCTCCGAGGGTTGCGCAACTCCCGGCATACCTTTCCAACCCCTTGCTCTCCGGCGCCCGATGGGGGGTGGACGGACGGGAGAGCGCTCCCATCCGTCGTCAGGTGCGTACCGACATCGGCTGTTGAAGATAGTCCACGTGTGTGGCCCTGAACACAGCCAGGACAAGACGAAATGTAGGGGCCACGTACCGGTTGTTTTCAGCCAACTACCTGGTCGCCCTCCGCGCTCGGGTCCGGCTCGCGGGGCGCTTGTGCGGCACTGATGCGGGGGCTTGGACGCCGGTAATGCGGCGGTCGCTCCGGCCGCTGATCCCGGTTCTCCGAACAATGTCACCTTCGCTTTTCGCGGTGAATTCCACTGTGCCGGAGTCGGGAAGTCAAGAGGGCCGCCCGGCGGCCGGCGTCCCCGGCGCGAGTGGCGGGGGAGGCCGTACGGCAGGGCCGTGACGTGGGGTGTTGGGCGGCGGCGGAGGCTGTACCGTCATCAGGTGAGCAGCGCGGGGTACCCCGGGGCCGCCGGGAATGCTCACTTCTCGATAAAAAATCTGCGGGCCTTGCTCGCCGCGCAGCAAATTCCCGTTCCTTCGGGGCGATTGTGGAGATTCTTTGTTCCGGCGTGTTGCGGAGCGACATTACTCGCCCGTAGCGTCATGGCCGAACGCAAGTGGTCGAGCAGTCGGACACCCACGACTGCCACATTCCTGTCTCGTGACCCCCCGCTCCGGGAGCGCCGCTTACCCGGCCGGAAGTGGCCCCCCGGTGTAGGTCACACACCCTCGAAGGGAACCGGATTCCGTGAACACCCTTGCACGTAGAGCCGCATTCATCACCGCCGCCGCCGCCGCTGCCCTCGGCATGGCGGTGACCAACGCCTCCGCCGGCGCCACGGCCTCGTGGTCGGCGACGCCCAGCGGCGCGTACACCGCCCACGCGAGCAACCCGACGCTGGACGTCCCGTTCGCGAGCCTGGAGTGTGACTCCTCCGACGTCACCTCGGGCACGGTCAACGCGACCAGCGCCACCGGGGCCAACATGGCCTCCATCGCCAACATCAGCTTCACCAACTGCACGGTCGGCGGCCTCGACTTCGACGTCTCGATGACGCTGTCGCCGTGGACGATCAACGTCACCGGTGTGGACCCGGCCAACTCCAACCGGGTCAAGGGCAACGTCACCGGCATCTCCGCCCACATCGAGGGCTTCGGCTGCACCGCCGACTTCACCGGCAAGGTGTACGGCTACTACGACAACAGCTCCGGCAACCTGGTCATCGACGGGTCGGGCAACGAGCTGGTCGCGTCCAACGCCGACTGCCTCGGCCTGGTCAACGACAACGACGTGGCGTCCTTCAACGCCTCGTACCACGTCAACGTCACCTCGACCGGCACCTCGCCGGTGATCAGCACGCCGTAAGGCCGCTGACGCACGGCACACGGGTACGGGTCGGCCGCGGAGCCTCTCCGCGGCCGGCCCGGCCTTCTCGTTCGGGGGCACCGCGCGCGGCGCCCCGACCCGTGAGGATGTGAGTGTGTGAAACGTCGTACGCGAGGATGCGCCGTCGTCGCGGCCGCGCTGGCCACGGTCCTGGGCACCGCGGTCGCCCCGGCCTCGGCCGGCACCGGCGCCGTCCCGACACTGTCGCCGCCGGGGCCGTACACGGCCCACTCCGACGACCTGACTGTGGAGATGACGGGTGCGCTGATGTGCGACTCCTCCGATGTGAGCGGCTGGCTCTCCGGGACCGCTCCCGTGGTCGCCGACATCAGCTCCTTCTCGTTCACCAACTGCGCGATCAGCAGCTTGAACTTCGATCTGGCGGTCACGTCGAGTCCCTGGCAGGTCGTCGTCCAGGGGCAGAGCCCCTCGAACCCGAACGTGGACCTCCTCCGCATCCAGGGGGTGGGCCTCCGCATCGAGGGGTTCGGCTGCTCCGTCGGCCTCGCGGGCGCCCTCCATGGGACCTTCGACCACACCGTCGACGAGGTCCGCGTCGACGACTACTTGATCGCGTCCGACGCCGACTGCCTCGGCCTCGTCAACGACGGCGACGTGGTCCGGATCACCGCCACGTACCACGTCGTCGACTAGGCGCCCCGCACATCACCCCCGCGGACCACCTCGGTACGCACCACCCGTTCGCACCCCCGTGGAGGAATGCCCCGACATGCACACTCAGATACCCGTGACCCGTGGGGGGCGTTCCGTGCGGGTCGCCTCCGTCGCCGGACTGGCCCTGCTCGCCGGGCTGTTGTCCGGCGGAGGCTCGGCGGCGGACGAGAACGCCGGTCCTCTCGGCCTGACGGCCGCGTGCGGCACCGAGGACGGTACCGAGGCGGCCGTGGACGCCACCGTGGCCCTGTCGGTGGACATCCCGAAGACCGGAGAGGTCGGCCGTCCCGTGCAGCCGGGGCCCGTGACGCTCGCCCTCACGCTCTCCCGCGCCGACCTGGCCGGTTTCCTGCCGGAGGGCGCCGAGGCCGTCGCCGGCCGGACCGTGCTCACGGCGAACGTCGCCCAGAACGGCGAGTCGGCCGAGGCGCGGTGGGAGCTCAACGCGCCGAGCACACCCCTGCCGGCCGAGGGCGACGTGACGCTCGTGCACACCGGAGAGGTCCCCCATGTGACGTTCGGGTCCGTGGGCGACGCCGAGTTCTCGGTCGGGGAGTTCACGGTGGAACTGCGGTCCGCCGCGGCGGCGCCGGAGCAGGAGGTGCCGGCGCTGGCCACGGTGACCTGCCGGCTGAAGGAGGACGGGAGCGGACACCTCGCGACCACGCGGGTGACCGGCGTCGGTGGCGAGGAGCCGTCCGGGCGCCCCGAGGTGCCCTCCACCCCCGCGGGCGGCTCCGGCCGGGCGGAGGACAAGGACATCACGGTGGAGCCCGCCGCCGCCGGGGACGAGGCCGACGACTTCTGTCCGGTCGATCCCCCGGAGGGCGAAGTGGACGGGAGCGACGCGCCACAGCCGCCGCCGGGCGGCCCCGTCAGGGTCATGGAGCTGCCCGGCGTCTTCATGTGCGCCAACGCGATGGGCCTGGCCAACGTGCGCAAACTGAACGGTGCCATGATCATCAACGGTGGCGCCGAGCCGGCGCTCATCAGCGTCCTGTCGCCGAAGCTCGCCACCGTCCGGTCCTCGAACCAGGAGGGCGGCGGCTACACCCGGTACGACTCGCTCGCGAACCTGAATCTGCCGGACGCCGAATCCACCTTTCTGGCCTTCGGGTTCCAGCCGGTGACGGCGAAGGTCTCCTTCGAGACCAGCCCCATGACCATCTCGATCGGCAACTACATCGGCCCGAACGGGCGGGAGACGTTCTCCCTCGCCTCCTTCTACCAGTCGCTGCGCCTCCACGACGTCAAGGTCAACGGCACGCCGCTGGACGTGGGAAGCGACTGCCGGACGTCGAAGCCGTTCAAGGTGCTGCTCAACGGGGGCGACAAGTACACGAACGTGGGTGTGGGCGGCCTCCTGGAGGGTGAGATCGACATCCCGCCCTTCACCGGCTGCGGCACGGGCGGCGAGGACCTGGACCCGATCTTCACCGCCTCCCTCTCGGGCCCCGGCAACGGGGTCTTCATGAACCAGGCCTCGACCTGCGTGCCGACCAACCCCACGCGGTCGTACTGCCCGCCCCCGCCGGCGAAGTTGCCGGGGCTGCCCGAGACGAAGCCCATTCCGTAGTACGGCCCGGGTCGTGCGAAGGGGCCGCCTCCCCGTGGAGGCGGCCCCTTCGGGCTTCACGGCCCGGGGTGGTTACCGCACCGCCGAGTGCCAGTACTGCGCCAGCAGCTTGCCCGCGTTGGGCGCGGTGTCGCGCGGCCGGTTCATCGTCGCCACGTGCGTCTGCGCGTCGTTCAGCGTGACGTGGTTGTTGCCCGAGGCCGAGGGCAGGCCCGTCTTGAGGTTGACCGCCCAGTTGAGCGAGCCGAGCAGCCCGCAGCCGTTGGTGCCGGGGACCGAGAACGTCGTGTCGGTCTGGGTGGCGCCCAGGAGGTTGAGCCGGTTCATCGGACCGGTCGGGTCCGGGGTTCCGTCACCGGCGAACTTCTCGCTGCTGATGGCCGGCTGGGTCAGGTTCTGCGGCTTGAGCAGGATCGGGTCCGAGGCGGAGCCGATGTAGCACTTGTCGCCGAGGAGCGGGTTCTGCAGGTGGATGCGGACGGGGAGGGTGACGATCGGCTTGCCGGTGGTCGTGCCCGCCACGAGCTGGAAGCCGGTCGGGGTGTTGACCGACTCGATGGTCGCCGTCACCCGGTTCAGGTTGACGTCGGTGAGGGTGTTGCAGATGCCCGTGATGACGGGCACGTCGTTCGGGCACATCAGCCCGAGCAGGCCGCCCGGCACCTTCGCGGAGTCGGCGATGAGCGCGCCGCCCTTGGGGGAGATCACGGTGGACGTGCCGCCCGGGTGGTTGACCACGCCGATCTGGAGGTCACTGGCGCCGACCGGGACCTCGGTGTTGCCGAGCTTGATGGAGCCGCTGGCCGAGCGGGACGACACGCAGATCGCGGTGTCCGTCGCCCCGTCCGCCGCCAGCATGGCGGGGTCGTCGACCGGGCAGCGGTCGAAGGGCGCCCAGTTGCCGTTCAGCGTCGTGGTGGCGGCCGTGGCCGTGCCCATCGACGCGACGGCGGCGAGCGCGGTGAAGGAGGCCAGCAGCCCCACACGTACCCGGTTCGAGCCAGTTCTCATGTCTTCCCCTTATTTCCGATGGGAGGCGGCCGTCGTGGAGGCGGCCGGGTGAGCCCGGAGAGATACCCGGTGCGCAGCGAATTGAGCACGGAATGCGGAAAGCGGGTGGCGGGACGGCAGCGGACGGCGCCGGTACGAAATCCCATTCACCGAGCCGTGAGGTTACTGGCGGGAAACACCGGTACACAATCCCGCTGTATGAGAATCTGGGGGCCGGTCGGGCATCTCCGTCAGGGATGAGTACGGGATTCGGCCTTCTTGTCACTTCGTGCGCAGGTCCCGGACGCCCGCCCGGGGCGCCGGCGGCCGAAGAATCCGGAACGCCGCCTGCCACTTGTGTATTCGAGCCGGTCTCCAGTGGTTCCGGGGTTGCCGGCGCGCCGGCCCCGCGGGCGCCGGTCGGGGGTGGAACTTGTCATCCGGAGACAGTTTTTCCGGCCGTCCTGCTCAATCGGTGCGAAAGAACGGAGTGCTTTGCGCTCTCGCGCGAAAACTTGATGACCTGGTATTGCGGGTCAGGTTACTCACCCGTAGCGTCGCCTCCGTCAGCAACTCCTCCGGCGCGGCCGGAGATTGCTCACCCGTCGGAGGGAGCCCAGGCGCATCCCCAGTGTCCGGGAACCCCGTTCCAGGAGGGCCCAGCCCTCGGAACCCTCGCACCGGCGGAGCACTTCCTCCGGAACCCCACGGCGCAGGCCCCCCTGGGCCGCGGGGTTCCGGCCTGCACCGACGGACGGGACTGCGCAGTAGTTCACAAGATCGGGACCGGAATTTGTCATCGGATGACAAGCGGTCCGGATCTTTGCGAATGGGCTGTTCAAGGGCTTGTCCTGGCGGTGCCGGTGAACTTAACGTGCGCCCCTCGGTGCACTTCTGTCACTTCGTGAGCGCATGCAGGAGGTGGGATGGGAATCGAAGTAGTCGTCGAAGGGCTCACCAAGTCATTCGGCAAGCAGAACATCTGGCAGGATGTGTCGCTCACGCTTCCCGCAGGCGAGGTCAGTGTCATGCTCGGCCCGTCCGGGACGGGAAAGACGGTCTTCCTCAAATCCATCATCGGCCTCCTCAAACCCGAACACGGACGCGTTCTCGTCAATGGCGTCGACATGGTGAACGGGTCCGAGCGGGACATCATGGAGACACGGAAGCTCTTCGGTCTCATGTTTCAGGACGGTGCCCTTTTCGGGTCGATGTCGCTTTTCGACAACATCGCCTTCCCGCTCCGGGAACACACCCGCAAGAAGGAATCCGAGATCCGCCGCATCGTCATGGAGCGCATCGACGTCGTCGGCCTCCTCGGCGCCGAGAACAAGCTCCCCGGCGAGATATCCGGCGGTATGCGCAAGCGGGCCGGCCTCGCCCGCGCCCTCGTCCTGGACCCGCAGATCATCCTCTGCGACGAGCCCGACTCCGGCCTCGACCCCGTCCGCACCGCGTACATCTCCCAGCTCCTCGTCGACCTGAACGCCCAGATCGACGCGACGATGCTCATCGTCACCCACAACCTCGACATCGCCTCCACGGTGCCGGACAACATGGGCATGCTCTTCCGCCGCAACCTGGTCACCTTCGGGCCGCGCGAGGTGCTGCTCACCAGCGAACTGCCCGTCGTCTCGCAGTTCCTCGCCGGCCGCTGCGAGGGGCCCATCGGCATGTCCGAGGAGAAGGACGCCGCCACCCTCGCCGCCGAGGAACTCAAGGGCTACGGCCAGGGCATCAGCTCCGCCAACGCCCCACGCACCGTCGTGCCGCAACTGGAGCCCTCGCCCGGCCTGCCGGTGCGCCAGGGAGCCCTGCGCCGCCGGGAACGCGTCATGTCGATGCTGGGCGAGCTGCCGGAGGCGGCCCGTACCGCCATCCTCGACAGCTACAGCCCGGCTGCGGGCGGTGGACGCCGGTGACCGCCCCCATGCCCGTGCGGCCCCCCGACGAACCGGTGGACCGGGCCCCCGAGGAGGCCGCCCCGCCGCCCGCGGCCCCGCGCCCCAGCAGGCTCGCCGCCCCGCTGCGCGAGACCGGCCGGCTGTTCGCGCTGGCCGGGACCGTGACCCGCGAGACCTTCCGCCGGCCGTTCCAGGTGCGGGAGTTCATCGAGCAGTTCTGGTTCGTCGCCAGCGTCACCATCCTGCCCGCCGCCCTCGTCTCCATCCCGTTCGGCGCGGTCATCGCCCTCCAGGTCGGCTCGCTCACCCAGCAGCTCGGCGCCCAGTCCTTCACCGGCGGCGCCAGCGTGCTCGCCGTCATCCAGCAGGCCAGCCCGATCATCGTGGCCCTGCTGGTGTCCGGGGCCGCCGGCTCCGCCATCTGCGCCGACCTCGGCTCCCGCAAGATCCGCGAGGAGCTGGACGCCATGGAGGTCATGGGCGTCTCGCCCGTGCAGCGCCTCGTCGTCCCGCGCGTGCTCGCCACCATGCTGGTCGCCGTCCTGCTCAACGGCCTCGTCTCGGTCGTCGGCACCCTCGGCGGCTACTTCTTCAACGTGATCATGCAGCACGGCACCCCGGGCGCGTACCTCTCCAGCTTCTCCGCCCTCGCCCAGCTGCCCGACCTCTACGTCAGCGAGGTCAAGGCGCTGATCTTCGGCTTCATCGCCGGAATCGTCGCCGCCTACCGCGGCCTCAACCCGCGCGGCGGCCCGAAGGGGGTGGGCGACGCGGTCAACCAGTCCGTCGTCATCACCTTCATGCTGCTGTTCTTCGTGAACATGGTCCTCACGGCGATCTACCTGCAGATCGTCCCCGCGAAGGGGAGCTGACCCATGTCGATGCTCGGCTGGCTCGACCGATCCGGTGACCAACTCACCTTCTACGTACGGGCTCTGCTCTGGATACCCCGCACCCTGCGCCGCTACCTCAAGGAGGTCCAGCGCCTCCTGGCCGAGGTCGCCTTCGGCAGCGGCGGCCTCGGGGTCGTCGGCGGCACCATCGGCGTGATGATCGCGATGACCCTGGCGACCGGCACCGTCGTCGGCCTCCAGGGGTACGCGGCGCTCAACCAGATCGGCACCGCCGCCTTCACCGGATTCATCTCCGCCTACTTCAACACCCGCGAGATCGCCCCGCTCGTCGCCGGACTCGCCCTCTCCGCGACCGTGGGCGCCGGCTTCACCGCGCAGCTCGGCGCCATGCGCATCAACGAGGAGGTGGACGGCCTTGAATCGATGGGCGTGCGCTCCATGCCCTACCTCGTCACCACGCGCATCATCGCCGGCGTCGTCGCCATCATCCCGCTCTACGCGATCGGGCTGCTGTCCTCGTACGTCGCCTCCCGCTACGTCACCGTCCTGTTCAACGGCCAGTCGGCGGGCACGTACGACCACTACTTCAACCTCTTCCTCTCCCCGACGGACGTGCTCCTGTCGGTGCTCAAGGTGCTGATCTTCAGCGTGATGGTGATCCTCGCCCACTGCTACTACGGCTTCCACGCCAGCGGCGGCCCCGCCGGGGTGGGGGTCGCGGTCGGCCGGTCCGTACGGAACGCGATCGTGCTGATCAGCGTGACCGACTTCTTCCTCTCGCTCGCGATCTGGGGCGCCACGACGACGGTGAAGGTGGCCGGCTGATGACTTCCCGCGCCGCCCGCACCACCGGCCGCAGAACCGCCGGAGTCGCCTTCTTCCTCGTGCCCGCCGTCCTCATCTGGGTCTCGGTCTCGGTGTACGAGAAGGACTTCACCCACGACGCGACCGTCACCGTACGCACGTCCAGCGTGGGCAACGAGATGCACGAGAACGCCGACGTGAAGCTGCGCGGCGTCGTCGTCGGCCAGGTGCGCGGCATCGCCGCCGACGGCGACGGGGCCCGGCTCACCCTCGCCATCCAGCCGGACAAGCTGGACCGCATCCCGGCCGACGTCACCGCCCAGATGCTGCCCACCACCCTCTTCGGCGAGCGGTTCGTCGCCCTCGTACCGCCCCCCACGCCCTCCGCGCGGACCCTCGGCGCCGGCGACGTCATCCCGCAGGACCGCTCCAGCAACGCCATCGAGCTGGAACAGGTCCTCGACAACGTCCTGCCGCTGCTGACCGCCGTCAAGCCGGAGAAGCTGTCCGCCACCCTCAACGCGGTCTCCACCGCGCTCCAGGACCGGGGCGAGAAGCTCGGCGACACCCTCGTCACCCTCGACGCCCACCTCAAGAGGTTCAACCCGCAACTCCCCACGCTCAACGAGGACATCAAGGAACTCGTCAAGGTGAGCCGGCTCTACGCCGACGCCGCCCCCGACGTCCTGGACGCCCTCACCGACTTCACCACCACCAGCGGCACCCTCGCCGAACAGCGGGAGAACCTCGCCGACGTGTACGGCTCCACCACCGCCTCCGCCCGCGACGTCACCGCCTTCCTCCAGCGCAACAAGGACAACCTCATCCGGCTCGCCGCCAGTGGCAGGCCCACCCTGGAGACCCTCGCGAAGTACTCCTCCGAGTTCCCCTGCACCCTGCGCACCGTCGCCAACTTCGTACCGGCGATGGACAAGGCGCTCGGCAAGGGCACCGGCGAACCCGGGCTGCACGTCACGCTCAAGACCGTGCCGTCCAAGGGGAAGTACGTCGCGGGCAAGGACACCCCGGTCTACAACGCCACCGGCGGACCGCACTGCTACTCCATCCCGTACGTCGGCACCACCGTCCCCACCGCCGACGCCGTGACCGCCGGCCGGACCGCGGCGGCCCCGGACACCGCGGACCCGGTCGAGGTCCCCGCCGCCGATCCCTCGCTCGGCATGCCCAACTCCCCGCAGGAGAGCCGGCTCGTCAACGAGCTGGTCGCTCCCTCACTGAAAGTCCGGCCGCAGGCCCTGCCCGAGTGGAGCAGCGTGCTCATCGGCCCGGCCTTCCGCGGTGTGGAGGTGAAGCTCAAGTGAAGCGCCGCTCCCTCGCGGGACCGCTCGCGAAATCGATCGTCTTCATCGTGGTGACCAGCCTGGCCACCACGGTCCTGGCCCTGTCCATCGCCAACACCGGGGTCGGCGAGACCCGTTCGTACAAGGCCCGGTTCACCGACGCCACCGGCCTCATCGCCGGTGACAGCGTCCGCGTCGCCGGCGTCAAGGTCGGCCAGGTCGAGTCCATCCGGGTCGCCGACCGCCGGGTCGCCGAGGTCCGGTTCAACGTCCGCAAGAGCAAGAAGCTGCCCGCCTCGGTGACCGCGTCCATCAAGTACCTCAACATGGTCGGCCAGCGCTACATCGACCTGGGCCAGGGCGCCGGACCCGTCGGCGAGAGCCTCGCGCCGGGCGCCACCATCCCGCTGTCGCGCACCACCCCCGCCCTCGACCTCACCCAGCTCTTCAACGGCTTCCAGCCCCTCTTCGAAGGGCTCTCGCCGCCCGACGTCAACGAGCTGGCCGGCTCCATCGTCCAGGTGCTCCAGGGCGAGGGCGGCACCGTCGACAGCATCCTCCAGCACGTCGGCTCGCTGACCGGCACGGTCGCCGCGAAGGACAAGGTGATCGGTGAGGTGATCAAGAACCTCAACACGGTCCTGAAGACCGTCAACGACCGGGAGGAGGGGTTCAACGACCTGGTCGACACCCTCCAGGCCCTCGTCACCGGCTTCGCGGGCGACCGCAAGCCGCTCGGTGAGGCCGTCACCGCGATGGGCGCGCTCACCACCGTCACCGCCGACCTCTTCGAGGACGGCCGCAAACCCCTCAAGGACGACATCCGGCAGCTCGGCAGACTCTCCGGGAACCTGGCCGACAACACCCCCAAGATCGAGAACTTCCTGGAGAAGACCCCCGCCAAGATGGAGGCGATCAGCCGTCTCACGTCGTACGGCTCCTGGCTCAACCTCTACCTCTGCGAGGCGAAGGTCAGCGGCGTGACGACCCGCGACGGAAGCACTCCGCCGACCGGCATCGAGATCACCCAGCCGAGGTGCCTGTCATGAGCATCAAGCCCCTGCGCCACCGCAACCCCGTCGCCGTCGGCATCGTCGGCCTGCTGGTGCTCGCCCTCGTCGGGTTCGGCGCCTACCGCGCCGACTCGCTCCCCTTCATCGGCGGCGGCACCACCTACAGCGCCGACTTCACCGAGTCCGCCGGACTCACCGAGGGCGACGAGGTCCGCGTCGCCGGCGTCAAGGTCGGCAAGGTCACCGGCGTCTCCCTGGACGGCGCCAAGGTGAAGGTCTCCTTCAAGGTCGAGGACGCCTGGATCGGCAACGCCAGCACCGTCGGCATCGCCATCAAGACGCTCCTCGGCGAGAAGTACCTCGCCGTCGACCCGCTGGGCGACGCCCCGCAGGACCCCGGCGAGCGCATCACCACCTCCCGCACCACCTCCCCGTACGACGTCACCCAGGCGTTCAACGGACTGGGCGAGACCATCGGCGAGATCGACACCGAACAGCTCGCCAAGAGCTTCGAGACGATCTCCGCCACCTTCGAGAACTCCCCGCCCGCCGTGAAGAGCGCCGCCCAGGGCCTGTCCGCGCTGTCCAGGACCGTCTCCGCACGCGACGCCCAGCTGGCGACCCTGCTCAAGGGCAGCAAGCGGCTCACCAAGACCCTCGCCGACAAGAAGAGCGGCTTCGAAACCCTCCTGGAGGACGGCAACCTGCTCCTCGGCGAGATCCAGGCCCGCCGCGACGCCATCCACCTGCTGCTCACCGGCACCCGCGACCTGGGCACCCAGCTCAGCGGCCTCGTCGCCGACAACAACAAGCAGCTCAAGCCGACCCTCAAGGCCCTCGGCCGGGTCACCGAGGTGCTCAAGAAGAACCGCAAGAGCCTGGACAAGGTGCTCTCGCTGGCCGGCAGCTACAACCGGCTCGTCGGCAACACCCTCGGCAACGGCCGCTGGTTCGACAACTACGTCTGCGGCGTCGTCCCGAAGAACTACCTGCCCGCGAACACACCCCCCGCCACCGGATGCATGCCTCCGAAGCAGGAAGGCGGGCACTGAGATGAGACTCACCCGCGTCATCGGCATCGGCGCCGGCCTCGCCGTCGTGGCCGTCGCCGCCACCTCCGGGGTCATGGCCCTGGAGGAGCGGGGCGGCACCACCGTCACCGCCTACTTCGACCAGGTCACCGGCGTCTACGCCGGGTCCGACCTGCGCATACTCGGCGTACGCGTCGGCCGCGTCGAATCGGTGGAACCGCGCGGCAAGGACGTCAAGGTCGTCCTGCGCATCGACGAGGGCGTCCAGGTCCCCAAGGACGCACACGCCGTCGTCGTCGCCCCGAGCCTCGTCGCCGACCGGTACGTCCAGCTCGCCCCCGCCTACACCGGGGGAGCGGTCATGGAGGAGGGCGCCCAGCTGCCCGCCTCCCACAACGCCGTACCGGTCGAGGTGGACCAGCTCTACGCCTCCATCACCGAACTCTCCACCGCGCTCGGCCCCGAAGGCGCCAACGCGCAGGGCGCCTTCGCCGGACTCCTGGACACCGGGGCCAAGAACCTCAAGGGCAACGGCAAGGACATCGGCGACTCCATCGAGCAGTTCGGCAAGGCGACGAAGACCCTGGACAAGTCCAGCGGCAACCTCTTCGACACGCTGTCCTACCTCCAGACGTTCACCACCATGCTGAAGGACAACGACGGCAACGTCCGGGCCGCCGAGGCCCAGCTGAACTCCGTCACCGGATTCCTCGCCGACGACAAGAAGAACCTCGGCGCGGCCCTCAAGGAACTCGGCACCGCCCTCGCCCAGGTCAAGACCTTCATCAAGGACAACCGGGGCGAGCTGAAGAAGAACGTGGACGCCCTCGTGCCGATCACCCAGGCCCTCGTGGACCAGCGCGCCTCGCTGGCCGAGTCGATGGACGTCCTGCCGCTCTCGGCGGGCAACGTCCTGAACGCGTACGACCCCGAGCACCGCACCCTGAACGGCCGGACCAACCTGAACGAGCTGAGCATGGGCGGCCCGCTCCTCGAAACCGCCCTCAGCCTCCAGGGCCTGTCCCCGGTGGACACCACCCGGCAGCAGGCCCTGCCCGCGCTGCCGCTGCCCGCCGTGGGCACGGTCTACGGCACCCCCGAGGACACCCGGGGCGCCAAGGACACCAAGGACACCAAGGACGCGAAGGACGCGAAGGGGGCGAACCGATGAACCGGCGACCGCGCAGACCCGCGGCCCTCGGGGCCACCCGCGGCACCGCGCTGGGTGCGCTCGGCCTGTGCTGCACCCTCCTCCTCACCGGCTGCGGAACCCCCGGCTTCTCCGGCATCGAGGACCTGCCGCTGCCCGGCGGCGCCGACCTCGGCGACCACCCGTACGAGATCACCGCGGACTTCGGGGACGTCCTCAGCCTCGCCCCGCAGTCCTCGGTCAAGGTCAACGACGTCGCCGTGGGCCGGGTCACCAGGATCTCGCTGGCCCCGGACGGCTGGCGCGCCCGCGTCACCATGAAGGTCAACGGCCGCATCGAACTGCCGGCCAACGCCTACGCCCACCTGGAACAGTCCAGCCTGCTCGGCGAGAAGTACATCCAGCTCACCCCGCCCGCCAAGGGCAAGGAGAAGGGCACCCTCGCCGACGGCGACCGCATCCCGCTCACCCGCACCAACCGCAACCCCGAGGTCGAAGAGGTCTTCGGCGCCCTGTCCATGCTCCTCAACGGCGGCGGCGTCCAGCAGCTCAAGACCATCACCACCGAGCTGAACAAGGCACTGGCCGGTCAGGAACCCCAGATCAAGTCCATGCTCCACCGGGTCGACACCCTCGTCACCAACCTGGACGACCACCGCGGCGACATCACCGCCGCGCTCGACGGCGTCAACCGGCTCTCCGCCACCCTCGCCGGCCGCAAGCAGCAGGTCGGCACCGTCCTCACCAAGCTGAGCCCCGGCATGAAGGTCCTGGAGAAGCAGCGCGGCTCCCTCATGACGATGCTCCGCTCCCTGGACACCCTCTCCGACGTCGCCGTCGGCACCATCAACAAGAGCAAGGCGGACACCATCGCCGACCTCAAGGCCCTCGCCCCGACCCTGCGGGCCCTGGCCGACTCCGGCAACGACCTGCCCGACTCCCTCCAGGTGCTGCTCACCTACCCGTTCACCGACGAGGTGCTGCGCGGTGTGAAGGGCGACTACCTCAACGTCTACCTGGACCTGACGGCCGAACCCGGCACCCAGATCATTCCCGCCTACGATCCCGACCCCGAGCCCGCCCCTGGGACCGGGACGGCCGGGCCGGCGAAGGCGGTCGCCGGCGCCGGACTGCCGCTGCCCCTGCCCGCGACCTCGGCGCCCACGACGAGCCGGGCCACGGCACCGAAGGGGAGCAACTGATGATCACCCTCGCCATCCGGCTCAAGAACATCGCCTTCCTCATCATCTCCGTGCTCGTCCTCGGCTTCCTCGGCGTGCGCTACGCCGACCTCGGCCACTACATCGGGATGCGCGACTACTACACCGTGAAGATGCAACTCCCGCGCACCGGAGGCCTCTTCACCCACTCCAACGTCACCTACCGGGGCGTCTCGGTGGGCCGGGTCGGCCCCATCGAACTCACCGACGACGGCGTCGAGGCGGAACTGCGGATCAAGAAGTCCGCCCCCCGCATCCCCGACGACCTCAAGGCGGTCGTGGCCAACCTCTCCGCCGTCGGCGAGCAGTACGTGGACCTGCGGCCCGCCCGCACCGAGGGCCCCTACCTCGCGAACGGCTCCGTCATCGACCAGGCCGAGACCACCGTCCCGGCCCCCGTGACCGACGTCCTCACCAGCGTCAACGACCTCACCTCCTCCGTCGACCTGGAGTCGCTGCGCACCGTCGTGGACGAGTTCGGCACCGCGTTCAGCGGACGCGGGGACGACCTCCAGGTCCTCCTGGACACCGGCAGCGAGTTCGTCCGGGCCGCCGACGAGGCCCTGCCCGTCAACACCAAGCTGATGGAGGACGGCAAGACGGTCCTGCGCACCCAGGTCGAACAGGGCGAAGCGCTCAAGGGGTTCGCCTCCGGCGCCAAGGAACTCGCCGCCCAGCTCAAGAGCTCCGACACCGACCTGCGCGCCCTCATCGCCGCCGCCCCCGACGCCACCAGCCAGATCAGCGGGCTGCTGCGCGACGTCGAACCCAGCTTCGGGGTCGTCGTCGCCAACCTCCTCACCACCTCCGACGTCGCCGTCACCCGCCAGCGCGGCCTGGAGGAACTCCTCGTGAAGCTGCCCGCCGTCGTCGCGGCCGGGTCCAGCGCGGTGGACGAGGACGGCGCCCGGTTCGGCATGTCGATCACCTTCTTCGAGCCGCTGCCCTGCACCGCGGGGTACGAGGGCACGACCTACCGCAACGGCCTCGACCTCTCACCCGCCCCCGCGCTCAACACCAAGGCCCGCTGCGCCGCCTCGCCCGGCTCCGGCATCGACGTCCGGGGCAGCGCCAACGCCCCCCGGGGCGGCCCGCTGCCCGAACCGGCGAAGGCCGGCGCCCTGCACCTCGGCGACACCAGGGACGAGCGGCTGCCCGGCGTGCTCGGCGCCGCCACCGACCGGGCACCGGCGGTCCGGGGCATGGCCGGACTGCTGGGCCTCGGACAGGAGGGCGGCGAGTGAACCCCCGCACCCGGACCCTCGGCGGCTGGGCCGTCGTGCTGATCGCGGCGCTCCTCTGCGCGCTCGGCGGCTGGTCCTACGCCCAGGCCCGCGGCGACGACGACCTGTCCTACGCCAAGAGCCGGGACGCCGCCCTCGCGGACGGCCGCCAGGCCCTCGCCCGGCTCAACACGATGGACGGCAAGGACGCGACGAGCGTGGACGCGGGCCTGGCCGGCTGGCTGGACTCCGCCACCGGTCCGCTGCGCGACCAGCTGGCGCGGACCCGCAAGAAGGACGCCGCGGGCCTCGTGAAGTCCGGCACCACCGCGCGCGGCAAGGTCACCGACGCCGCGCTCACCGAACTGGACGACCGGACCGGCACCGCGCTGATGATCGCCACCGTGGACATCGAGATCACCCACGGCACCGGCAAGGACGGCACCCAGCGCAAACGCTTCGAGGCCACGCTCGCCCGGACCGGGGACGGCTGGAAGATCAAGGCGCTCACGGCGCTCGGCATAGGGAGCGGCGCATGAACACCGACGTCGAAGCCGGCAAGGCGACCGGGGCGGCCGAAACCCCTGAGGAAACCGGGGACACCGCGCGGAGGCCCGAGGAGACACCCGCCGCCGCACACCCGGCCCCCACCCCGGACACGGACACCACCGACCCCACCGACAAGGCCACCAGCACCGACTCCGACACCACCGACTCCGGCTCCGACACCACCGACTCCGACTCCGACGCCGCCCCGGCCCGCCGCTGGCCGCGCGTCCTCGCCGGCGTCCTCGTCGTCGTCCTGCTCGCCGCCGGGGCCGTGATGTACGCGGTCGGCCGGCAACTGCGGGACACCCCGGCCACCTCCAACCTGGCGCTCACCGACAGCGCGGCCACCGCCCAGGTCGCCGGCGAGGTCACCAACGCCCTCGGCAAGGTGTTCTCGTACAGCCCCGGCGGCACCGCCGCCACCAAGGCGTCCGCGCAGCAACTCCTCGCGGGCAAGGCGCTCCAGCAGTACGCGGCGCTGTTCGGCCAGGTCGAGAAGCAGGCGGCCGACCAGAAACTGACCCTCACCACCCATGTCGTGCGGGCCGGGGTGACCAGGCTGACGCCCGACAGCGCCCATCTGCTCGTCTTCCTGGACCAGGTCTACGAGCGGGAGGGCAAGGCCGCCGGCAAGGCGGCCGCACAGCTCTCCGTCACCGCCCGTCTGCGCGAGGGGCACTGGACGATCGTGGAGATCACCTCCCGGTAGCCCGCCGGCGACGGCACCGCACCACCCAGCACGAACAGCACAGCACGGCGGGAACGCCGGCAGGGAGAGGCAGCGATGGCACGGGTAGCGAAGACGAGGAATCCGCTGGTGGCGGTGGCGATCGTGCTGACGGTCGCGGCGGCCGGCGCCGCGGGGTGGGGCGGGGTGTCCCGCTACCGGGCGGCGCACGACGACGCGGCCGCCTACGCCCAGACCCGCGACGCGGTGCTGGCCGCCGGCGAGCAGGCCGTGCAGAACATGAACACGCTCGACCACGCGCAGATCGAGAAGGGCCTGGACAGCTGGGAGGACTCCACCACCGGGGACCTGCACCAGCAACTCGTGGAGGGGCGCGCCGGGTTCGTGAAGCAGATCCAGGAGGCGAAGACCGTCAGCACCGCCAAGGTGCTGGCCGGCGCGGTGACCGAACTGGACGACCGGGCCGGGAAGGCCGGGGTCATGGTGGCGCTCCGGGTGACCGTGACCGCGCCGAAGGGCAAGCCCGCCGTGAAGGAGAGCCGGATGCTCGGCCAGCTCACCCGCACGCCGGACGGATGGAAGCTCAGCGCCCTCGGCCAGGCGCCCGTCGGCAACACCGCCGGCTGACACCCCCGCCCCCGTACCGAGAGGAACCCCGGACCATGTCGACCACCCGCCACCTGGTCAACCGCCGGCGCCGCCTGGCCACCGTCGCCGCAGCCGAACGCCCCGCGACGACCGCCCCCGCCCGCCCCCGCACCGGCCGCGGAGCCGGCCCCGACGAGCCACCGGCCACGGAGTCCGCCGAGGAAACCGCAGACCCCGAGGGCCCC
>NZ_JAKRGC010000077.1 GCF_022347745.1 Streptomyces sp. OfavH-34-F
CGCCGGCCTCGCCCGCCGCCGCGCCCAGCGCGCCGCCCTTGGGCAGCGCCATGACCTGGGTGGCGTCGGCGGGGGCGGGGACGGGGCGCTCCGGCTGTTCGAAGGAGCTGATCACGTCGTTGAGCAGGGCGCGCGCCCCCGCGTCGTCGAGCCGCTGCTCGGGGTCGCGGGCGAGGAGCCCGTAGATGACCTCCTCCAGCGGCCCGGCGTTCTTCGGCGGGTCCAGCGGCTCGGTCATCACGGCGGTCAGGGTCGCGATGGCGGAGCCCTTGTCGTACGGCGGGCAGCCCTCGACGCTCGCGTACAGCAGGCCGCCGAGCGACCAGAGGTCGGCGGGCGGGCCCGGCTTGTGACCGCGCGCCCGCTCGGGCGAGATGTACGAGGGGGCGCCGACGAGCATGCCGGTGGAGGTGACCGAGGGGTCGCCCTCGACCTGGGCGATGCCGAAGTCGGTGAGCACGACCCGGCCGTCCTCGGCGATCAGCACGTTGGACGGCTTCACGTCGCGGTGCAGGATGCCCTCGCGGTGCGCGGAGCGCAGCACGTCGAGGAGGGCGAGGCCGATCTCGGCGGCCCGCTTGGGCGGCAGGACGCCGTCCTCGCGGATCGCCTCGGCCAGCGACTTGCCCTCGATCAGCTCCATGACGATCCACGGCCGGTCGTCCTCGTCGACCACGTCGAAGACGGTGACCGCGCCGTTGTTGCGGATGCGGGCGATCGCCTTGGCCTCGCGCAGCGTACGCGTGATCAGGCGGCGCTTCTCGTCCTCGTCGATGGCCGAGGGGAACCGCAGTTCCTTGACCGCCACCGTGCGGCCCAGCGTCTCGTCGACGGCACGCCAGACCGTGCCCATACCGCCCCGGCCGAGCACCTCCCCGAGCCGGTAGCGCCCCGCGAGGAGACGTCCGCCCTTGTCCCCTTGGGGCTCCCGTGCCTGCTCCGCCTCCGACATGCGTCCCCTCTGCGATCAACCCGCCCTGGCAGAGCGTTCATTGTCCCTCACCCCGAGACCGGTCCTGGTTCCGGGTCCACGCTCCGTCATGATGGCCCCGACGAAGGGACACACCGTCATGCCGATGCTGAGGTCGCTGCTCGCCGCCCTGGTGGTGCTGGCTCTGTGCGGCCTCGGAACGGCGCGCGTACCCAGCGAATCACACCTCGCCCCGGCGGTCTCCCACCTCCCCCGGTTCACGGTACGGGGCGGCGCCCCCGACGCCGCGCTGCTGGCCCGCGATCCGGCGCGCTCGCCCCGGGACACCTACCGTTCGACGGGGCCCGGCATCCGGTACGCGGACCGGTTCCGGGCGGGCAGTGTCACCAAGTCGTTCGTCGCCGCCGTCGTCCTCCAACTCGCCGGCGAGGGGCGGCTGCGGCTGACGGACCCGGTCGAGCGCTTCCTGCCGGGGCTGGTCCGGGGGCACGGCAACGACGGCCGCCGCATCACCCTGCGCGCCCTGCTGAGCCACACCAGCGGCCTGTACGACTACACCGACGACGCCACCGCCCGCCCCCTCTCCGCCCTGGCGGCCGTCCGCACCGCGACGGCCCACCGCCCGGTGGCCGCCGTGGGCACCTACGCCTACTCCAACACCGACTACGCCCTCCTGGGCCTCGTCGTCGGCCGGGTCACCGGCCACCCCTACGCGACCGAGATCCGCCGCCGCCTCATCGGCCCCCTCCGTCTCACCGGCACCTCGCTCCCCGGCAGCCGCACCTCCCTGCCCGCACCGCACGGCCGCGCCTACTCCCGGGCGCCGGGCGGCCGGCTCACCGACGTCACCGAGCTGGACCCCCGGAGCGCCGGGGCCGCGGGTGAGCTGATCTCCACGCTCGCCGACCTGAACCGCTTCTACGCGGCGCTGCTGGACGGCCGGCTGCTGAAACCGGCTCAACTGGCCGCCCTGCTCGACACCACGGCCACGCGCGGGGTGTACGGCCTCGGCATCTACCCCGAGCGGCTGCCCTGCGGGGTCACCGTCTGGGGCCACAACGGGCGCATCGCGGGCAGTTACGTGCGCACCGCCGCGACCCGCGACGGCCGGCACACCCTGACCTTCCGCGTGGACACGGACACCCTGACCGGGGCGGACGGTCTGGAAGCCGGGCTGCTGGAGGCGGAGTTCTGCCCGGGCTGAGGCCGGCCGGCGCGGGGGCCCGTCACAGCGGCGCGATGTCGGGCGCCCCCAGCCGTGCCGCGTCGGCCGTCAGGTCGTCGGGCTGGCGCTGCGATTCGCGTTCGGCCTCCACCCGCTTCTCGTAGTGGGCGACCTCCCGGTCGATCTGGCCGGCGTCCCAGCCCAGGACCGGCGCCATCAACTCCGCGCAGAGCCGGGCGGAACGGGTGCCCCGGTCGAAGGTCTCGATGGAGATCCGGGTGCGCCGGGTCAGCACGTCGTCCAGGTGGCGGGCGCCCTCGTGGGAGGCGGCGTAGACGATCTCGGCCTTGAGGTAGTCGTCGGCGGCGGGCAGCGGCTCGCCCAGCACCGGGTCGGCGGCGATGAGTTCCAGGATCTGCTCGGTCATCGAGCCGTACCGGTTGAGCAGGTGCTCCACCCGGGCGACGTGGAGGCCGGTGCGGGCGGCGGTCCTGGCCCGGGCGTTCCACAGGGCGCGGTAGCCCTCGGCGCCGAGCAGCGGCACGTCCTCGGTGACGCAGGCGGCGACCCGCTGGTCGAGGCCGTGCACCGCCTCGTCCACGGCGTCCTTGGCCATCACCCGGTACGTCGTGTACTTGCCGCCGGCGACGACGACGAGGCCGGGGACTGGGTGGGCCACGGTGTGCTCGCGGGACAGCTTGCTGGTGGCGTCCGACTCACCGGCCAGCAGGGGCCGCAGGCCCGCGTACACGCCCTCGACGTCGTCCCTGGTCAGGGGCGTCGCCAGCACCGAGTTCACGTGTTCGAGGAGATAGTCGATGTCGGCGCTGGAGGCGGCCGGGTGCGTCTTGTCCAGGTCCCAGTCGGTGTCCGTGGTGCCCACGATCCAGTGCCGGCCCCAGGGGATGACGAAGAGCACGGACTTCTCGGTGCGCAGGATCAGGCCGGTGGAGGAGTGGATGCGGTCCTTGGGGACGACGAGGTGGATGCCCTTGGAGGCGCGGACGTGGAACTGGCCGCGTTCGCCGATGAGCGACTGGGTGTCGTCCGTCCACACACCGGTCGCGTTGACCACCTGTTTGGCCCTGATCTCGTAGGTGCCGCCCGCCTCGGCGTCCTCCACGCGGGCGCCGACGACGCGTTCGCCCTCCCGGAGGAAGCCGGTCACGCGCGCCCGGTTCGCCACCCGTGCGCCGTACGCGGCGGCGGTGCGCACCAGCGTGGCCACGTAGCGGGCGTCGTCCATCTGGGCGTCGTAGTACTGCAGGGCGCCCACCAGCGCGTCCCGCTTGAGGGCCGGGGCGACCCGCAGGGCGCGGCGGCGGGAGAGGTGGCGGTGCACCGGCAGGCCCCGGCCGTGCCCGGAGGACACCGACATCGCGTCGTACAGCGCGACGCCGGAGCCGGCGTAGAGCCGCTCCCAGCCCTTGTGCTGCAAGGGGTAGAGGAAGGGCACCGGCTTCACCAGATGCGGGGCGAGCCGTTCCAGCAGCAGCCCGCGCTCCTTGAGTGCCTCCCGTACGAGGGCGAAGTCGAGCATCTCCAGATAGCGCAGCCCGCCGTGGATCAGCTTGCTCGACCTGCTCGATGTGCCCGACGCCCAGTCGCGGGCCTCGACCAGGCCGGTCGAGAGCCCTCTGGTGACCGCGTCCAGCGCCGTGCCGGCGCCGACCACGCCCGCCCCGACGACCAGCACGTCCAGTTCGCGCTCGGCCATGGCGGCGAGCGCCTCGGCGCGCTCCGCAGGTCCCAGTGTCGCTGTCCTCACTGCTGCCTCCCGGTGGATCGGGGTGGTCCGGCACGGAATACGGCCCCGACCGTTCGTTCGGCGCCCGTGCCCACAGCTCGATTCTGTCCGCGCCGCGCGACTTCAGCCACCGCCTGTGGACAACACCCGGGCGACAACGCCCCGACAATGCGACATACAGGTCATATTTACGCCTAACCTGACATAGCGCTGTCCACAGCGGTTGCGCTTTCTGTCTTTTGGTCTTAGGGAAGGACGGCCACCCACGTGCCTGCAGACCTCGCCGTCATCGGACTCGGTCACCTCGGCCTGCCCCTCGCCCAGGCCGCCGTCCACGCCGGAATCCAGACCATCGGCTACGACACCGACCCGCGCGCCTTCGCCGAGGTCGCGGCGGGCCGCGCCCCGGTCGAGGGCTCGCTCCCGGCGTCCGACGTCCGCCGCATGCTCTCCGGGGGCTTCCGGCCCACCACCGACCAGGCCGAGCTGGGCCGGGTCCGCACCGCCGTGATCTGCGCGCCGACGCCGCCCGGCCCGGACGGCGCCCTCGACCTGGGCGCGGTCGCCGACGCGGCCCGCGCCCTGGCCGCCCGGCTGCGCCCGCACACCACCGTGCTCCTGGAGTCGGCCGTGCCGCCCGGCACCACGGAGAACTTCCTGCTGCCGATCCTGGAGCAGGGCTCGGGGCTGCGGGGCGGGCGCGACTTCCACCTCGCGCACTCCCCCAGCCGGCTCGACCCCGGCAACCGCACCCACGTCTACGCCAACACCCCCAAGGTCATCGGCGGCCTCACCCCCGCCTGCACCGAGTCGGCCGCCGCCTTCTACGGCCGCCTCACCGACAAGGTGGTCCGGGCGCGCGGCACCCGCGAGGCGGAGATGACGAAGGTCCTGGAGACCAACTTCCGGCACGTCAACATCGCCCTGGTCAACGAGATGGCGGTGCTCTGCCACGACCTCGGCGTGGACCTCTGGGACGTCATCCGGTGCGCCGAGACCAAGCCCTTCGGCTTCGAGCCCTTCCGCCCCGGCCCCGGCGTCGGCGGCCACGGCGCCCCGGTGGACCCGGGCCGCGTCCCCGGCACCCCGCTGCGCATGGTCTCGCTGGCGCAGGAGATCAACGGACGGATGCCGCAGTACGTGATCCAGCGCTGCGCCACCCTCCTCAACGAGCACGGCAAGGCGGTCCGGGGCGCCCGGATCCTCCTGCTCGGGGTCACCTACAAGCCCGACCTCGCCGACCAGGAGGCGGCCCCCGCCCGCGAGATCGCCAACCGGCTCCTCGACATGGGCGCCCAGATCCGCTTCCACGACCCGCACGTCCTGGACTGGCGGGTGCGCGGGCGGTCCGTGCCGCGCGCCGATTCGCTCTACGAGGCGGCGGCCGGCGCGGACCTCACGGTGCTGCTCCAGCACCACCGTACGTACGACCTCCAGGGCCTCGCCGTGAAGGCGCAGCTCCTCCTCGACACCCGTGGCGCGACCCCCGCCGGAGCTGCCCACCGGCTCTGATGACGGGCTGTCAGCCCAGTTCCCCCAACGATTTCGGTGGGCCGATGTCGGAACCGGCTGCTAGCCTGCGGCGTCACTCCTCGCACAGCAGTGCGTAGACGTCCCCAGGGGGAGAACCCAGCATGAGCCAGTCCGTACCGCCGCCGAACCAGCCCTACGGCGGTCAGCCCCAGGGCGGTAACCCGTTCGCCGGCCAGCAGCCCGGCGGCCCGGCGCCGTTCGCCCCGGTCCCGCCGCCGGCACGCAACAACATCGGGGTCGGTCTGGTGGCCGCCGTCGGGGCGGGCCTCGTCGGCGCGATCGTCTACGGCCTCATCCTCGGCAACTTCGAGCACGAGATCGGCTACCTCGCCGTCGGTGTCGGCTTCCTCGTCGGCTTCGCCGCGCGGAAGTCCGGCGGCGCCAACCCGGTCATGACCGTGATCAGCGCCCTGCTGTCGGTCGGCGCCGTCTACCTCGGCCAGCTCCTGGGCCTCGCGGTCGTCTTCTCGGACCTCGCGAACGAGTCGGTGACCAGCGTCCTCTTCGACCACTTCGACGTGCTCACCAAGGCGTGGAACGAGGGGTCCGACGGCAAGACCTACCTCTTCCTGGCGCTCGGCGCGCTGGGCGCGGTCGGCGGTGCCCGCAAGGGCTCGTAACCCCGCAACGCCGAAGGGCCCGGACCGCTCGTCGCGGTCCGGGCCCTTCCGTGTGTACGGGAGACTCAGCGGCGGTGCTGGGAGTCCGCGACGGTCACCTCGACGCGCTGGAACTCCTTCAGCTCGCTGTAGCCCGTCGTGGCCATCGCGCGCCGCAGGGCGCCGAAGATGTTCATCGCGCCGTCGGGGGTGTGCGAGGGGCCGGTGAGGACCTCCTCCGTGGTGCCGACCGTGCCGAGGTCGACCAGCTTGCCGCGCGGGACGTCCTCGTGGACGGCCTCCATGCCCCAGTGCCGGCCGCGGCCCGGGGCGTCGGTGGCGCGGGCCAGCGGGGAGCCCATCATCACGGCGTCCGCGCCGCAGGCGATCGCCTTCGGCAGGTCGCCGGACCAGCCGACGCCGCCGTCCGCGATGACGTGCACGTACCGGCCGCCGGACTCGTCCATGTAGTCGCGGCGGGCGCCGGCCACGTCGGCGACGGCGGTCGCCATCGGGACCTGGATGCCGAAGACGTTGCGCGTGGTGTGCGCGGCGCCGCCGCCGAAGCCGACGAGGACACCGGCCGCGCCGGTCCGCATCAGGTGCAGGGCGGCGGTGTACGTGGCGCAGCCGCCGACGATCACCGGCACGTCCAGCTCGTAGATGAACTGCTTGAGGTTCAGCGGCTCGGCCGCGCCCGAGACGTGCTCGGCGGAGACCGTGGTGCCGCGGATGACGAAGATGTCCACGCCGGCGTCCACGACGGCCTTGGAGAACTGGGCGGTGCGCTGCGGGGAGAGCGCGGCGGCGGTGACGACGCCGGAGTCGCGGACCTCCTTGATGCGCTGCCCGATCAGGTCGGCCTGGATCGGCGCGGCGTAGATCTCCTGGAGGCGGCGGGTCGCGGTCGCGGCCGGCATCTCGGCGATCTCGTCGAGCAGCGGCTGCGGGTCCTCGTAGCGCGTCCACAGCCCTTCGAGGTTGAGCACGCCGAGGCCGCCCAGCTCGCCGATGCGGATGGCGTGCTGCGGGGACACCACGGAGTCCATCGGGGCGGCCAGGAACGGCAGCTCGAAGCGGTAGGCGTCGATCTGCCAGGCGATCGAGACCTCCTTCGGGTCGCGGGTGCGGCGGCTCGGGACGACGGCGATGTCGTCGAATGCGTATGCCCGGCGGCCGCGCTTGCCGCGCCCGATCTCGATCTCAGTCACGATGATGTGGCCTTTCCCTCTGCGTCTGCGCTGTCCAGTATCCCCGACACGCGTCACGAGGGGCGGTCCGGGAACCCCCGGACCGCCCCTCGTGCTCGCGTGGCGCGTTACTTCTTGCTGTAGTTCGGTGCTTCCACCGTCATCTGGATGTCGTGCGGGTGGCTCTCCTTGAGGCCCGCCGAGGTGATCCGGACGAAGCGGCCCTTGCTCTCCATCTCGCTCACCGTCGCGGCGCCGACGTAGCCCATGGTCTGGCGCAGGCCGCCCACCAGCTGGTGCAGCACGTTGGCGAGGGGGCCGCGGTACGGGACCTGGCCCTCGATGCCCTCGGGGACGAGCTTGTCGTCGGAGGCGACCTCGGCCTGGAAGTACCGGTCCTTGGAGTAGGAGCGGCCCTGGCCGCGGGACTGCATCGCGCCCAGCGAACCCATGCCCCGGTACGACTTGAACTGCTTGCCGTTGATGAACAGCAGCTCGCCCGGGGACTCCTCGCAGCCCGCCAGGAGGGAGCCCAGCATCACGCTGTCGGCGCCGGCGGCGAGGGCCTTGCCGATGTCGCCGGAGTACTGGAGGCCGCCGTCGCCGATGACCGGGACGCCCGCCGCGCGGGCGGCCAGCGCCGCCTCGTAGATCGCGGTGACCTGCGGGACGCCGATGCCGGCGACCACGCGGGTGGTGCAGATGGAGCCGGGGCCGACGCCGACCTTGACGCCGTCCACGCCCGCGTCGATCAGGGCCTGCGCGCCGTCGCGGGTGGCGACGTTGCCGCCGATCACGTCGACGCCGACGGCCGACTTGATCTTGGCCATCCAGTTCAGGGCGTTGCGGTTGTGGCCGTGCGAGGTGTCGACGATCAGGAAGTCCACCCCGGCCTCGGCCAGCGCCTGGGCGCGGTCGAGCGCCTCCGGGCTGGCGCCCACGGCCGCGCCGACGAGCAGCCGGCCGTCCGCGTCCTTGGCGGCGTTCGGGTACTGCTCGGCCTTCTTGAAGTCCTTGACGGTGATGAGGCCCTTGAGGAGGCCCGCCTCGTCGACCAGCGGCAGCTTCTCGATCTTGTGGCGGCGCAGCAGCTCCATGGCGTCCACGCCGGAGATGCCGACCCGGCCGGTGACCAGCGGCATCGGGGTCATGACCTCGCGCACCTGGCGCGAGCGGTCCGACTCGAAGGCCATGTCGCGGTTGGTGACGATGCCGAGCAGCTTGCCCCCCTGGTCGGTGACCGGGACGCCGCTGATGCGGAACTTGGCGCAGAGCGCGTCCGCGTCGGCGAGCGTGGCGTCGGGGCCGACCGTGATCGGGTCGGTCACCATGCCGGACTCGGAGCGCTTGACGAGGTCGACCTGGTTGACCTGGTCCTCGACCGAGAGGTTGCGGTGGAGCACGCCGACGCCGCCCTGCCGGGCCATGGCGATGGCCATGCGGGCCTCCGTCACCTTGTCCATGGCGGCGGAGAGCAGCGGGATGTTCACCCGTACGTTGCGCGAGATGAGCGTCGAGGTGTCGACCGCGTTGGGCAGCACTTCCGATGCGCCCGGCAGCAGCAGCACGTCGTCGTATGTCAGCCCGAGCGTCGCGAATTTCTCGGGCACTCCGTCGACGTTTGCAGTCATGACACCTTCCCCAAATGGCCTTGATCGGTGCGGATGTCCATGCTAACGGCCTCGGGAGGCGTCTCATTCCACGAGCAAGATCACCCGCGGTTTCTGTAGGTTTCTACGGTGGACGGGGCCCGGCCCCGCTTTCACTGCTCGGCGAGGGCGCGCAGTCTGCTCAGGGCGCGGTGCTGGGCGACCCGGACGGCGCCCGGCGACATGCCCAGCATCTGCCCGGTCTCCTCGGCGGTCAGCCCCACGGCGACGCGCAGCACGAGCAGTTCGCGCTGGTTCTCCGGGAGGTTGGCCAGGAGCTTCTTGGCCCAGGCGGCGTCGCTGCTGAGCAGCGCCCGTTCCTCGGGCCCCAGGGAGTCGTCGGGCCGCTCCGGCATCTCGTCGGAGGGCACGGCGGTCGATCCCGGATGGCGCATCGCGGCGCGCTGGAGATCGGCCACCTTGTGTCCGGCGATGGCGAAGACGAAGGCCTCGAAGGGCCTGCCCGTGTCCTTGTAGCGCGGCAGCGCCATCAGCACGGCGACACAGACCTCCTGCGCGAGGTCCTCGACGAAGTGGCGGGCGTCACCGGGGAGCCGGCTGAGCCGGGACCGGCAGTAGCGCAGGGCGAGCGGGTGGACGTGGGCCAGCAGGTCGTGGGTGGCCTGCGCGTCGCCCTCGACGGCGCGGTGCACCAGGGCACCGATCACCGTCGTTCCGTCGTCGCGCATCGGACCATGGTGCCCCGGTCCGGTGTCGTCCGTGGCACCGCCTCCGTAGTTGTGCACCGAAGCGTTATGAGCGGGTGCGCCGGAAGTCATGTCCTGCGCCCTCCCCTTCCGCTCGACCGAATCGTTCCCGAGGAACTCCACGCCTCAAGGATGCGGCATCGGCCGGGAAGCGTCACATACCACCGGATCGGCGGGGTACGGCTCGCGCCGCACCCCCCGCCCAGGGGCCGCCGGGCCCCTGGGCGCGTCGTCAGCGGACCAGGCCCCAGCGGAAGCCGAGGGCCACCGCGTGTGCCCGGTCCGACGCCCCGAGCTTCTTGAACAGACGGCGGGCGTGGGTCTTCACGGTGTCCTCGGAGAGGAAGAGTTCGCGGCCGATCTCCGCGTTGGAGCGGCCGTGGCTCATCCCTTCGAGGACCTGAATCTCACGGGCGGTGAGCGTCGGCGCCGCGCCCATCTCGGCCGACCGCAGCCGGCGCGGGGCGAGCCGCCAGGTCGGGTCGGCCAGCGCCTGCGTGACGGTCGCGCGCAGCTCGGCCCGCGAGGCGTCCTTGTGCAGATAGCCGCGGGCGCCGGCGGCGACCGCGAGCGCGACGCCGTCCAGGTCCTCGGCGACGGTCAGCATGATGATCCGGGCACCGGGGTCGGCGGAAAGCAGCCGCCGGACTGTCTCCACCCCCCCGAGTCCGGGCATGCGTACGTCCATGAGAATCAGATCCGAACGGTCGGCGCCCCAGCGGCGGAGGACTTCCTCGCCGTTGGCGGCCGTCGTCACACGCTCGACGCCGGGCACGGTCGCGACCGCGCGACGGAGCGCTTCTCGGGCAAGCGGGGAGTCGTCGCAGACGAGGACGGAAGTCATGACCGCCCTCCGCAGCTGATGCGCGTCACCTTGAGCCTCCAGGCTGTTACAAGTCGTCACCTGTGCGGTCGACGCTCTCGGACACCTGCCCGATCGCTCTTTCTGTCAACCGCCTCCACCCGTTCAACGACGGTCACTCGAAAGAGTTACGGGTGGGAAGAGCGGGTTCGGCACTCTACGTGAGGAAGCGCTCACGGAGCAGAGCGCCACGGGTCGTCCAGTCGTCAACCGAAATTTTGGCGGGGCGAGTGCCCCATTTAGCGGGATTTCTTCCCTTTTGGTGGTGTCTGTGGCTAGATTCGCAATCAGTCATATTTACATCTACTAGCACCGAAGATGTACGGTCTTGTACGCGGTCATCGACTCAGCACGGTTTCGAGGGGACAAGCAATGGCCGATTTCTCCCGCCTTCCCGGACCCAACGCCGATCTGTGGGACTGGCAGCTGCTCGCGGCCTGCCGCGGGGTCGACAGCTCGCTCTTCTTCCACCCGGAGGGGGAACGCGGCGCCGCCCGCAGCGCCCGCGAGACCTCCGCGAAGGAGGTGTGCATGCGCTGCCCCGTACGCGCGGAGTGCGCGGCCCACGCCCTGGCCGTCCGCGAGCCCTACGGGGTGTGGGGCGGTCTGACCGAGGACGAACGCGAGGAGCTGATGGGCCGCGCCCGCAACCGGCTCATCACGGCGGCCCCCGCGTCCCCGAACGGGCACGGCTGACGGCCGTACCGCCGCACCCCAGCACAGAAACGTTTCTTCACCACCCGGGACGCGCTCCGACATCCCGCACGCCCCACGTGCCCCTCAGCGCGCCGCCGCCAGGGCGAGCTGGTCCAGGGTCGCCGCCACAGCCGGGACGCGCGCCAGGTCGGGCAGGGTCAGCGCGACGATCTCGCGTTCGATGGCCGGCTCCACCGTGACGGTCCTGGCTCCCCGCGGCCGCACCGACTCGATCGCCAGCGCCGGCAGCACGGCCACGCCCAGGCCCGCGCCGACCAGGCCGATCACCGCCGGGTAGTCGTCGGTCGCGAAGTCGATGCGCGGGGTGAACCCGGACTCCTCGCACACCTCCACCAGCTGCCTGCGGCACCGCGGGCACCCGGCGATCCAGGACTCCCCGGCGAGTTCCGCGATGCCCACCGCCTCCCGGTCCGCCAGCGTGTGCCCCTCGGGGAGGAGACCGGTCAGCCGGTCCGTGAGCAGCGGACGCACCACGAGGTCGTCCCACTCGGCGCCCGGCTCCCCGTAGCGGAAGGCGAGCGCGATGTCGCAGTCGCCGGCGCGCAGCATCTCCACGGACCGGGGCGGTTCGGCCTCCACCAGCGAGACCCGGGTGCCGGGGTGCGCGGCCCTGAGCGCGGCGAGGGCGCCGGGGACCAGCGAGGAGCTGCCGCTGGGGAACGAGACCAGGCGGACCCGGCCGGCCCGCAGCCCGGCGATCGCGGCGACCTCCTCCTCCGCGGCGGTGAGCCCCGCGAGGATGCCGGAGGCGTGCCGCACCAGCGCCTCGCCCGCCTCGGTCAGCCGCATCTCCCGGCCGGTCCGGATGAGCAGGGTGGTCCCGGCGGAGGACTCCAGGGCCTTCATCTGCTGGCTGACAGCGGGCTGGGTGCAGCCGAGTTCGCGGGCGGCGGCGGAGAAGGAGCCGGTGGCGGACACGGCGCGCAGGACACGGAGGTGGCGGGCTTCGATCACCTCTTGAGCATAAGCGTCGCTTGGGGCGTCCGCGAATTATTGGCGAGCGGCTTTGGGCAGGCGTTGGATAGCGTTCCGGCATGACCGCGATGACTGTGCTGACCGTGAACGCGGGGCGTCCCGCTCCGGCGTCCTACACCGACGCGCCGGGTGGCCGGACGGGGATCGACAAGCGGCCCGTCGACGGGCCGGTCCGGGTCACCGACCCGGGTCCTGAGGGCGAGGGCGGCAGCGGGCTCGCCGGGGACGCGGTGTGCGACCTGCGCCATCACGGCGGCTCCGACCAGGCCGTCTACGCCTTCGCGCGCGAGGACCTGGACGGCTGGGAGCGGGAGCTGGGCCGGCCGCTGCCCAACGGCTCGTTCGGCGAGAACCTGACCACGGCCGGGCTGGCGGTGAGCACCGCGCTGATCGGTGAGCGCTGGCGGATCGGCGGCGAACTGGTCCTGGAGGTGACCTGTGGCCGGATTCCGTGCCGTACGTTCGCCGGTCATCTGGGCGAGGAGCGCTGGGTCCGGCGGTTCACCCGGGCGGCGGCACCGGGGGCGTATCTCCGGGTCGTCACGCCGGGCTCCGTGCAGGCGGGCGACCCGGTCGAGATCGTGCACCGGCCGGACCACGAGGTGACGGTGGAGTTGCAGTTCAGGGCCGTCACGACGCGGCGCGACCTGCTGCCGCTGCTGCTGCCGGCCGGTGCGGCCCTGCACCCCGAGGCGCTGCGCAAGGCGCGCGCGTACGTGGCCGGGGCCGCCGCCACCGCCCGGCGGTGAGCGCCGGGGGCCGGGGCGCCGACGGGGCCCGGGAGCGGCCGGTTTCCGATGCTCTACCGTGCCGCGTATGACGACTGCACTGATCACGGGCGCGACGGCGGGCATCGGTGCCGCCTTCGCCCGGCGGCTCGCCGCCGACGGGTACGACCTGGTCCTGGTGGCACGGGACGCCGGCCGGCTGCGCGAGCAGGCGACCGAGCTGCACGACCGGCACGGCATCGAGGCGGAGGTGCTGCAAGCGGACCTGTCCGACGACAAGGGCATCGGCGCGGTCGAGGAACGCCTCGGCGACCGCAGGCGGCCGGTCGATCTCCTGGTGAACAACGCCGGGTTCGGCAACAAGGGCCGCTATCTGGAGGTCTCGATGGCCGACGAGCTGGCCATGCTGAAGGTGCACTGCGAGGCGGTGCTGCGGCTGACCTCCGCCGCCGCGCCCGCCATGCGGGAGCGCGGCAGGGGCGGCATCGTCAACGTGGCGTCGGTCGCGGCGTTCCTGCCGCGCGGCACCTACGGAGCCTCCAAGGCGTGGGTCGTGCAGTTCAGCCAGGGCGCGGCGAAGGACCTGGCCGGGTCGGGCGTGCGGCTGATGGCGCTGTGCCCGGGGTTCGTGCGTACGGAGTTCCACCAGCGGGCCGGGATGGGCACGGACAACATCCCCGGCTGGATGTGGCTCGACGCGGACAAGCTGGTGGGCGCGGCGCTCGCCGACCTGGCGCGCGGGAGGACGGTGTCGATCCCGGACCCGCGCTACAAGGTGCTGATGGGGGCGGCGAAGCTGGCGCCGCGCGGCCTGCTCGGCGGGATCAGCTCGCGCACGGGCCGCAAGTACGGCCCGCAGTAAAGGGGCGCGGGGTGTCCCGGCGCGGTCCGCTCAGGGCTCCGCCGGGACACGCAGGACGGCGGTGGTGCCGTCCTGCCAGGTCACCCGGATCTCGTCGGGCCCCTGGACGCGCACGTCGGCGAGGGCGGTGACGGGGTCCGGGTCCGGCTCCCCGGTGAGCGAGGCGAGCGCCACGAACAGGGACCGCTCCCCGGTGGTGGCGCCGTCCAGAGCGAGAAGCACGGAGGCCGCGCCGAACATGGTGGAGCCGCCGGGGAGCCGGTGCGCGGGGCCGCTGTAGCCGTGGACCGGGTGGAGCTGGGCGGTGAGCGCCGGGTCGTCGGTGGCCCAGCCCGTCTGGCGCACCGGGGTGCCCTCGGGGGCGCCGCTGACCAGGTGCGCGCGGACCTCGGCGCGGCCGTGGGCGAGGGTGGCGGAGACGACCCGGACGCCGGGGCACGGGGTGTGCGCGGAGACGGCCAGGCCCGGGGCCGGGGGTTCGGCGGTGAGGGGTTCGGCGGTGCGGCGGGTGGTGGGCGCGCCGTCGAGGAGCAGCGCGAAGTGGTTGTCGCGTACGGCGCCGTGGGTGGGGCCGGTGCGTGTGGAGTACGCGAAGCGGGCGTAGCCGGGGTCCTCGTCGTCGCCCACGTGGTTCGAGCCGTGGTTGTGGAGGCGGACCAGGCCGTCCGCGGCGGTGGACTGGAGGAGCATGCCGGTCGGGCCGAGGCGGGTCACGGCGTCCGCCGTCTCGGCGGGCAGCGGCTCCTCGGGGGCCGTCCAGACGGGGTGGTCCGCGGGCATGAGCAGCCCGAGGAAGCCCTTGGACGCCCAGTACGGGGAGGCCGGTCCCGAGTACGTCTGGAGGACGGGCTCGTAGGGGCCGTGCCAGCCGAGGGTGAGCAGGCCGTTCGCGTCGGTGGCGCCCCGGTCCAGGAAGTAGCCGAGGGTCGCGGAGGCGAGGCGGCGGGTGGCGCCCGGCGCGAGCGGGGTGTGGCCGGTCAGCGCGCCGAGCCAGGGGGCGGCGGCCGCGGCGAACCGGTAGGTGAGGGAGCGGCCGAACGGCATGGGCGCGCCGTCGGCGCCGAACATGCGCGTGCAGTCGGCGAGATGGCGGTGCAGCCGGGGGCCGTAGCGGTCCAGGAGGGCGCGGTCGCCGGCGAGGTGGGCGTGCAGGACGGGGTAGAAGTGCATCGCCCAGGCGTTGTAGTGGTCGAAGGAGCGGTTGGGGCCGTCGCTGTACCAGCCGTCGCCCAGGTACCAGTCCTCGATGTGTTCCAGGGCGCGGTCGATGGTGCGCCGGGCCCGGTCGGTCTCGATGCCGGCGTCCTGGAGGAAGCCGGCGACGGTGAGCCCGAACAGCCACCAGTTGTTGTCCACCGGGGACGGGCCGAGCGCGGGCAGCAGCCACTCCGCGGCGCGCTGCCGGGTGGTGTCGTCGAGGGTGTCCCAGAGCCAGGGGCGGGTGAGGCGCAGCCCGAGCGCGACGGAGGCGGACTCTACGACGGCCTGGCGGGTGTCGGCCATCTGCGGCCAGGCGTCCGGGCCGCCCGCCGGGGCGGAGGTGCCGGCGGCGAGTCCTTCGGCGTAGCGGTCGAGGTGGCCGTGCGGGTCGTCGCCGCGCGCTCCGGCGACGCGCAGGGCGGCGAGCAGCCAGGTGCGGGCGTAGCCCTCCAGGCCGTCCGAGGCGGGTCCGGACCAGCTGGGCCGGGGTCCGGGGAGGTCGATGCGGCCGTGCCGGGGCGAGGCGTAGGGGCGTACCGCGCACAGCAGTTGGTCCGCCGTCCGCTCCCAGTCGGCACGGGTGCGGGCCGGATGCGGGGTCGTCTTGGGCATGATGCTCCCCTGGAGGCGGACTTCGGCGTCGCCGGAAATCCTTGACCGGCGAGCGATCGAACGTCAAGACGTACGTATCGAATGATCGAAACTTCCGTCAATCGATCACGGCGTAATAGGGTCTGGCCAGCCGAGCCATCACATCGCGATTTGCAAGGGGACTGCCGCCGTGCGCGAGAGTGCTGCTGAACGTCACGACCGACTGCTGGCCCTGGTGCGGGAGCGCGGTTCGGCCCGTGTCTCGGATCTCGCCGGCCTGCTCGGGGTCTCCCCCGTCACGGTGCGCCGCGACGTCGAGGCGCTGGCCGGGCGGGGGCTGCTCGACCGGGTCCACGGGTCGGTCTCCTGGCCCGGGCCCGCGTCCGGCCCGGCCGCGTCCGATCCGGCGGGCGGCCCGGTGATAGGCCTGATCGCCCCCTCGGCCACGTACTACTTCGCCGAGGTCATCCGGGGGGCGCACGAGGCCGCGGACCGGGCGGGGGCCCGGCTGGTGCTGCGGATCTCCGACTACCGGCCCGAGGAGGACCGGGCGCGCGCCGAGGGGCTGCTGGCCGCCGGGGCGGACGGGCTGCTGATCGCCCCGGCCTGGCGGGGGGCCGAGGACCAGGCGGCGTACGGGGACTGGATGACCGGACTACCGGTGCCCGCCGTGCTCCTGGAGCGCACCCCGGCGCCGGGCTCGCCCCTGGACGGGCTGGACCGGGTCTGCTCCGACCACCGGCACGGGGTGCTGCTCGCCGTGCGCCATCTGATCGGCCTGGGCCACGGCACCCCGCTGCTCGTCGCCCGCGCCGACAGCCCGACCGCGCTGGCGGTGCGCTCCGGCTACGCGGACGCCCTGGCGGTGCTGGGGCGCACGGACGCCCCGGCCATGATCGGCACGTCCGGCCCCGAGGTCGATCCGGAGCGCTTCGACGCGGCGGTGCGGGCGGTGCGCGAGGCGGTCGTCTCCGGCCGGGCCACGGCCGCGCTGGTGCACAACGACGTGGACGCGATCCATCTGGTGCAGCGCCTGTCCGACCTGGGCGTACGCGTCCCGGAGGACCTGGCGGTGATCGCGTACGACGACGAGGTGGCCGCGCTCGGCGACATCCCGCTGACCGCGGTCAGCCCGCCGAAGCGTCATATCGGGCGCCACGCGACGGAGTTGCTGCTCGCGCGGCTCGGGTCCGGGCGGGGTGACGACGAGCCGGGACGGCATCTGGCACTGCTCCCCCGGCTGCGCGTTCGGGCTTCGACCACTCGATAACGTTCTGATCTTTTCTCGATCAATCAATCTTTCGCTCTTGACTTCGGACAGGGCGGCGCCAAGGATCTCGCCCAACGTCAATGTCGCCGCCGATCCCAGGAGCTTCGCCGTGCATCGCAGTTGGAGCAGAACGACTCTTTCCATAGCCGGAGCCGTCACCGCCCTCGCCGTCGTCACGGCGTGCGGCGGCAGCGGCGACGACTCCTCCGGCGGCGGCACCGGCACCGCCGCCAAGCCGGTGACCATCACCTTCTGGGGCTGGGCCAAGGGCACCAAGGAGGTCGTGGACGCGTTCAACGCCTCGCAGAAGAACATCCGCGTGAAGTTCGAGGAGACCCCGTCCGGCAACGCCGGCGGCTACGCCAAGATCTCCAACGCGATCAAGGCGGGCAACGCCCCCGACCTGGTCTCCGTCGAGTACCCGCAGCTCCCCGAGTTCGTCAGCCAGGGCGGCTTCCAGGACATCGGGACGTACCTGACCGACGACGTGAAGAAGAAGTTCCTCCCGCAGGCGATCGAGCAGACGACGCTCGGCGGCAAGAGCTGGGCCGTGCCCTTCGACGCCGCGCCGCAGGCCTTCTTCTACCGCAAGGACCTCTTCACCAAGTACGACATCGCGGTCCCCACCACCTGGGACGAGTTCCGCAAGGCCGCCGAGAAGGTCAGGAAGGCCGACGCCAAGGCCCGCATCGGCACCTTCTTCCCGGACGACCCGACCACCTTCGAGGCGATGGTCTGGCAGGCCGGCGCCCAGTGGTTCAAGGCCGACGGCGACACCTGGAAGGTCGACACCACCGACGCCGCCACCACCAAGGTCGCCGACTACTGGCAGGGCCTGGTGAAGGACGGACTGGTCCGCTCCGACGCCTCCTTCTCGCCCGCCTGGACCAACTCCCTCAAGACCGGCGGCACCATCGGCTACCTCGGCGCCTCCTGGGGCGGCGGCGTCCTCGGCGGCACCCTGCCCGAGCAGAGCGGCAAGTGGGCCGTCGCCCCGATCCCCACCTGGGACGGCAAGCCAGCCGGCGGCATGCTCGGCGGCACCACCTTCGCCGTGCCGAAGAACAGCGAGAAGGCCGCCGCCGCCGTCGAGTTCGCCACCTGGATGACCACCACCGAGGAAGGCATCGAGGCCCGCATCTCCTCCGGCACCTCCAGCGCGTTCCCGGCCGCGCTCGCCCTGCGCCCGGCCGCCAAGAAGGCGTTCGACACCAAGTTCTACGGCGGCCAGGACATCTACCAGGTCTTCGAGGACGGCGGCTCCGCCATCCGGCAGGGCTGGACCTGGGGCCCCTCGATGGGCACCACCAACACCGTCCTGAAGGACCAGTTCGGCAAGGTCGCCGGGGGCGGCACCACCATCCCCGACGCGGTGCGGGCCGCCCACGACGCGACCGTCACGGAGCTGACCAAGCGCGGCCTGAAGGTCGAGGGCTGACCGGATGAAGGCCCGCACCCGCGCCGCCGCGACCCTGCTGACCCCGTTCTTCGTCCTGTTCACCGTCGTGATGCTGATCCCGATCGGTTACGCGGTCTGGCTCAGCCTCTTCACCGAACAGCAGTCGGGGCTCGGCTTCGGCGGCTCCGAGACGGTCTTCACCGGACTCGGCAACTACGCGGCGGCGCTGGGTGACCGGGTCTTCCGGGACGGCTTCCTCGTCCTCCTCGGCTACTGCGCCGTCTACATCCCGCTGATGGTCGGCGGGGCCCTGCTGCTGGCGCTGCTGCTCGACTCGACGCTCGCCCGCGCCAGGCGCTTCTTCCAGCTCGCGCTGTTCCTGCCGCACGCCGTGCCCGGCATCATCGCCGCGATGATCTGGCTGTACCTCTACACCCCGGGGCTGAGCCCGGTCGTCTCCGCGATGCACTCCGGCGGGATCGGCTTCGACTTCTTCTCGCCCTCCGGCGCGCTGCCCTCCATCGTCAACATCGCGCTGTGGGAGTGGCTCGGCTACAACATGGTCATCTTCTACGCCGCGCTCCAGGCCATCGACCGCTCCGTGCTGGAGGCGGCCACCGTGGACGGGGCGAGCGGCCGGCGCGTCGCCCTCAGCATCAAGCTCCCGCTGATCCGCACCTCGGTCCTGATGGTCGTGCTCTTCACGATCATCGGCTCGCTCCAGCTGTTCACCGAACCCCTGATCCTCAACACCGGCTCCGGGTCCGCCGTCTCCTCCTCCTGGACACCGAACATGTACGCCTACACCGCGGCCTTCTCCCGCAACGACTTCGGACTCGCGGCCGCCGCCTCCGTACTCCTGGCGCTCGCCGCCGCGCTGCTGTCCTTCGTCGTCACCCGCCTCACCGGCCGGAAGGCGGCGGACGCATGAGCACCACCACGAACCGCAGGAACCCCTGGCTGTCCAAGGCGGCCGTCAACGGAGCGCTGCTCCTGGCCGTCCTCTACATGCTCTTCCCGCTCGTCTGGCTGGTCACCGCCGCCACCAAGGACACCGGCTCGCTGCTCGCCGGGGACACCTTCTCCTTCGAGGGCTTCGACCTCTCCAAGAACCTCTCCGACATCGCCTCCTACGGGGACGGCGTCTACTTCCGCTGGTACGGCAACAGCCTGCTGTACGCCGGGGCCGGCGCCGCCGTCTGCTCCCTGATCTGCGTCGCCGCCGGATACGCCTTCGACAAGTACGAGTTCCGGGGCAAGGAGAAGCTGTTCGGCCTGGTCCTGCTCGGGGTGCTCGTCCCGACGACGGCCCTGGCGCTGCCCATGTACCTGCTCGCCAGCAAGCTGGGGCTCGTCAACACCTACTGGTCCGTGCTGATCCCGGTCCTGGTGAACCCCTTCGGGGTCTACCTCGCGCGGGTCTTCGCCGCCGGATACATCCCCGGCGAAGCGCTGGAGGCCGCGCGCATCGACGGGGCGGGCGAGCTGCGCACCTTCTTCTCCATCGGCCTGCCGATGATGATGCCGGGGTTCGTGACCGTCTTCCTCTTCCAGTTCACCGCGATCTGGAACAACTTCTTCCTTCCGCTGGTGATGCTGTCGGACCGCGAGCTCTTCCCGCTGAGCCTCGGCCTGTACTCCTGGAACACCAACACCCACAGCGAGCCCGGCTTCTACCCGCTCGTGGTCACCGGGTCGCTCCTCGCCGTCATCCCCCTGATCGTCGCCTTCGTCTCCCTGCAGCGGCACTGGAAGGCCGGACTCACCGCCGGCAGCGTCAAGTAGCCCACCGCTCAACCGAGGGAGCCCTCCACCACCATGCACCCCACCCCCGACCCCCGTCCTTCGGTCCTGCTCGCGATGGGCCCGGACATCTACGAGCGCCTGTTCGCGCAGCGCCACCGCGACCGGCTCACCGCCCTCGCCCGTACGGACCCGTCCCTCGTCGCCCACGACCTGGCCGACCCGAGCCCGCGCGTCGCCGCCGCCCTCGCCGGGGCCGACGTCCTGCTGACCTGCTGGGGCGCGACCCCGCTCACCCCGCCCGTCCTCGCCGCCGCACCCCGGCTCAAGGCGGTCGTCCACGCGGCCGGCTCCGTCAAGCACCACATCACCGACGCCTGCTGGGACCGCGGCCTCACCGTCTCCTCGGCGGCCGGGGCCAACGCCCTGCCCGTCGCCGAGTACACCCTGGCCACCATCCTGCTCGCCAACAAACGCGTCCCGCACTCCGCGCACGTCTACCGCGAGGTGCGCGGCGACCACGACTGGCGCGCCGAGCTGGACGGGGCCGGCAACTACCACCGCACCGTGGGCATCGTCGGCGCCTCCCGCATCGGCCGCCGCGTCATCGAGCTGCTCCGCCCCTTCGACCTGCGGGTCCTGCTGTACGACCCGTTCGTCGGCGCGGAGGAGGCGGCGCGGCTGGGCGCCGAGGCGGTCACCCTGGACGAACTGTGCGCCCGCGCCGACGTGGTGTCCGTGCACGCCCCCCAGCTCCCGGCCACCCGCCACATGATCGGCGCCCGCCAGCTCGCCCTGATGCGGACCGGGTCCACGCTGATCAACACGGCCCGCGGTTCCCTGATCGACGAGGCGGCCCTGCTGGACGAGGTCGTACCGGGCCGGCTGCACGCCGTCCTGGACGTGACCGACCCCGAGCTGCCGCCCGCGGACTCGCCGTTCTACGAGCTGCCGAATGTGCTGCTCACCCCGCACGTGGCGGGCTCCCTCGGCAACGAGCTGCACCGGATGACCGATCACGCCCTGGACGAGCTGGAGCGGTACGCGCGCGGCCTGCCGTTCGCCGAGCCGGTGCGCCCGACGGACCTGGACCGGTCCGCCTGACCCGTACGCCCCGGCATGCGTGAAGGCCCGGCCCCCCGCGTGGGGACCGGGCCTTCACCGCGTCACGCGGTCAGCCGTGCGTCAGTGGCTGTGACCGTGGCCGTGGCCCGCGGCCTCCGGCTCGTCCTCGGCCGGCTTCTCGACGACCAGGGTCTCGGTCGTGAGCAGCAGCGAGGCGATGGAGGCGGCGTTCTCCAGGGCGGAGCGGGTGACCTTGACCGGGTCGATGACGCCGGCCTTCACCAGGTCGCCGTACTCGCCGGTGGCGGCGTTGAAGCCCTGGCCCTTGTCCAGCTCGGCGACCTTCGAGGTGATGACGTAGCCCTCGAGGCCGGCGTTCTCGGCGATCCAGCGCAGCGGCTCGACGGCGGCGCGGCGGACGACGGCGACACCGGTGGCCTCGTCGCCGGTCTTGCCGAGGTTGCCCTCCAGGACCTTGACGGCGTGGACGATGGCGGAGCCACCACCGGAGACGATGCCCTCCTCGACCGCGGCGCGGGTCGCGGAGATGGCGTCCTCCAGACGGTGCTTCTTCTCCTTCAGCTCCACCTCGGTGGCGGCACCGACGCGGATCACGCAGACACCGCCGGCCAGCTTCGCCAGGCGCTCCTGGAGCTTCTCGCGGTCCCAGTCGGAGTCCGTGGCCTCGATCTCGGCCTTGATCTGGCCGACGCGGCCGGCGACCTCGTCGGCCTTGCCGCCGCCGTCGACGATGGTGGTGTCGTCCTTGGTGACGGTGACGCGGCGGGCGGTGCCCAGCACGTCCAGGCCGGCCTGGTCGAGCTTGAGGCCGACCTCCTCGGCGATGACGGTCGCACCGGTGAGGGTGGCGATGTCGCCGAGCATGGCCTTGCGGCGGTCACCGAAGCCCGGCGCCTTGACGGCGACGGCGTTGAACGTGCCGCGGATCTTGTTGACGACCAGGGTCGACAGGGCCTCGCCCTCGACGTCCTCGGCGATGATCAGCAGCGGCTTGGAGCCACCGGACTGGATGACCTTCTCCAGGAGCGGCAGCAGCTCCTGGATGGAGCCGATCTTGCCCTGGTGGATCAGGATGTACGGGTCGTCGAGGACGGCCTCCATACGCTCCTGGTCGGTGACCATGTACGGGGAGAGGTAGCCCTTGTCGAAGGCCATGCCCTCGGTGAAGTCGAGGTCCAGGCCGAAGGTGTTGGACTCCTCGACGGTGATGACCCCGTCCTTGCCCACCTTGTCCATGGCGTCCGCGATCAGCTCGCCGACCTGGGCGTCCTGCGCGGAGAGCGCGGCGACGGCGGCGATGTCGGACTTGTCGTCGATCGGGCGGGCGGTCGCGAGGAGCTCCTCGGACACGGCCTTGACCGCGGCGTCGATGCCCTTCTTCAGGGCGGCCGGGGAGGCGCCGGCGGCGACGTTGCGCAGACCCTCGCGCACGAGCGCCTGGGCCAGGACGGTGGCGGTGGTGGTGCCGTCACCGGCCACGTCGTTGGTCTTGGTCGCCACCTCCTTCACCAGCTGCGCGCCGAGGTTCTCGTACGGGTCGTCGAGCTCGACCTCGCGGGCGATGGTGACACCGTCGTTGGTGATGGTGGGGGCACCGAACTTCTTGTCGATGACCACGTTGCGGCCCTTGGGGCCGATCGTCACCTTCACCGTGTCGGCAAGCTTGTTGACGCCGCGCTCGAGGGCGCGACGGGCGTCCTCGTCGAACTTCAGGATCTTCGCCATGGAGCTGAACTGTCCTCTCAAGTACAAGCGCTGCGCCCCCAGCCTCCCGGCTGGTTATCTCGCACGGGGCCAGGGGCGCAGAACAGAAGCAAACGTGGGTGAATTACTTCTCGATGATCGCGAGCACGTCGCGAGCCGAGAGGACGAGGTACTCCTCGCCGTTGTACTTCACCTCGGTGCCGCCGTACTTGCTGTACAGCACGACGTCGCCGGTCTTGACGTCGAGCGGCAGGCGCTCGCCGTTCTCGAAGCGGCCCGGTCCCACGGCCAGGACGACGCCCTCCTGGGGCTTCTCCTTGGCGGTGTCCGGAATGACCAGGCCGGAGGCCGTGGTCTGCTCGGCGTCGAGCGGCTGGACCACGATGCGGTCCTCGAGCGGCTTGATCGCAACCTTGGAGCTGGCGGTCGACACGATCCGGTCTCCCCCTTCGGAGATCTCACGGGGTTTAACAGTCTTTGGGGTGGCGACCAGGTGAGCCCGTCGTCGCGGGTGCCGGACCTGCCGGTCGCACAGTACTGCTGGCACTCTCCAGTGGGGAGTGCCAGCACTGAGACTATGACCGCGATTAGCACTCGGTCAAGCGGAGTGCCAATTCACGCCCCTCGTGGCGGATACCGGGGTCCGGCGGGGAGCCTTTCCTAGACGTAGTCCTCCAGGCGGGCCACCGCGTAACCCTGCTCGGTGACGACCTTCATGACGGACCGGATCAGGTCGGGCATGCTGCCCTGCCACTCCTTCGTGCCGCGGAAGTGGGTGAGGATGATGTCGCCCGGGTGCAGCTTCGCCTCGCCCTCGCGCCACTCCATGCGGTCGGGGAACGCCTCGGCCTCCCACAGCGGTACGGCGGTGATGCCGCAGGACTTGGCGGCCTTCAGGGTGTCGGTGTTGTAGTTGCCGTACGGCGGCCGGAAGATCCGGGGCCGCTTGCCGAACCGCTTCTCGATGACGTCCTGCTGGCCGCAGATCTCGTGCTTCTGCTCCTCGTAGGGCAGACCCGGCAGATAGCGGTGGTTGAGGGTGTGGTTGTTGAGCGCGACCCCGCGGGCCTGGGCGTCCGCGAAGTACGCGTAGTCGTCGCGCACCACGTAGTCGCTGAGGAAGGCGCTGTACGGGATGTTCAGCTCCGACATCATCTTCAGCAGTTCGGGGTCCTTGTCGTCCCCGTCGTCCATCGTCAGGAAGACGACCTTGTCCTCGGTGGGGACGCGGGTGAAGACCGGCGGCAGCGACTCGTCCTGGCCCTCGACCTCGAAGCCCTCGCGGGTGGTGAGCCGCGGCTTCGCGGCCGGGGGCACGGGGGCGGCCAGCGGGGCGACCGCCAGGCCCCACTTCTTGGCGGCGACCGCGCGGGCGGCCCGGGCCAGCTCCGCCCGGTGCGCCCGCTCGAGATC
>NZ_JAKRGC010000078.1 GCF_022347745.1 Streptomyces sp. OfavH-34-F
ACGGTCGGGCGGTGGCCGGCCGGCACCCACCACCGTGCCCGCGTGTTCGGCGCTCACCCCCTGGTTCTCGCCGCCGAACAGGAAACGCATCGCCGCCGGGGCCAGCCGCTCGCGGGCCGCGCTCTCCGCCACGAGCAGCAGGTGCGGGCGGTCCAGGTCGATGCCCAGGCGCCGGCCGCGCTCGGCCAGCCCCGCCGGATCGCGGGCCGGGTCCGCCAGCAGGTCCGCGATCAGCTCCCCGCGTATCCGGTTCTCCGTCTCCGCCACGGTGCGCCGCAGCAGCAACAGCAGCCCCGTCACCACCGCCGACCGCTCGAACAGCCGCCGGTCGGAGTCGTCCAGCGGGTGGCCCCGGTGCAGGACGAGCCCGGCCAGCAGCTCCTGGCCCGCGAGGACCGCGCACACCACCCGCCCGTCCCGGTGCACGGCCCGCGCCCCCGTACGCGACTCCTCGGCCGCCTCCGCCAGCCAGCCCGCGTCCATGCTGTCGGCGGCGAAGCCCGTACCGTCCGGGCGCACGGCGGCCAGCGGACGGCCGCCCGGATCGTGGATGGTCAGCGGCGAACCGAGCAGCCCGGCGACCGCCGCCGCCACGTCCTTCACGTCCCGGCCGCGCAGCACCAGATCGGTCAGCCGGTCGTGAGACTCCTCGGCCCGCCGCATGGCCGCCGAGTGCGCCCGCACCGAGGCGTTCGCCTCGGCCAGCTCCGCGTTGGCCTCCGCCAGCTCGGCCAGCGCCGACGTGGTGTCGGCCAGCGCCCGGGCCGTGTCGATGGCGATCGCCGCGTGCGCGGCCAGCGAGCACAGCAGTGCCACCTCGTCGGGGCTGAAGACACGCGGCGCCCGGTCCGCCGCGAACAGGACGCCGATCACCTTCCCCGTACCGCCCCGGCTGGACCCCAGCAGCAGCGGCACGCCCAGGATCGCCACCAGACCCTCGTCCAGCACCCCGGCGTTGATGTTGCGGGTGTGGCGGAACCGGTCGTCGGTGCGGTAGTCCGGCGTGGCGTACGGACTCGCCGTCTGCGCCACCAGACCGCCCAGCCCCTCGCCCAGCTCCAGGCGCAGCCGCTGGAAGAGCACCGACACCGACCCGTCCGTCACCCGCATGTAGGTGTCCCCGGCCTCCTCGTCCGGCAGGGTCAGATACGCGGTGTCCGTGCCGAGCAGCATCCTCGCCCGGCGCACGATCGCCTTCAGCACCTCGTCCAGGTCCCGCGAGGCCGCCAGGTCGCCCGCCGTGTCGAACAGCGCCGTCAGCTGGGCCTCGCGCCGCCGGTGCTGGCGCAGCGCGCTCCTGATCCGCAGCGCGGTCGCCGTCGCCCGCTCCACCTCCGCCAGCTCGTCGGCGGACACCCCGTCCGCCCGCGCCCGCGAGGACACCGCCCCCAGCGCCTCGGCCGGGGCGTCGTCGGCCAGCAGGTCGAACAGGCGCCGCAGGTGCGGCGCCGCGGAGGGGAGCGGTTCGGGCATGGCGTCCAGGGTTCCTCGGGGTCGGGGCGGCGGGTCAGTTCGCGGTCCAGCCGCCGTCCATGGAGAGCGAGGAGCCGGTGATGTGCCCGGTACGCGGACCGCACAGCCACAGGACCGCCTCGGCGACGTCCGCCGGCTCGATCAGCCGCTTCACCGCGCTGCGCTCCAGCATCACCCGCCCCACCACCTCGTCCTCCGAGATGCCGTGCGTACGGGCCTGGTCGGCGATCTGGTTCTCCACCAGCGGCGTACGGACGTAGCCGGGGCAGACGCAGTTGCTCGTCACCCCGTGCCCGGCCGCCTCCAGCGCCACCACCTTGCTCAGTCCCTCCAGCGCGTGCTTGGCCGTCACATAGGCCGACTTGTACGGGCTCGCGCGCAGCCCGTGCACCGACGAGATGTTGACCACGCGCCCCCAGCCGCGTTCGTACATGCCCGGCAGGGTCCGGCGCAAGAGACGGAACGGGGTCTCCACCATCACCCGCTGGATCAGCGCGAACCGGTCCGGCGGGAACGCGTGCACCGGAGCCACGTGCTGCAGCCCCGCGTTGTTGACCAGCACGTCCGCGTCGGCCGGCAGGGTGTCCACCACCGACGGCTCGGACAGGTCCACCACCCAGGGCGTCCCGCCGATCTCCGCCGCCAGCCGCTCGGCCGCCTCCCCGGACCGGTCCACGACGTGCACATGGGCGCCCGCGGCGGCGAGCGCCAGCGCGCAGGCCCGCCCGATCCCGCTCGCCGCCCCCGTCACCAGCGCGGTGCGCCCGGCCAGGACGGGGTCGGCGGGGGACTGCGCGGGGGCGCCGGGCGCGGCGGCGGGCTGGTGATCCGGTCTGCGGGAAGTCTCCATGGCCGTCACCGTAGGTACCGGGCGGCCCGCCTCCCATGGTGCCGGTGTACACACCCGCGTACCGGCGCATGGTGGCGGCGTACGTGGTGCGCGCCGCCGGGCCGCCGCCACCGCGCCGCGCTCCTCCGCCCGCGCAAGGGCGTCGGCGCACACAGCGGGCGGCGGCAAGTGGCCACCGGTCCCATGGGCGCGGCCGGTTCCCGCTCGTAGGTTCCGGCAGCAACCCGTACCCCACGGCAGGAGAACAGCATCGTGCGCCCACCGATCCTGAAACGTCTGCTGCGCCGCCTCGCGTCCGCCGCCGCCCTCGGCCTGCTCGCGGCCACGCTGAGCGCCACCACCGCGCAGCCCGCCGCCGCCGCGGCCGGCCTCCAGCAGGTCACCGGCTTCGGCTCCAACCCCGGCAACCTCCAGATGTACGCGTACACCCCGGCGGGACTCCCCGCGAACGCCCCGCTGGTCGTCGCGCTGCACGGCTGCGCCCAGTCCGCCGACGCGTACTACACCAACTCCGGCTGGCCGCGGTACGCCGACGCGTGGGGCTTCGCCGTCGTCTTCCCGCAGACCACCTCCGCGAACAACGCGCTGTCCTGCTTCAACTGGTTCGACCCCGCCGAGGACACCCGGGGCCGGGGCGAGGCCGCGTCCGTCGTGCAGATGGTGGACTACGCCAAGGAGCACTACGGCTCCGACGACGGCCGGGTGTACGTGACCGGGCTCTCGGCCGGCGGCGGAATGGCCGCCGACCTGCTCGCCGCCTACCCGGACGTGTTCGCGGGCGGTTCCATCGCCTCCGGGATACCCGCCCAGTGCGCGACGAGCCAGACGGCCGCGTCGGCCTGCCAGTACGCGCCGCCGAGCCTGACGCCCGCGCAGTGGGGCGACAAGGTCCGGGCCGCCCACCCCGGTTACGACGGCCCCTGGCCGCGGGTCGCGATCTGGCACGGCACCTCGGACTACACGGTCCGCCCGGCCAACGCCACGGCCCTGCGCGACCAGTGGACCGACGTGTGGGGCATCGGCCAGACCCCGTCCGCCACCGACAGCCTCCCCGGCAACACCACCCGCACCGTCTACGAGGACGCCTCCGGACAGTCCGCCGTGGAGCTGTACACGATCTCGGGCATGGGCCACGGGCTGCCCGTGGACCCCGGCTCCGGCGACGGGCAGTGCGGCTCGACCGCCGCCTACTTCCTGGACACCATCTGCTCCACGTACCACACGGGCGTCTTCTGGGGCCTGGACGACGGCACCGCGCCGGGCGGCGGCACGGACCCCGGTGACGGTGACGGCGACGGTGACGGCGGTGACCCCGGTACGCCCGTCCCCGCGCGGTGCCACACCGCCACCAACTACGCCCATGTCACCGCGGGCCGGGCCCACATGTCCGGCGGCTACGTCTACGCCAACGGCTCGGAGCAGAACATGGGCCTCTACAACGTCTTCGTCAGCCACACCCTGCGTGAGTCGCCCACCGGCTATTACGTGATCGCCGACAACGGCTGCACCGCCTGAACCCCACCCGGCGCGGCTTTTCCGCGGCTGCCCCTCGCGGCAGCCGCGGAAAAGCCGCGCCGTCGTCATTCCCGCTCCGGTCACGCATGTCTGCGGAAAGCGTGGGCACGCGAACGGAAGCCATGACGACGGAGGCCGGACAGGCAGCGGCGCTCCCCGACGACAGGGGAAGGATGAGCACCGAAAAGGACACCGGAAACAAGCAGGAAGAAGAGCGTGTCGACGCGCTCACCGCGATGCGGCGAGCCGCCGCGCAGCTCACGGAAATGCTTCAGTGCGAGCCCGATTCGGTCTCCGCGGTGAAAGCCACCGAGGACGGCTGGTCGGCGGATGTCGAAGTGGTCGAGCTGGAGAAGATTCCGGACACGATGAGCGTGTTGGCCTCCTACCGGGTGCAACTCGACCCCGCAGGACGGCTCATGTCCTACGAACGCGTGCGCCGGTACGCCAGGGGTCAGATCGACCGACGCTGAGGACTTCGTCGTCGAACGAAAAAAGATCACCGAAATGAGTTCCCATGACACTCGTGCAGCAAAGCAATGCGACGTCCGGCGGGAGCGGCGGCTCGGGAAATCTCTACGACGTTCTCGAGCTCATACTCGACCGCGGCCTGGTCATCGACGCGTTCGTCCGCGTCTCGCTGGTGGGCATCGAAATTCTCAAAATCGATGTCCGCGTGGTGGTGGCCAGTGTCGACACCTATCTGCGCTTCGCCGAGGCGTGCAACCGGCTCGACCTGGAATCCGGCCGCAAGGCCCCGAGCCAGCTCACCGACCTGGTGGGCGACATGACGGAGAACGGCGCCAAGGGGAAGTCCAAGGGCGCCCTGACCGGAGCCGTCGAGGCGTTCAGCGAATCCCTCCAGGGCAAGAGCGACGAGCCCGAGGAGGAGCCGCGCAAGCGCCCCGCCCGTAAGTCCACGTCCAGCAGGCAGTCCCAGCGACGCGAGGAGTAGCAGCAGTGCCCACGTACATCTACGCCATCACCGGCGCCGGCCACCCGTTGCCGCTGGACGGCCTGCACGGGGTCGGCGACCCGCCCGCGGAGCTGCGGACCCTGCGCACCGACCGGCTGGCCGCGGTCGTCAGCGACGCCCCGGACGGCCTGCGCGCGAAGCGGCGGGACGTCCTGGCCCACCAGGCCGTCCTGGAGACCCTGATGGAGAAGGGCGCGACCCTGCCCATGCGCTTCGGCCTGGTCGGGCCGGACGACGAGGAGGTCACCGCCGCCCTGGAACGGGAGGCCGACGCCTACGAGCAGCGGCTCGCGGAGCTGGACGGGCAGGTCGAGTACAACCTCAAGGCCGCCCGGGACGAGGACGACCTCCTGCGGGAGATCATGGCCGAGTCCGACGAGGTGCGGCGGCTCAGCGAGCGGTCCCGCGCCCAGGGCAGCCAGGAGGACCAGCTGGCGCTGGGCGAGCTGGTGGCCCGCGAGGTGAGCGCCCGCCACAGCAGGGAGGCGGAGGAGGTGACCGGCCGCCTGGCCGGTGCCGCCACCCGCAGCTCGGCCGCTGAGCCGGGCCCCCAGCACTTCCTGAACCTGTCCTTCCTGGTGCCCCGCGCGGAGACGGACGCCTTCGTGGCCGCGGTCCGGCGGGAGGCCGAGCTGCGGGGCGACGCCTACACGTACACCCTGACCGGGCCGCTTCCGCCGTACAGCTTCGTCTGACGGACCCGGCCCGTCCCGGCCCGGAAGCGGAGGTGATCCGCCGGCATGGGACTCATCACGCAGCTGCTGACCCTGCCGCTGGCCCCCGTCCGGGGCACGGCGTGGGTCCTCGACCAGGTCGTCCGCGCCGCCGAGGACGAGTACTACGACCCCGAACCGGTACGGGCCAGGCTCGCGCAACTGGAGCAGGAGCTGAACAGCGGGGCCATCGGGCCGGAGGAGTTCGACCGGCGCGAGGACGAACTGCTCGACCGCCTCGACGAGATCGAGGCGTACCGGAACGGCCCGCGGCAGGCGCCGTGACCGGCCACCGGACCACACACGACAGGGGGAGACCCGAGGTGCATCGCACATGACGAAGAACGCGAAGATAGGCGCGGCCCTGGTGGGGGGATACCTGCTGGGGCGGACCAAGAAGGCCAAACTCGCCGTGGGACTGGGCATGTTCCTCCTCGGCAAGAAGATCGACCTCGACCCGCGGCGGATCGCCCGGGCGCTGGCCGAGTCGCCCGCCCTCGGCCCGCTCAACGACCAGGTCCGCAAGGAACTCGTGGACGCCACGAGGACGGCGGCCACCAAGGCCGTCACCCAGCGCGCCGGCAGCCTGGCCGAGTCGCTGCAACGCCGCACCCAGGCGCTGGGGTCCGGCCCCGCCGCCGAGGACGAGGAACCGGCCGAGGACGCCCGGGACACCGAGGACGCCCCGGACGCCCGGGACACCGACGACGAGCCGGCCGCCGACGACGAAACGCCGTCCGGTGACGAGGCGGCTTCCGACGCCGAGGGCGGTAAGGACCGCGACGCGAAGCCGAAGCGCGGCGGCTCCACCCGCAGGCGCACGGCCGGGACGGGCACCAGGAAGACCGCTACGAAGACCGCCGCCAAGAGCCGGTCCTCGGCGAGCGGCAGCCGTTCCGGTACGCGCCGGACCAAGGGAGGCGCCGATGCCTGAGTCCGCGCTCAAGGGCATCAAGGACGACGTCGTCAAGAGCCCGGCCGCCGACCGGCTCAAGGAGGAACTGCAGAACTACCTGCGGGCCCGCGCCGAACACTCCGTGACCCGGCTCGGGCACCGGCTCGGCGAATCGGTCTCCAAGCTCGCCGAACCGGGCAGCGGAAGCGGCGCCCTCAAGAGCCTCGCCAAGGGCGGCCAGGCCCTCAAGGACGGGCAGTCACCCGCCCGGGCGGCGCTCGGCGCCGGCGCCTCCCATCTCAAGGACACGGTGAAGGACAAGGTCAAGGGTTTGTTCGGCAAGGGCCGCAAGTCCGGCGGAGGGAAGTCCAAGAGCGTCACCGTCGTCGAGGACATCGACGTCGGCGTGCCCGTCCGCGAGGCGTACGACCAGTGGACGCAGTTCCAGGAGTTCAGCACGTTCGCCAAGGGCGTCGTGAGCGTCGAGAAGACCGACGACACCACCAGCAACTGGAAGGTGAAGGTCGCCAAGTCCACCCGCAGCTGGACGGCCAACGTCACCGAGCAGGTGCCCGACGAACGCATCACCTGGACCACCGAGGGCGCCAAGGGAACCGTCAAGGGCGTGGTCACCTTCCACGCGCTCACCGACGACCTCACCCGCGTCCTGCTGGTCCTCGAATACTTCCCCAAGGGGCTGTTCGAGAAGACCGGCAACATCTGGCGCGCCCAGGGCCGCCGCGCCCGTCTCGACCTCAAGCTCTACCGCAAGTTCCTGATGATGCGCGGCGAGGCGACCGACGGCTGGCGCGGCGAGATCCGCGACGGCGAGGTCGTCGAGGACCACGAGGCGGCGCTCGAACGCGAAGAGCGCGAAGAGGCGGAAGAGCGCGACGAGGCGGAGGAGCGGGAAGAGACGGACGGGTACGAGGACGACCCGGACGAGCCGCTTGACGACGACGAACCCGCCGACGACGAACCCGCCGACGCCGACGCCGCCGACGACGAACCCGCCGACGCCGACGCCGACGCCGACGCCGACGAACCCGCCGACGCCGACGCCGACGCCGACGACGAAGCCGACGACGAGGAAGCGGAGCCGGAGGACGAGTTCGAGGAGCCGGAGGACGAACCGGCCGACGAAGACGAGCCCGCCGACGAGGACGAGCCCGCGGACGACGACGAGCCCGTCGAGGAGGACGAACCCCTCGAAGACGACGAGCCCGTGGAGGACGACGAGGCCGTCGAAGAGGACGAGCCCCGGGCCGCCCGTCGCTGACCGGGCCGGGCCCGCCCCCGTACCACCACCCCACCCCGCCCCAGGAAAGGCGTGAGAGACCGTGTCCGATTCACTCGCCGGCCGGCTGCCGGCCCCGCCCAGGGGGACCTCCCCGGCGTACGGGCAGCAGGGCTCGTCGGCCAACCTCGCCGACATCCTGGAAAGGGTGCTGGACAAGGGCGTCGTCATCGCCGGGGACATCCAGATCAACCTGCTCGACATCGAGCTGCTCACCATCAAGCTCCGGCTGCTCGTCGCCTCCGTCGACAAGGCCAAGGAGATGGGCATCGACTGGTGGGAGCACGATCCCTCGCTCTCCTCCCGGGCCCGGCCCGCGCACCGGGAGGTGACGGGCCGGGAGGACGGGGCCCTGGCCGAGGAGAACGAGCGGCTGCGGGCCGAACTGGCCCGGCTGCGCTCGGCGGCTGGGCTCCCCGGGGCGGCCGGCACCGGGGAACAGCCGGCCCGCACCACGGAGGAGGAGACCCGATGAGCACCCCGACGGACGCGCCCGGCGGGACGCTGACCTATCTGTACGCCGTCGGACGGGACTGCCCCGCGCTCCGCGAACTGGCCTCCCGGCTGCCGGGCGTGGACGGCGGGCCGCTGTACCCGGTGGCCGCGGACGGGCTGTGCGCGCTCGTCTCCCGGGTACCGGCGGACTCCTTCGGCACCTCCGGCCTGACCGCGCAACTGGAGGACCTGGCCCGGCTCGAAGCGCTCGCCCGCGCCCACCACGCCGTGGTGGAGGCCGCGTTCACGGCCGCGCCGGTCCTGCCGATGCGGCTGGCCACCGTCTACCTGGACGACGCCGGGGTCGCCGGCACCCTGGAGCGGCGCCACGACGAGTTCGACGCCCTGCTGGGCCGGCTGGAGGGCCACGTCGAACTGGGCGTGAAGGTCTACGCCGACCCCGCGGCGGCCGCCGCGCCGGAACCGGCCGCCGCGACGCCCACCGGAACCGGCGCCGGACGGGCCTACCTGCGGCAGCGGCGGGCGACCCGGAGCAGGAGCCAGGACGCCTACCGGGCGGCGTCCGAACTGGCCGCCCGCGCCGCGCACCTGACCCAGGACATCGCCGCCTCGCACGTCGTCCACCGCCCCCAGCAGGGGCAGCTCGCCGCGCACCCCGGCGTGAACGTGGCCAACGAGGCGTACCTCGTCCCCCGGTCGCGCGCCGACGAGCTGCGCCGGGCCCTCACCGGCCTGGCCGACGGGGTCGAGGGGGTGTCGATCGAGGTGACCGGGCCGTGGGCGCCCTACTCGTTCGCCACCGCGCCCCCCGAGGAGGCCACGGCCGACGGCGGTGAGGGGCCGTGAGCGCGGACCTCGCCGGAGACGTCCTCGGCCCGTCCGGGCAGCGGGAGGGGCCGCCCGTCGCGCTGATCGACCTCCTGGACCGGCTCCTGAACGGCGGCGCCGTGCTCACCGGCGACCTCGTCCTGTCCATCGCCGACGTCGACCTCGTCCACATCAACCTGCGGGCGGTGATCCGGTCCATCACCGGCGAGGAGCCGGCGCCGTGGTGACACCCGACGAACCGACCAGGAGGACGGCATGACCGACAGCGACGGCGGACGCGTCGTACCCGCCCCGCCCGACGCGGGGGCCGGTGCCCGCAGGCTGGAGACCGACCCGGACACCGTCGAGCGGGACCTCATGAAGCTGGTGCTCACCATCGTCGAACTGCTCCGCCAGCTCATGGAACGCACCGCCCTGCACCGCGTGGACCAGGGTGATCTGAGCGAGCAGCAGGAGGAGCGCATCGGCATGACGCTGATGATCCTCAACGAGCGCATGACCGAACTGTGCGACCGGTACGACCTGACGATGGACGACCTCAATCTCGACCTCGGGCCGCTCGGCTCCCTGCTGCCGCACCACGGCGCATGAGCGGGCCGCACCCGGGGTTTCATCGCAACACCTCAGGCAAGGAGGACGCCATGACCGCTGAAAAGGACAGCAAGACTTCCACCCGGAGCAAGGGAAGGACCACGACCGCCCGCCGGACGGCCGGCGCGGCCGCGAAGACGGCCCGCACCGGCGGCGACGGGGCGAAGGCCGCGGCCGACGAGGTGAAGACCGCCACCCGCGAGGCCGGGAACGCCGCCCGCGACGCCAAGGACGCGACCGCGGAGGGCGTGAACGAGGCCGGTGGACTCACCCGGCGCGCCGGACAGGCCGCCGTCTCCGGCCTCCGCAACGGCCGGGAGGCGGTGACGACCGGCGTGGCCAGGGCGGGGACCGCCGCCGCGTCGGCGTGGACCGTCATCAGGCTCAGGAAGGCCATCGCCACCGGCGCCGCCGTGGGCGTGGCGAGCATCGCCGGAGTCGCCTTCGCCACCGGACGCGCGACCGCCAAGCCCCGCACGGGGCCGCTGACCCGGCTGGCCAACGGCCGGATCTGACCCCACCGGTACACCCCGGGCCCGCTCCAGGGGCCGGCCCCCGCGGCAGCACCGCCGGGGCCGGCCCCTGAGCCGTCTCAGCCCGTCCGCCGCGCCCCGGCCACCAGGCGCTCCGCGATCTCCCGCGCGCCCCGGTCGCCCGTCAGGACCGTGTAGTGGTTGACGTCCTTCACCGCGACCGGCTCCACCCGTGTCCCGTCCAGCCCCGCGGCGGCCAGCCGGCCCTCGTCGTACAGGCCCTGCTCCTCGTCCATCAGGCCGCGCGCCGCCCACAGCAGCGTCGCGTCGGCGGGCAGCTTCCGTACCGCCGAGAGCACCTCCTCGCCGAACAGGCCGACCCCGTCCGTGCGGACGGCCTCGATCCGGCAGGAGGAGCGCAACTCCGGCTCCCGGCCCGTGAGGTCGCGCTGGATGTACGCGTCCACCTCGTCCGACCAGGAACCGGCGAACGCCGGATGCGCCTGCCAGAACGCGCGGTAGGCGGCCCGGTCCGGGAACGTCATCGACAGCCGTTCCATCGCCGGGCCGATCACCGCCGTCATCAGCTCGTCGGGCGTCAGGTGCGTCGGGGCGGGGAAGCCGACGCCGCCGTCCACCAGCAGCAGCGGCCCGAAGCGCTCCGGGTGGCGCACCGCCGCCAGGGCGGCCACGAACGCGCCCATCGAATGGCCGGCGAGCACCACCCGGCCCGGGGCCAGGGCGGCGGCCAGGGCGGCGACGTCGTCGGTGTGCGCGGCGATGCCGTACGGGCCGGGCAGGTGCGCACTGCGGGCCCGGCCGCGCAGGTCGGGGGCGACCAGCGTGACCCGGCCGGCCAGCAGCCGGGCCACCGCCGCCCAGGACAGGGCGTTGGCGGTGATGCCGTGCAGCGCCACCACCACCGGCGCCTCCGGATCGGCGGCCGGCCAGCGCAGCGCCGCCAGGGAGCCCCCGGGCACGGGGACCTCGATCTCTTCGTACGATGCGAGCGGGCTCACCGGTCCACGTTCTCCTTACGTCGCGACGCTGCCCTCAGCCGGGACGGCAGCCGGGCCAGGCCGCCGGGCAGCAGGTGTACCACGGCCACGAACAGCACGCCCAGCAGGAACAGCGGCTGCGACAGCGGTACGCGCAGCACGGCGGGCAGGTCCGCGACCGCGCCCGATCCGGCCAGGTCGCCGAGCCGGTGGTCGGCCCAGGTGTAGAGGATGCCGCCGGCCATCGGCCCCCAGCGGGTGCCGGAGCCGCCCAGCACCACCATCACCAGCAGCGACAGCGTGAAGTCGGAGGTGGTCGTCTGCGGGGTCGAGCCGCCCGTCAGGAGCAGGTGCACGATCCCGCCGAGCGCGGCGAGGGCGCCCGCGACCACGAAGGCCGTCAGCTTGAACCCGTACGGCTTCAGCCCCAGCACCTCCACGCGGCGCTCGTTCTCCTTGATGCCCTCCCAGACCCGGCCGGTGGGGGAGCGGACCGCCCAGTGCACGACGCCCAGGGTCAGCACGAGGTAGGCCAGCGCGATCCAGTACAGGTGGGCGGTGTTGTCGATGCCGACCAGCGAGGACGGCAGGAAGTCGGCCGGGGCGGCCCGGCCCTCCTCGCCGCCGGTGACCCCGCCCGGGTCGCGGGACACCAGGATCGAGCCCGCCTGCGCGAACGCCAGGGTCACCATGGAGAAGCCGATGCCGGTGACGCGCAGGCTCACCGACCCCAGGACCAGCGCCAGCGCGATCCCGAAGAGCAGACCGAGGACGGCGGCGAGCCCGAACGGCAGCCCCGCCTCCAGCAGGAACAGATTGGTGGCGTAGCTGCCCGCCGCGAAGTACAGGGCGTGGCCGAAGGAGAGCAGCCCGGTCCGGCCGAGCAGCAGGTCGTAGCCGGTGGCCAGGGCGCCGAACAGCAGGCAGGTGGCCAGGAGTTGCAGGCTGCCCGGCGAGCCGGGCGGCCCGTCCAGCAGGCCCGGGACCGGCACCGCGCTGAACGGCGCGACCACCAGCACCAGCAGGGCGGCGGCGGGCCACCAGCGCAGCAGCCGGGCCCGTCCGGCCGGGGCCGGGGCGGTGGCCGGCCGGGCGGCGGCGCGGTCGTGTGTGTCGGTGGCGGTGCTCACGCGAGCCTCCCCGTCAGTCCGCGCGGCCGGATCAGCAGCAGCACGGCCAGCAGGACGACGACCGCCAGATCGCCGAGCCCCGCTGCGGTGTAGTAGTTGGCGAACTGCTGGACCAGGCCGATGACCACGGACGCCACGGCGGCGCCGGTCACCGATCCCATGCCGCCGGTGACCACGACGACGAACGCGAAGATCAGCAGCGAGGTGCCCTGGCGCGGGTCGACGGAGCCGAAGTACAGCCCGCCGAGCGCCCCGCCCAGCGCCGCCGCGCAGCCGCCGATCGCGAACACGAGCGTGAACGCCTTGCGGACGTCGACGCCGAGCGCGGTGACCATCGCCCGGTCCTCGACGCCGGCCCGCACGACCAGGCCGTGCCGGGTGCGGCCGAGGAACAGCCGGAGCGCCACCAGCACCACGACCGCCGCCCCCACCAGGACCAGCCGGTTGACCGGGACCTGCGCGCCCAGCAGCCCGAAGGTGCCGGAGAGCGCGTCGGGGCCGGGGAAGGGGTGGGCGTCCGACCCCCAGATGCCGGAGAGCAGCGCGGGCACCGCGAGCCCCACCCCGACCGTGGCCAGCACCTGCTCGCGCGGCCGGGTGTAGAGCGGGCGGACGACCAGCAGCTCCAGGAGGACGGCGGCGACGGTGCCCACCGCCGTACCGAACAGGACGGCCAGCGCGAAGCCGGCGCCGCCGGGGCCCGCGCCGGGCAGGTTCCCGGAGGCGGCCCACCAGGTGCCGTACGCGCCGACGGACAGCAGCGCCCCGTGCGCGAAGTTGAGCACGTCCATCAGGCCGAAGATCAGCGAGAGTCCGGACGCGACGAGAAAGTAGAGGGCCCCCAGACCGAGTCCGGTCATGGTGAGCAGGACGAGGGTGGACATCAGGAATCCGCCTTCACGGAAGGGGGTGCGGTGAGCGGGCCGTGGCCGACGCCGAGCAGCGTGCGGGCCGCCTCCGCGTCGCCCAGCAGCTCGGCGGCCGGGCCCCGGTGGGCGGTGCGGCCGTCGGCGAGGACCACGCAGTGCCCGGCCAGCCGGCGCACCACGGCGAGGTTCTGCTCCACCAGCAGCACCGGCACCGCCTCGGCGGCCCGCTCCAGGACCCGGGCGACCTCCGTGACGACCTTCGGGGCCAGGCCCTTGGTGGGCTCGTCCGCGATGATCAGCCGGTTGGCATTGAGCAGGGTGCGGCCGATGGCGACCATCTGCTGCTGGCCGCCCGACAGCGTGCCGGCCAACTGGCGGGCCCGCTGCTTGAGTTCCGGGAACAGCTCGTGGACCAGGCCGTACGCCGGCTCGCCCGCGCCCGGCCGTTCGGCCAGCCGCAGGTTCTCGGCGACGGTCAGCCCGGCGAAGATCCCCCGGTCCTCGGGGGCGTAGCCGATGCCGCGCCGGACCAGGGCATGCGTGGGCAGGTGCGTGGTCTCCTCGCCGTCCAGCCGGACGGTGCCGGTGCGCGGGACGAGCCCGAGGACGGCCCGGACGGTGGTGGTCTTCCCGGCGCCGTTGCGGCCGAGCAGCGCGGTGACGCCGTGCGGGGAGACGTCCAGGTCGACGCCGTGCAGGATGTGCCGGCCGCCGATCAGGACCCGCAGGTCCGTCACCTCCAGGAGCGGTCGCCGCGTCACAGCCCCTCCCCGAGGTAGGCCTGCTGCACGGTCGGGTCGGCGGTGACCGCGTCGGGGGTGTCCAGGGCGAGCAGCCGGCCGTGGTGCATGACGGCGAGCCGGTCCGCGAGGCCCAGCAGGACGTCCATGTGGTGTTCGACCATGAGGACCGTGCGCCCCTCCTCCCGGTGCAGGGTGCGGATGAGTTCGGTGAGGGCCGGCACCTCCTCGGCGCTGACCCCGGCCATCGGTTCGTCGAGCAGCATCAGCCGGGGTTCGCCGACCAGCAGGACGGCCAGCTCCAGCTTCCGCTTCTCGCCGTGCGACAGTTCGGCGGCCGTCGCCCCGGCCCGGTGGCCGAGGCCGGTGCGCTCCAGGACGCCGGTCACCTCGGCGGTGTACGGGTCGGCGCGCCGCCACAGCCGGTACGAGCCGCCGCGCGCGGCCTGCGCGGCGAGCCGGACGTGGTCGGCGACGGTCATGGCGGGCCACAGGCTGGACGTCTGGAAGGTGCGGCCGAGCCCGCGCCGGGCCCGGACGTGCGCGGGCCGGTCGGTGAGATCGGCGCCGTCCAGCTCGATCCGGCCCCCCGTGGGCAGGGTGACGCCGCTGATCAGGTTGAACAGGGACGTCTTGCCCGCCCCGTTGGGGCCGATGAAGGCGAGGAACTCGCCCTCGCGGACGCTGAACGACACGTCCTGGACGATGGTGGCGCCGCCGATGCTCCAGCCGATGCCGTCCAGCCGGAGCACGGGCGCCGCCGGGCCCGGGGTGCGGGGTGCGGTCACGGTTCAGCCCGCCGAGGGCCGCACGGGCGGGGCCACGGCGTCCAGTTGCTCGGTGCCCACCAGCTCCGGCACCGCCGCCTTGCCGGTGCCCTTCAGCCTGGCCGTGAACATCGGCTGGAGCAGCGCGTGGTCCTCGCCGCGCACCCGGCTCGCACCCTTGACCCCGTCGAAGCTCCAGTCCTCCAGGGCCTTCACCATCGCGGCGGTGTCGATGGCGCCGCCCTTCTCGACGGCGCGCACGACCATCTGGGCGGCCGTGAAGCCGTCCGGCGTGAACAGGTCGGGCTTGCCGCCGTCCTCGCGCACCGCGTCGAGCATCGCCTTCTCCACGGCGTTGCCGCCGCCCGCGCCCGGGAAGTAGTGCGCCAGGAACGACACCTTGGAGCCGGCGGCGCCGAAGACCGGGTACGAGGCGGTGCCGGCCAGGCCGGTGACGACCTTGGCGGCGCCGAGCACGCCCTGCTGGTCGAGCGCCGTCCACAGCGCCGGGGCGGTGGAGCCGGCCCAGGCGACGAAGACCAGGTCCGGGCCGCCCGCCTTGACCTGCCGGGCGAACGGCGTCAGGTCCGTCGCGCTGGGCGGCGCGAGCACCGAGCCGACCTTCGCGCCCTTCCCGCCGAGGACCGCCTGCACGGCGGCCACGTTGGCCTGGCCGAAGGTGGAGTCCTGGGCGAGCACCGTGACCTTCTTGCCCCGGGCGTCGCCGAGCATCGTGCCCGCCGTCAGGATGTCCTGGTAGGACTGGCGGCCGGAGCGGAAGGTGTAGTCGTTGATGCCGGTGACCGCGTCGGTGGCGGCCGGTCCGCTGATGTAGAGCACCTTGTTCTGGGCGGCGAGCGGCGCCATCTGGAGGGCGACGCCCGAGTCGGTGGTGCCGGCCAGCACCTTGTAGCCCTTGCCGATGAGGTTCTTCGCGGCGGAGACGGCCTTGCCCGGATCGCCCGCGTCGTCCTGCTCGGTGACCTCGATGCGGTGCCCGGCGACCTTCCCGGTGCCGTGGGTTGCGTAGTCGAGGCCCGCCATGAAGCCGTCCCGGTACTGCTTGCCGTAGTCGGCGAGGAGCCCGGTCCTGGAGTACACCAGGCCGACCTTGACGGCCGCGTCGCCGGAGGACTTCGCGGAGTCGGACCCGCCCGCCTTCCCGGCGGCGGTGCAGCCCGTCAGCAGCAGCCCTGCGGCGGCCAGGACGGCGACGGTACGGATGTCACTGAGCGATCTGCGGGCTCTGCTGGCGGTACGGGTGCGGGGCATGGTGACCGGCTCCTCGGCGTGTTCCTGTGATGTCGCCGAACCGTATGAACACCGCGCCGCCGTCGATATGGTGCAGGGCACCCCACCTCGCCCCGGCGGCGTGTGGGCGCCGCACATGGCAGGCGCCCGCGCGCGTCAGGGGGCCGGTTCCGGGCCCGGGGTGCCGATCAGCCGGCACGCCGTCCCGATGTCGGCCCGCACCTGCGCGGGGGAGGCCCGGCCGGACAGCCAGGCGATCAGCGCCGAGTGCCAGGTGTGCTCGATCACCCGTACGGCGCAGAGCTGCTCCGGGGTCGGGTGGCCGGTGCCCATCGCGTCCAGGATGATCGCGGTGGTGAGTCGCGAAACGGCGTCCACCTCGGTGCGCGCCCCCCGGTCCGCGAACGTCAGGGCGCGCACCATGGCGTCCGCGAGCTGCGGTTCGCGCCGCAGCTCGCCGAAGGCCCGCAGCAGGGTGCCGGCCACCCGCGCCGCCGGGTCGTCCCCGGCCGGCGGATGGTCGCGCAGATCGGTGCGCAGCCGCTGGAGCCGGTCCCGCAGCGTGGCGACGAGGAGGTGCACCTTGGAGGGGAAGTACCGGTACAGGGTGCCGAGGGCGACCTCGGCGGCCACCGCCACCTCGCGCATCTGGACGGCCTCGAAGCCGCCCTCGCCGGCGAGGGCGGCGGTGGCCCGGAGGATGCGGCGGCGGCGGGCCTCCTGGCGCTCCGTCAGGGGCGGCGATACCGGCCGGGCTTCCGCTGTCATGTGTCCCATCCCGTGGCCGGGGCGTGTGCCGTGGCGTGAATCACCTGATCCGGCCGTTGCACCGACGCTACCGACCGGTAGATTCGTAGCTCATTGAACCATCCAGTCTGAAACTTGTTCTAGATTAGCCACGGCGGTTACGCTCCGGCGAACAGAGCAGTGAGAAGGGGGCCGAGTGTGACCGCTGAGGCCGTGGAGTCGGGCCCCCGTACGGGCGCCGCCGCATCGGGCGCGGACCCCGGCGACCGGCCGCTGCGCATCGCGCTCCTCACCTACAAGGGCAACCCCTTCTGCGGCGGCCAGGGCGTCTACGTACGCCACCTCGCCCGGGAACTCGCCCGCCTCGGACACAGCGTCGAGGTCATCGGCGCCCAGCCCTACCCGGTGCTCGACGAGGGCGTCCCGCTCACCGAACTCCCCAGCCTCGACCTCTACCGGCAGCCCGACCCGTTCCGCACCCCCGGACGCGGCGAGTACCGGGACTGGATCGACGCCGCCGAGGTCGCCACGATGTGGACCGGCGGCTTCCCCGAACCGCTCACCTTCAGCCTGCGGGCCCGGCGCCACCTCGCCGCCCGCCGCGGCGAGTTCGACGTCATCCACGACAACCAGACCCTCGGCTACGGGCTCCTCGCCGACCTCGGCGCCCCCCTCGTCACCACGATCCACCACCCCATCACCGTCGACCGGCAGCTCGACCTGGCCGCCGCCACGACCCGCCGCCGCCGCGCCTCCGTGCGCCGCTGGTACGCGTTCACCCGCATGCAGAAGCGGGTCGCCCGCAGGCTGCCGTCCGTGCTCACCGTCTCCGGCTCCTCCAAGCAGGAGATCGTGGAGCACCTCGGCGTGGACCCGCGCCGCATCCGGGTCGTCCACATCGGCGCCGACACCGATCTGTGGTCGCCCGACCCCGCCGTCGCCGAGATCCCGGGCCGGATCGTCACCACCTCCAGCGCGGACGTCCCGCTCAAGGGCCTCGTCCACCTCGTGGAGGCCCTCGCCAAGCTCCGCACCGGCAACCCCGCCGCCCACCTCGTCGTCGTGGGCAAGCGCGCCGAGGACGGACCGGTCGCCCGCGCCATCGAGCGGCACGGCCTCGCGGACGCCGTCGAGTTCGTCAAGGGCATCAGCGACACCGAGCTGGTCGACCTGGTGCGCGGCGCGCAGATCGCCTGCGTCCCCTCCCTGTACGAGGGCTTCTCGCTGCCCGCCGCCGAGGCCATGGCCACCGGCACCCCGCTCGTCGCGACCACCGGCGGCGCCATCCCGGAGGTCGCCGGCCCCGACGGCGAGACCTGCCTCGCGGTGCCGCCCGGCGACCCCGGCGCCCTCGCCGACGCGCTCGGCCGGCTGCTCGGCGACGCGGAGCTGCGCGCCCGGCTCGGAGCCGCCGGACGCGCCCGCGTACTCGCCCGGTTCACCTGGAAGCAGGCCGCGATCGGCACCGCCGACCTCTACCGGCAGGCCATCGCCGCCCGCGCCGCCACCGGCCCCGGCGGCCGGCGATGACCCCCACCCGCTCCTGACCCCCGCCACCACCCCCGACCGCGAAAGCAGGCATTCGTGCTGACCGTGGACTTCACCCGCTTCCCGCTCGCCGCCGGCGACCGCGTGCTCGACCTGGGGTGCGGCGCCGGACGCCACGCCTTCGAGTGCTACCGGCGCGGCGCCCGGGTGGTGGCCCTCGACCGCAACGCCGAGGAGATCCGGGAGGTCGCGAAGTGGTTCGCGGCGATGAAGGAGGCCGGCGAGGCCCCGCAGGGCGCCACCGCCACCGCCATGGAGGGCGACGCCCTCAACCTGCCCTTCCCCGACGAGTCCTTCGACGTCGTGATCATCTCCGAGGTCATGGAGCACATCCCCGACGACAAGGGCGTGCTCGCCGAGATGGTCCGCGTCCTGCGGCCCGGCGGCCGGATCGCCGTCACCGTCCCGCGCTACGGCCCCGAGAAGGTCTGCTGGACCCTCTCCGACGCGTACCACGAGGTCGAGGGCGGCCACATCCGCATCTACAAGGCGGACGAACTGCTGGCCAGGATGCGCGGCGCCGGCCTCAAGCCGTACGGCACCCACCACGCCCACGCGCTGCACTCCCCGTACTGGTGGCTCAAGTGCGCGTTCGGCGTCGACAACGACAAGGCGCTGCCGGTGAAGGCGTACCACAAGCTCCTGGTCTGGGACATCATGAAGAAGCCCGCCCTGACCCGGGTCGCCGAGCAGCTGCTCAACCCGGTCGTCGGCAAGAGCTTCGTCGCCTACGCGACCAAGCCGCACCTGCCGCTCGCCGCCGCAGCAGCCGAGGCCGAGGCGTGAGCCTTCCCGAACGGACCGAACACCTCGTCCTGCCCGGAGTCCTCACCGCCGCGCAGGCCGCCGAGACCGTCACCGCGCTGCTCGCCCTGCAGCGCGCGGACGGCGCCATCCCCTGGTTCCGCGGCCACCACCTCGACCCGTGGGACCACACCGAGGCCGCCATGGCCCTGGACGCCGCGGGCGAACACACCGCCGCCGCGCGCGCCTACGAGTGGCTGGCCCGCCACCAGAACGAGGACGGCTCCTGGTACGCCGCCTACCAGGACGGCGACGCGGAGCGGCCGACCGACCGGAGCCGGGAGACCAACTTCTGCGCCTACGTGGCGGTCGGCGTCTGGCACCACTACCTCGCCACCGGCGACGACGCCTTCGTGGACCGGATGTGGCCCACCGTCTACGCCGCCGTCGAGTTCGTGCTGCGCCTCCAGCAGCCCGGCGGCCAGATCGGCTGGAAGCGCGAGGCCGACGGCACGGCGGTGACGGACGCGCTGCTCACCGGTTCCTCCTCCATCCACCAGGCCCTGCGCTGCGCCCTCGCCCTCGCCGAACGCCGCGAGGAGCCCCAGCCCGACTGGGAACTGGCGGCCGGGGCCCTGGGCCACGCCATCCGCCACCATCCCGAGCGCTTCCTCGACAAGAGCCGCTACTCGATGGACTGGTACTACCCGGTCCTCGGCGGCGCCGTCACCGGGGCCGCCGCCAAGGAGCGCATCGAGGCGGGCTGGGACGACTTCGTCGTGCCGGACCTCGGCGTGCGCTGCGTGCTGCCCAACCCCTGGGTCACCGGCGGCGAGAGCTGCGAACTCGCCCTGGCCCTGTGGGTGATGGGCGAGTCCGACCGGGCCCTGGAGATCCTCCAGTCCATCCAGCACCTGCGGGCCGGGGGCGGCCTGTACTGGACGGGTTACGTCTTCGAGGGCAACAAGGCCTTCTGGCCCGAGGAACGCACCTCCTGGACGGCCGGTTCGCTGCTGCTGGCGGTGGCGGCACTTGGCGGCGACGAGGCCACGACCGCCGTCTTCGGCGGCGAACGGCTGCCGGCCGGCCTGGAGCCGGACTGCTGCGGCTGACCGGCGCACCCTGCCGGATATCCGCATGAGGAGGCACCCGTGCCCGCACTAGGGTGCGGGGATGGGTCTTCTCACGCATGAACGCTACTGCGACGAAATCATCCGGCTCACCGAGGAGTTGAGAACGGCACTGCGGGGCGCCGACCTCGGCGCGACCGTACCGACCTGCCCCGACTGGACCTTGCGCGAACTCGCCGAACACGTGGGCCGCGCCCACCGCTGGGCCGGTGAGATCGTCCGCACCCGGTCCGCCGATGCGGTGCCGGACGACAAGGTGCCGGACCGCGCCCCCGCCGACGATGCTCCGGCCACGCTCGACGCCTGGCTGGCCGACGGGGCGGCCGGGGCCGTCGCCGCGCTGCGCGAGGCCGGGCCGGACGCCGAGGTGTGGACCTGGGGCTGGGAGCACCGGGCCGGCTTCTGGGCGCGCCGCATGGCCCTGGAGACCGTCGTCCACCTCGCCGACGCGGCCCTCACCGCCGACGTTCCGTACACGGTGACGCCCGAGCTGGCCGCCGACACGATCGACGAGTGGCTGCAGATCGTGGTCTTCGTCCAGGCCCACGGCGACCGCGAGGCCGCCGAGCTGCGCGGGGAGGAGCGCTCCCTGCACCTGCACGCCACCGACGTCCCCGACGCCGAGTGGCTGATCGAGATCGGCGCGGACGGGGTGACCTGGCGGCGGGCGCACGCCAAGGCGGACGTCGCGGTGCGCGGGTCGCTCACCGACCTGATGCTGCTCCTCAACCGCCGCCTCGCGCCCGGCAGCGACCGGGTGGAGGTGCTGGGCGACGCCGCGCTGCTCGACTTCTGGCTGGCCCGCACCGCCTTCGGCTGAGCCGCCCGGCCCGGGGCCCGGCTCCTCCGGTGTGCGGGCCGGGCCCGGCTGGGCCAAGCTGGACGGGCGGCCGCCAACCGTCCCGGCCGGCCCCGGAGGTGCCGATGGACCCGGTCAGGGCCCTGGAGCGGATCGCCTTCCTGCTGGAACGCGGGAGGGCGGTCACCTACCGCGTCCAGGCCTTCCGCACCGCCGCCCGCACCGTCGCCGCGATGGACGACGGCGAGCTGGACCGCCGACTCGCGGACGGCTCGCTGGAACGCGTCAAGGGCATCGGCCCCCGCACCGCCCAGGTCGTCCGGGAGGCGGCGGCCGGGGAGACCCCCGGCTACCTGGACCGGCTGGAGTCCGACGCGGCGAGCGCCGGGCCCCTCGCGGAGGGCGGCGAGCGGCTGCTGGCGCTGCTGCGCGGCGACTGCCACACGCACTCCGACTGGTCGGACGGCGGCAGCCCCATCGAGGAGATGGGCCGCGCCGCGGCGGAACTGGGCCACGACTGGACGGTCCTCACCGACCACTCGCCCCGCCTCACCGTCGCCCACGGCCTCTCGCCGGAGCGGCTGCGCCGGCAGCTCGCCGAGGTCGCCGAACTCAACGCGCGCTGGGCGCCGTTCCGGCTGCTCACCGGCATCGAGTGCGACATCAACCCGGACGGCTCCCTCGACCAGGAGGAGGACCTCCTGGAACAGGTGGACCTCGTCGTGGTGTCCGTCCACTCCAAACTCCGCATGGACGCCGCCCCGATGACCCGCCGGATGGTCGCCGCCGTACGCCACCCGCAGGCGAACGTCCTCGGCCACTGCACCGGACGCCTCGTCACCGGCCGGGGCCGCCCCGAGTCCGCGTTCGACGCCGACGAGGTCTTCGCCGCCTGCGCCGGGGCGGGCACCGCCGTCGAGATCAACAGCCGCCCCGAACGGCTCGACCCGCCCCGCCGCCTGCTGCGCCGGGCCGTGGCGGCGGGCACCCTGTTCGCCGTGGACACCGACGCGCACGCACCGGGCCAGCTGGACTGGCAGGCGTACGGCTGCGCCCGCGCCGAGGAGTGCGGCGTACCGCCGGAGCGCGTGGTCACCACCTGGTCCGCGGACGAACTGCTGCGCTGGACCCGGCGGGGCCAGGTCCCGAAACGGGCGGCCGGCTGACCCCGGACCGGCCCGCGGCAACGGCAGCGGCCCCCGCCCGGGAAGGGCGGGGGCCGCTGTCAGGAACGGGCGCGGGCGTCAGCCGCGCTGGATGCCCGAGGTGTCCTGGAGGACGCCGCGACGGCCGTCCTGCGTCTGGGCGATCAGCGCCGAACCGCGCTGCTCGACCGCGAGGTACCAGGTGCCCGGCGCCAGCTCGGCGATCGGGGCCTGCGAACCGTCCTCGTTGTACAGCTGGCGGGCCACCGGCACCGCGAACCAGAACGCGGTGAACTCACCGGACTGCCCGGCCGCCGGAGCCTGCGGCGCCGCGGCCTTCTGCGGGTCGGGCTGACCCGGCTGCTGCGCGCCGTACGGCTGCGGCTGGCCCTGCTGGCCGCCGCCGAACGCCGGCTGCGGACCGCCGGGGTAGCCGTAGCCCTGGCCGGGCTGGGCACCGTACGGCGGCTGCACGGCCTGCGGGTTCGGGGCGCCCGCGAGCGGGGCCTTGAGGGCCGGCACCAGCGGCGAGGCGATCGCGCCCGCGGCCAGCGCCAGCGAGGCGATGAAGCCGAGGATCAGGCCGGCGCCCGCGTCGATCTGGCCGAGGTCGATGATCGTCCAGAACATGTTCCACGCGGTGAACACCGTGGCGGCGACGCCGAACTGGGCGAGGTCGAGGCCCACGACCTTGCGCGGCTGGGGCTGCGAACGGGAGAGCACGATCAGTGCTGCGCCGATCACCCCGACCATGTAGACGCCGATGCCGTTGCCCAGGGAGTCCCAGGAGTTGGGGGCGTCGACGCTGTTGCTTCCGTAATCGAAGTAGTCGAGGAACGAGGCGATGAACAGCACGACCGCTGCTCCGATCACCACGCCATCGCCTCGAGTGAGGGAGCGGATATTCACGTGAAGGTCCTTAGTCGGTCGTCTCGTCGGGGGCGGTCGTCGTTGCCGCCGGATGCACGGCTGGCACGGCTTGTAGCTCGGGAACGGCTCCCCATCGTACGGGTGAATGTATCGTCTGCTCGTGCGGGTCGTGTTGCTGCCCGCCGGGTGCGCGGACATCCTCCCGAATTCATCGCAGAATCACCGCTTGCCTACCCCTTGAGGTAGCTGCTGATGCCGTCCGCGATGCCCTGGGCGGCCTTCTGGCGCCAGCCCCCGCTGGTGAGCAGGGCGGCATCCTTGGGATCACGCATATTGCCGCATTCGATGAAGACTTTGGGCACGGTCGACAAATTAAGTCCGCCGAGATCCTTGCGGACGTCCAAACCCGTTTTGCCGCCCACGTAATTGGAAGGGGAACTTCCGGTACTGCGTACGAACAGACCCGCGATTCGGGTGCCGAGGTCACGCGAGGGTTCGACGATCTTCGACGTGTCCGCGCCTCCGCCGCGCACCGCCGCCGGGAGGATCACATGGAACCCCCGGTTGCCCACGGCCGATCCGTCCGCGTGGATCGAGACCACCGCGTCCGCGTGCTCCCGGTTGCCGATGCGCGCCCGCTCGTCCACGCAGGGCCCCCAGGGCCGGTCCCGGTCGTACGTCAGGATCACCTCGGCGCCCTGGGCGCGCAGCAGCTTCCGCAGCCGGTGCGCCACGTCCAGGGTGAACTCCGCCTCGGCGTAACCCCCGTTGGTGGACGTCCCGGTGGTGTCGCACTCCTTGCGCCCGGTGCCGATGTCCACCTGGCGGTTGATCTCGGCGGTGTGCAGGTGGTTCGTCGGGTTGTGGCCGGGGTCGACGACCACCGTCTTCCCGGACAGCGGCCCGGTGGGGGCGCTCGGGGTCCTCGACGCGGATGCCGAGGGGGAGGCCGTCCTCGTCGGCGTGGGCGCCGGCTTCGGCGACGACGCCGCCGGGGACGCGGAGGACGGCGCGGTGGTGGTCCCGGTGGCGCCCGGCCCGGCCAGGCCCGGCCCGGGGCCCTCCCCGCCGCC
>NZ_JAKRGC010000079.1 GCF_022347745.1 Streptomyces sp. OfavH-34-F
GATGGGCGGAGCGCTGGTGGCGGGCGCGGGCGAGCAGGGGCAGGGCGTCGGCGACGGGCAGCAGCAGCGCGGGCACGGTCCGCAGGTCCGCCCCGGCGGCGTCGTCCGAGGGCCGGACCACCGTGATCTCCTCGCTCCGGGCGCCGGCGGGTGCTGCGGGGAGCGGGCCGTCCAGCGGGTTCCAGAAGGCGACGCGGCCCCGGCGCGGGGGTGTGCCGGGGAGGAAGACTGCGGCGCAGCGCAGCAGGTGGCTGTCGTCCGCGTCCTGCGGCGGCGGTGCGGTGCCCACCCGGTCCCTCCCCTCGCGTCATACGCGGCCCGCCGGGCCGCGCGCCGGCGCTCCGTGCCTGGTCGGCGCGGGTGCCCGGCTGTCGTTCCTTCTGCTGCGCGAGTCTAGGCGGAGGGTCTGACAACGTCCTCGGCGGCGGGCCGCGCCCCGGGGTCCGGGGGCGGTGCGGGATCGGGCGGGGACTGGTTCTGCTGGGCCCGCTCCAGGAAGCGGAGCAGTTCGACCGGGAACGGCAGCACCAGCGTGGAGTTCTTCTCGGCGGCGACCGCCACCACGGTCTGGAGGAGTCGCAACTGGAGGGCGGCCGGCTGGGCGGACATCTCCGACGCCGCCTCGGCCAGCTTCCTGGACGCCTGGAGTTCGGCGTCGGCGTTGATGACGCGGGCGCGGCGCTCACGGTCGGCCTCGGCCTGGCGGGCCATGGAGCGCTTCATCGTCTCCGGCAGCGAGACGTCCTTGATCTCGACCCGGTCGATCTGGACGCCCCAGCCCACCGCCGGGCTGTCGATCATCAGTTCCAGGCCCTGGTTGAGCTTCTCCCGGTTGGACAGGAGGTCGTCCAGGTCGCTCTTGCCGATGATCGAACGGAGCGAGGTCTGAGCCATCTGGGAGACCGCGAAGCGGTAGTCCTCGACCTCGACGACGGCGCTCGCCGCGTCGACCACCTTGAAGTAGATGACGGCGTCCACCCGGACCGTGACGTTGTCGCGGGTGATGCCGTCCTGGGCCGGCACGGGCATGGTCACGATCTGCATGTTGACCTTGCGCAGCCGCTCGACGCCCGGCACCACCATGGTGAAGCCCGGCCCCCGGACGTCGTCGCGGAGCCGGCCGAGCCGGAGTACCACGCCCCGCTCGTACTGTTTGACGATTCTCGCGGCCGCCGCCAGGTACAGGGCGCCTGCCAGCGCCGCCGCGACCACCGCGATCAACAGGTACTGGACCATGACGGCCCCCTGCCGGCCGGAGAACCCCGGCCCTCGGCCTCGCACCTCTGCGTGCGCTCCTCCCACGGTATGCCCGGTCGTGCCGCGGGGTCGAACGCCCCTCCCCCGCCCGGCCGCCTCCCGGATGCCGCGGGCCGGGGAAGCGGGCAGGGTGGCCAGCACCGGCACGTTCACCCGGCCCGCGCACCGCGGTGTGCGCGGTGACGACACAGACGAGGACCCGCCCATGCCCGTGATCGACCGCCGACGCCGCCGGCTCGCCATCGCCGCCCAGGCCGTGTTGCTGACCCTGACCGTCGCAGGCTGCTCGGGCCTGGGCCGGACCGCGGTCGGCCCGGTCATCTACACGACCGAGCGGGACGCCGTGATCGAGGTGAACAGCCCCTCCGTCAAGGGCTGCCACCGGCTCGCGCCGGCCGGCGCCAAGGCGGTGGCCAACGAGACGCTGGTCGACATCATCCTGTACCCGACGCCGGACTGCACCGGACCGGGGACGGCGTACGTGGCGACCACCTTCTCCGACGAGAACGCCCGCAGCGCGCCGCCCTGGCGCAGCTTCAGCACGGTCCACTGACCGACCGGCGCCGCACCCGCACCGGCGGGGCGAGGCCGCCTGCGCGCGGTCTGTCGCGGGTCCATGCTGGTAGGTGAGGCGATGCGATGCGTACCGGCAATGAACCGACGACCGCACGGAGCCCGCTGCGGATGCGGCTCTGGCTGAGTCTGTGGGGCCTGGCCTGGACCGTCTTCGGAGTGACGGCCTTCGCGGTGAACGGCCGCACCGGCTGGGCCGTCGTGTGCGGGGTGCTGCTCGCGCTGGTCCTGGTGGACCTGTGCGTGGTCGTGCACCGGCTGCGGCAGGGCCCCCACTACCAGCCGGGCCGCTCCGTGCCGCCGTACGAGCCCGACCACGGGCCGGACGGCGGCAAGGGCCCGCCACCGAACACGCCCTAGGCGTCGCCGTCCCGGTCGTCGAAGCGGGCGGCGCGCAGGTATTCCGGGTTGGGGTCGAGCGCGGCCGCCAGCCGGAAGTGGCGCACGGCCCGCTCCGGGTGACCGGAGCGCTCGAAGGTGCGGGCCAGCGCGAAGTGCGCGAAGGCGTTGTCCGGCTCCCGCTCAAGCACCAGCTCGAATTCCAGCTCGGCCGGGCGCAGCTGCGCCGCCGCGAAGAAGGCGCGGGCGCGCAGCAGCCGGGCGGCGGTGTTCTCGGGGTGGGCGGCGATCACGGAGTCGAGCAGCCGCACGGCACCCCGGGGGTCGCGCGCGGCGAGCAGCTGCTCGGCCGCGCGGAAGTCGATGACGTCGGTCTCCGGGTTCCGTTCGGGCACGGTCGCTTCCTTCCCTCGTCCGTCCCGCGGCAACGTCCGCCCGGCCGCGCGTATTCCGCGCGGCCTGGGTCTCAGCCCGCCTCGGCGCGCCGGACCAGCTCCGCCCACACCGCGCGGACCCGGTCCGCCAGCTCCTCGACCGGTCCGTCGTTGTCGATGACCAGGTCGGCGATGGCGCGCCGCTGCTCGCGGGTGGCCTGGGCGGCCATGCGGGCGCGGGCGTCCTCCTCGGTCATGCCGCGCAGCCGGACGAGCCGGTCGAGCTGGGTCTCGGGGGCGGCGTCCACCACGACGACCAGGTCGTAGAGGGGGGCCAGGCCGTTCTCGGTGAGGAGGGGGACGTCGTGGACGACCACGGAGTCCGGCCCGGCGGCCTGCTCCAGTTCGGCGGAGCGGTCGCGGACGAGGGGGTGGACGATCGCGTTGAGCGCGGCCAGCCGGTCCGGGTCGGCGAAGACCACGGCGCCGAGCGCGGGCCGGTCCAGGGTGCCGTCCGGGGCCAGGATGCCGGTGCCGAACTCCTGGACGACGGCGGCGAGGCCGGGGGTGCCGGGTTCGACCACTTCGCGCGCGATGCGGTCGGCGTCGATGAGGACGGCTCCGTGGCCGACGAGCAGCCGGGACACTTCGCTCTTGCCGGCGCCGATGCCACCGGTCAGGCCCACTTTCAGCATGCCCGGCAGCCTAGTGCCCGCCGGCCCCGGCCGGTGGGGTCGGGGGCGGCGGGCACGGGAGGCCCGTGGCCGGGGCGCCGGCGCGGGTCAGGCGTCGCCCTCGCGTTCGGCGAGGAACTTCTCGAACTCCCGGCCGATCTCGTCGGCGGACGGCAGGTCGGCGGGTTCGGCGACCAGGTTGCCGCGGGTCTCGGCGCCCGCGACCGCGTCGTACTGGTGCTCGAGACCTTCGACCAGCGAGACCAGTTCCTCGTCGCCCTGGCCGATCTGGCGGTCGATCTCCGTCTGCGTGCGGTGCGCCTCGGTGCGCAGGGCGTGCGCGACGGACGGCAGCACCAGGCCGGTCGCGGCGGTGATCGCCTCCAGGGCGGTGAGCGCCGCGTCGGGGTAGGCGGAGCGGGCGACGTAGTGCGGGACGTGGGCGGCGACGCCCAGCACGTCGTGGCCCGCCTCCATCAGCCGGTACTCGATGAGCGCCTCGGCGGAGCCGGGCACCTGGGCCTCCTCGAAGGGGCTGCGGTGGCCGGGCATCAGGTCGGTGCGGTTGCCGTGCGGGGTGATGCCGACGGGGCGGGTGTGCGGGACGCCCATCGGGATGCCGTGGAAGTTGACCGCGAGGCGGACACCGAGCCGCTCCACGACCTCCTCGACGGCGGCGGCGAACCGCTCCCACTCCACGTCGGGCTCCGGCCCGGAGAGCAGCAGGAACGGCGCGCCCGTGGCGTCCTGGACGACACGGACCTCCAGCGCCGGGGTCTCGTACGCGGCCCAGCGGTCGCGCTTGAACGTCAGCAGCGGGCGGCGGGCGCGGTAGTCGATCAGCCGGTCGTGGTCGAAGCGGGCCACCACCTGGTGCGGCAGCGATTCGAGCAGGCCGTCGACGATCTGCTCCCCGGTCTCACCCGCGTCGATGTACCCCTCGAAGTGGTAGAGCATGACCAGGCCGGCCGACTCCTGGGCGAGCGCCATGTCGACGACAGCCAGGCCCTTCGGCTCCCATTCGTACAAACTCTGCGGATCAGGCACGGTTACCGCTCCTCCTCGTGTTCCTGGGGAACAACGTCCTGCGGATCTTCGGCATTCCCCGTACCCGTGGTTCCGGGGGCGGAAAAGACGTGAGGCCCGCCCCCCGAAGGGGACGGGCCTCACGGTCACTCACCTACCGCGGCCGAGGCCGGGAGGGCCGGAGCGTCAGCTCTGGCCGCCCGCCAGCTTCTCGCGGAGCGCGGCCAGGGCCTCGTCCGACGCCAGGGCGCCGGAGTTGTCCGAGGACTCCGAGGAGTAGGAGCCACCGCTGGCGCCCGAGGCGGCCTGCGTGTTGCCGGCGGAGGCGGCAGCGCCCTCGGCGGCAGCGGCCTCGTCGGCCTCGCGGGACTTGATGACCTGGGCCTGGTGCTGCTCGAAGCGCTGCTGCGCCTCGGCGTACTGGGTCTCCCAGACCTCGCGCTGAGCCTCGAAGCCCTCGAGCCAGTCGTTGGTCTCGGGGTCGAAGCCCTCGGGGTAGATGTAGTTGCCCTGGTCGTCGTAGGACGCGGCCATGCCGTACAGGGTCGGGTCGAACTCGACCGAGGCCGGGTCGCCGCCGAACGCCTCGTTGGCCTGCTTCAGCGAGAGGCTGATGCGACGGCGCTCGAGGTCGATGTCGATGACCTTGACGAAGATCTCGTCGTTGACCTGGACGACCTGCTCCGGGATCTCCACGTGGCGCTCGGCCAGCTCGGAGATGTGGACCAGGCCCTCGATGCCCTCGTCCACGCGGACGAACGCACCGAACGGAACGAGCTTGGTGACCTTACCGGGGACGACCTGCCCGATCTGGTGCGTGCGGGCGAACTGCTGCCACGGGTCTTCCTGCGTCGCCTTGAGCGACAGGGACACGCGCTCGCGGTCCATGTCGACGTCGAGGACCTCGACGGTGACCTCCTGGCCGACCTCGACGACCTCGGAGGGGTGGTCGATGTGCTTCCAGGACAGCTCGGAGACGTGCACCAGACCGTCGACGCCGCCCAGGTCCACGAAGGCACCGAAGTTGACGATCGAGGAGACGACGCCGGAGCGGACCTGACCCTTCTGGAGGGTCGTGAGGAACGTCTGGCGGACCTCGGACTGGGTCTGCTCGAGCCAGGCACGGCGGGACAGGACCACGTTGTTGCGGTTCTTGTCCAGCTCGATGATCTTGGCCTCGAGCTCCTTGCCCACGTACGGCTGGAGGTCGCGGACGCGGCGCATCTCGACGAGCGACGCCGGCAGGAAGCCACGGAGGCCGATGTCGAGGATGAGACCACCCTTGACGACCTCGATGACGGTACCGGTGACGATGCCGTCCTCTTCCTTGATCTTCTCGATGGTGCCCCAGGCACGCTCGTACTGAGCGCGCTTCTTCGAGAGGATCAGGCGGCCTTCCTTGTCCTCCTTCTGGAGAACCAGGGCCTCGATCTCGTCACCGACCTTGACGACCTCGTTCGGGTCGACGTCGTGCTTGATCGAGAGCTCGCGGCTCGGGATGACGCCTTCGGTCTTGTAACCGATGTCGAGGAGAACCTCGTCCCGGTCAACCTTGACGATGACACCGTCAACGATGTCGCCGTCGTTGAAGTACTTGATCGTCTCGTCGATCGCCGCGAGGAACGCGTCCGCGTCGCCGATGTCGTTGACCGCAACCTGCGGAGTGGTGGCGGTGGTCTCGGTGCTGCTCGTCATGTGGGAAAGGGCTCCGGTACGGACATTGAGTCGTAGGTACTGCCACGCCGAAAGCCCGTATCGCCTCTGCAGAAGCCGGACAGCCTGGGAAGCGCCCCACCCGATGACCGGGCGACGCCTCGACAACCGAGGGACATGCAACAGGTGCGAGCGCGGCCTGCTAGGTCTGAGGAGCGCAGGCTCGCAGCGCAACTTGTAGCATACGGGGGCAGCAGGGCACGGTCAATGCGCGAAGGCGGACACCACGGGCGAAACGCCCCACGTCCGGCACAACTCGGGTTCACCGAGGCCAGATCGTGTCCCAACAGCTCCGGACACACGGATTCCGCGCCGCACCCGCCCCGTGGTACGTACCGCGTACGACGGGGTGAAGGCAAACTACAACGACGGACACGATGAGCCAAGAGATGGACGCCGCCGAACCCGAGGCGACCCGCCGCAGCGCCGGTACGGCGGAGAGCAGCCGGGCCAGCCGGGGCTGGTGGGACCGCAACGCCGACGAGTACCAGAGCGACCACGGCGCCTTCCTCGGCGACGACCGCTTCGTCTGGGGCCCGGAAGGGCTGGACGAGGCGGAGGCCGCACTGCTGGGCCCCGCCGACGCGCTCGAAGGACTCGACGTCCTGGAGATCGGCGCCGGCGCGGCCCAGTGCTCGCGCTGGCTGGCCGCCCGGGGCGCGCGCCCGGTCGCCCTCGACCTCTCCCACCGCCAGCTCCAGCACGCCCTGCGCATCGGCGAGGGCCTCCCGCTCGTCGAGGCGGACGCCGGACGGCTGCCCTTCCGCGCCGCCTCCTTCGACCTGGCCTGCTCCGCCTACGGCGCCGTGCCCTTCGTCGCCGACCCCGTCCAGGTCTTCCGCGAGGTCCACCGGGTGCTGCGCCCCGGCGGCCGCTGGGTCTTCTCCGTGACCCACCCCGTGCGCTGGGCCTTCCCCGACGAGCCGGGCCCCGAGGGCCTGTCGGTCGCCGCCTCCTACTTCGACCGCACCCCCTACGTCGAGCAGGACGAGCACGGCGAGGCAGTGTACGTGGAGCACCACCGCACGCTGGGCGACCGGGTGCGGGACGTCGTCGCGGGCGGCTTCCGGCTGGTGGACCTGGTCGAGCCGGAATGGCCCGCCTGGAACGACCAGGAGTGGGGCGGCTGGTCCCCGCTGCGCGGCAACCTGATCCCGGGCACCGCGATCTTCGTCTGCGTACGCGACTGAGCCACCGGCCGCGCGCCGCCCGGCCGCACCGGGCGCACCGCAGCGGTGCGGGGCGTACGAGACTGGGGGCGTGATCCGCACCGACGCCCTCGACCTGCTGCCCGTCCGCACCGCTGTGCCCGACCTGCGGCGCGCGCTCGACGGCCGGGGGGTCGCGGTGCTGTGCGCACCCCCCGGAACCGGCAAGACCACCCTCGTCCCGCTCGCCCTCGCCGGGCTGACCGCCGCCCTCTCCGTCCAGGAGTTCGGCGGCTCCCTCTCGGCCCCCGGCTGGGCGGAGATCGGCGCCTGGTGGCAGCGGGTGCGCACCATGGACGGCCAGGACCCGGCCGCCCTGCGCCGCTACGCCTTCCTGGACGCGCTGCTGCCCACCGCCGCCCGCCCGTGGCCGCTGCGCCGGGCCGTGCCCACCATCGGGTTCCGGGCGTAACCTCCCCGCCCCCGTACCGCCCGGTAAAACCTCTGGAGTTGTCGGCGGGGCGTCGTAGGCTGGAGACACACGAGGTTTTCGAGCAGCGAGAACCCTGCAACGGGAGGTATGCGCAGGCCCGAGGGCCGGCCCATGACTCAGTCACCCACACAGCCGCAGGCGCGTGCCCACATCAGCATCCCGGCCGCTCACCCGATGGTGATGCTCCTGGGAGCGGGCGACTCGCTGCTGCGCGTGATCGAAGCGGCGTTCCCGGCGGCCGACATCCACGTCCGGGGCAATGACATAAGCGCGACGGGCAACGCGGCGGACATCGCCCTCATCCAGCGCCTGTTCGACGAGATGGTGCTCGTGCTCCGCACCGGGCAGCCGATGACGGAGGACGCCGTGGAACGGTCGATCGCGATGCTCAAGGCCACCGACAACGGCCAGGCGGACGGCACCGAGACCCCGGCCGAGGTGCTCACCCAGAACATCCTCTCCAACCGGGGCCGCACCATCCGCCCCAAGACGCTCAACCAGAAGCGCTACGTCGACGCCATCGACAAGCACACGATCGTCTTCGGCATCGGCCCCGCCGGCACCGGCAAGACCTACCTCGCCATGGCCAAGGCGGTCCAGGCCCTCCAGTCCAAGCAGGTCAGCCGGATCATCCTGACCCGCCCGGCCGTCGAGGCCGGCGAACGCCTCGGCTTCCTGCCCGGCACCCTGTTCGACAAGATCGACCCGTACCTGCGCCCGCTGTACGACGCCCTGCACGACATGCTCGACCCCGACTCGATCCCGCGCCTGATGGCAGCGGGCACGATCGAGGTCGCGCCCCTCGCGTACATGCGCGGCCGCACGCTGAACGACGCCTTCATCATCCTCGACGAGGCGCAGAACACCAGTGCCGAGCAGATGAAGATGTTCCTCACCCGGCTCGGGTTCGACTCCAAGATCGTCATCACGGGTGACATCACCCAGGTCGACCTTCCGACCGGCACCAAGAGCGGTCTGCGCCAGGTCCAGGAGATCCTGGACGGCATAGACGACGTGCACTTCTCCCGGCTCACCTCCCAGGATGTCGTCCGGCACAAGCTGGTCGGCCGTATCGTCGACGCGTACGAGAAGTACGACAACCGCAAGGGCGAGCAGGACGGCGGCGTCCCGCGGGGCCGAAGCCGCCACAACGGGAAGCAGTAGCAGCGCACCATGTCGATCGACGTCAACAACGAGTCCGGAACCGAGGTCGACGAGCAGGCGATCCTCGACATCGCCCGCTACGCGCTCGCGCGGATGCGCATCCACCCGCTCTCCGAACTCTCGGTGATCGTGGTGGACGGCGCGGCCATGGAGCAGCTGCACATCCAGTGGATGGACCTGCCGGGCCCGACCGATGTCATGTCCTTCCCGATGGACGAACTGCGTCCGCCGGCCAAGGACGACGAGGAGCCCCCGCAGGGACTCCTCGGCGACATCGTGCTCTGCCCCGAGGTCGCGAAGCGGCAGGGCGAGGAGGCCCCGACCCGTCACTCCATGGACGAGGAGCTCCAGCTCCTCACCGTCCACGGCGTGCTGCACCTGCTGGGATACGACCACGAGGAGCCCGACGAGAAGGCCGAGATGTTCGGCCTCCAGGCGGCCATCGTGGACGGCTGGCGCGGTGAGCGGGGCCTGACCGGCCCGTCCCCCGCCCCCACCGTCTCGTGAGCCTGCCCCTGATCCTCGGCGTCGTCCTGCTGGTCGTGGTCGGCTGGCTCGCGGCCTGCGCCGAGGCCGGGATCGCCCGGACGTCGAGCTTCCGGGCCGCCGAGGCGGTCCGCTCCGGCCGGCGCGGCAGCGCCAAGCTGGAACAGGTCGCGGCCGACCCGACGCGCTATCTCAACGTCGCCCTGCTGGTGAGGGTCGCCTGCGAGATGGCCGCCGGGGTGCTCGTCACCTACGCCTGCCTCAAGGAGTTCCCGGAGACCTGGGAGGCGCTGGCCGTCGCCATCGGCGTCATGGTCCTCGTCTCCTACGTGGCGATCGGCGTCTCCCCGCGCACCATCGGCCGCCAGCACCCGCTGAACACGGCCACCGCCTCGGCGTACGTGCTGCTGCCGCTGGCCCGGGTGATGGGCCCGATCCCGCAGCTGCTGATCCTCATCGGCAACGCGCTCACCCCCGGCAAGGGGTTCCGCAAGGGCCCGTTCGCCAGCGAGGCCGAGCTGCGGGCCATGGTGGACCTCGCCGAGCAGGAATCGCTGATCGAGGACGAGGAGCGCCGCATGGTGCACTCCGTCTTCGAACTCGGCGACACCCTGGTGCGCGAGGTGATGGTGCCGCGCACCGACCTCGTCTGCATCGAGCGCTACAAGACGATCCGTCAGGCCCTCACCCTGGCCCTGCGCTCCGGCTTCTCCCGGATTCCGGTCACCGGCGAGAACGAGGACGACATCGTCGGGATCGTGTACCTGAAGGACCTGGTCCGCAAGACGCACATCAACCGCGACTCGGAGGCCGACCCGGTCTCCACCGCGATGCGCCCGGCGGCCTTCGTGCCCGACACGAAGAACGCCGGGGACCTGCTGCGCGAGATGCAGCAGGAGCGCAGCCACGTCGCCGTCGTCATCGACGAGTACGGCGGCACGGCCGGCATCGTCACCATCGAGGACATCCTGGAGGAGATCGTCGGCGAGATCACCGACGAGTACGACCGCGAGCTGCCGCCCGTCCAGGAGCTGGAGAACGGCTGCTTCCGGGTCACCGCCCGCCTCGACATCGGCGACCTCGGCGACCTGTTCGACCTCGACGAGTACGACGACGAGGACGTGGAGACGGTCGGCGGGCTCCTCGCGAAGGCCCTGGGCCGCGTCCCGATCGCCGGGGCGAGGGCCGAGGTGGAACTGCCCGACGGGCGCCGGCTGCGGCTGACCGCGGAGTCCCCGGCGGGCCGGCGGAACAAGATCGTCACGGTGCTGGTGGAGCCGGTGGCTCCCGACGAGGGGGAGGCGGCATGACTCCGCAGGAGCTGCGGGCGTTCTGCCTGGGGTTCAACGCGAGCGTGGAGGAGTTCCCCTTCGGGCCGGAGGCGTCCGTCTTCAAGGTGCTCGGCAAGATGTTCGCGCTGAGCGCCCTGGACGCCCGGCCCCTGACGGTCAACCTCAAGTGCGACCCGGACGAGGCGGTGCGGCTGCGCGAGCAGTACGAGGCGGTGGTGCCCGGCTGGCACATGAACAAGCGCCACTGGAACACCGTCACCGTCTCCGGACTGCCCGACGCCCGGCTGCGCGAGCTGATCGAGGACAGCTACGACCTGGTGGTGGCCGGGCTGCCCCGGGCGCAGCGGCTGCGCCTCGACCGGCCCTGAGGCGTGCCGGGACGGGCTCCCGCGTACCCCGGTCCGCGCCGGGCTTCGTATGCTCGGCACATGACTGAGACCACCGACCTCGGCGCCGAGGACCGCAAGATCGTCACCCTGGCGCGCAGCGCCCGCGCCCGCAACGGGGTGCCGGAGGGCGCGGCCGTCCGGGATGAGACCGGGCGCACCTACGTCGCGGGGACCGTGGAACTGGAGTCGCTGAAGCTCAGCGCGCTGCGGACGGCCGTCGCGATGGCGGTCGCCAGCGGGGCGAAGTCCCTGGAGGCGGCCGCGATCGTCTCCGAGGCGCAGGCCCCGTCCGACGAGGACCGGGCGGCCGTCCGGGATCTCGGCGGCCCCGGCACGCCCGTGCTGCTGGCCGGTCCGGACGGGCAGCTGCGGCTGAGCGTCACGGCCGGCTGACCCGTCCGCGACGGCACCCCGGCGGGCCGCCGGGGTGCCTCGGTGCCCCGCGGTCCCGGCATCGGGGACAATGGGCGCCATGAGCGCTCGACCTGACCCTGCAGCCGTTGCCCGGCCGGATGAGAACACCACCCCCCACCGGGCCGGCTTCGCCTGCTTCGTGGGCCGCCCCAACGCGGGCAAGTCCACCCTGACGAACGCTCTGGTCGGCCGGAAGGTGGCCATCACCTCCAACCGGCCGCAGACGACCCGGCACACCGTGCGCGGCATCGTGCACCGGCCGGACGCCCAGCTGATCCTCGTGGACACGCCCGGCCTCCACAAGCCGCGCACGCTGCTCGGCGAACGCCTCAACGACGTCGTGCGCACCACCTGGGCCGAGGTCGACGTGATCGGCTTCTGCCTGCCCGCCGACCAGAAGCTCGGCCCCGGCGACAAGTACATCGTCAAGGAGCTGGCGGGCATCCGGAAGACGCCCAAGATCGCGATCATCACCAAGACGGACCTGGTCGAGTCCAAGCAGCTCGCCGAACAGCTGCTGGCCGTCTCCCGGCTCGGCGAGGAGCTGGGCTTCGAGTGGGCGGAGATCATTCCCGTCTCGGCCGTCAAGGACCAGCAGGTGGATCTGCTCGCCGACCTGATCGCCCCCCTCCTGCCCGAGGGCCCGCCGCTCTACCCCGAGGGCGACCTGACGGACGAGCCCGAGATGGTCATGGTCGCGGAGCTGATCCGCGAGGCCGCGCTCGAAGGCGTACGCGACGAGCTGCCGCACTCCATCGCGGTGGTCGTCGAGGAGATGCTGCCCCGCGAGGACCGGCCGGCGGACAAGCCGCTGCTGGACATCCACGCCAACGTCTACATCGAGCGCCCCAGCCAGAAGGGCATCATCATCGGCCCCAAGGGCAAGCGGCTGAAGGACGTCGGCACGAAGTCCCGCAAGCACATCGAGGCCCTGCTCGGCACCCCCGTCTTCCTCGACCTGCACGTCAAGGTCGCCAAGGACTGGCAACGCGACCCGAAGCAGCTCCGCAAACTCGGCTTCTGACCCCCCGCCGAGACCGGAGGCCGGAGGCGATGTCGCCCCTCCGCCCGGCGCGCGCCTCGGCTACGCGCCCTCCTTCAGGACGCGGGTGATCAGCGTGCGCTGGGCGTCGGTCAGGCGGGGGTCCGCGCAGTGCACGGTGCGGCCGTCCACCGTTATGCGGTAGTGGAAGCCGTCCGGGACGCCCCGGGGCGCGATGTCCTGGCCGTCCGCGAGCGCGGAGCCGGCCAGGGCCTCCCACTCGCGGGCGTCGGCCCGTCCGGAGGTGTCGATCTCGCGGTGGCGCGCGATACCGGCGAAGCCGCCGGTCCTGCTCACCTGGATCCGCATGCGGTGTCCTTCCACGGCGGACGGGTCGGTGGCGGTCAACTGGTCGGGACGCCCACCTCCGACCACGCCTTGAGGACGGCCTCGACCACGTCGCCCTCGCCGAAGCGGCTGCGGGCCGCCGCCACGGTCAGCCGGGCGAAGTCCGCGAACTCGGCGTCCACCGCCAGTTCACCACCGGTGAGCACATCGAACCAGAGCTGGCCCGCCCGCTCCCAGGAACTGCCGCCGAGCGCGGTCGCCAGCAGGTAGAACGCGCGGTTGGGGATGCCGGAGTTGAGGTGGACCCCGCCGTTGTCGTCGCCGGTGTGGATGTAGTCGTCCATCGTCGCCGGCTGCGGGTCCTTGCCGAGCACGTCGTCGTCGTACGCCGTGCCCGGCGCCTTCATCGAGCGCAGCGCCACGCCCTGGACCCGCGGCGCCAGGAGCCCCTGGCCGATCAGCCAGTCCGCCTCGGCCGCGGTCTGGCCCAGCGAGTACTGCTTCACGAGGGAGCCGAAGACGTCCGAGACGGACTCGTTGAGCGCGCCGGACTGGCCGTAGTAGCTCAGATTGGCCGTGTACTGCGTCAGCCCGTGGGCCAGTTCGTGGGCGATGACGTCGATGGCGACGGTGAAGTCGAGGAAGATCTCCCCGTCCCCGTCGCCGAAGACCATCTGCTCGCCGTCGAAGAAGGCGTTGTTGTACTGCCTGTCGTAGTGGACGGAGCCGATGAGCGGCAGCCCCTGGCCGTCGATGGACCGCCGGCCGTAGGCGGTGAGCAGCAGGTCGAAGGTGGCGCCGAGACCCGCGTACGCGCGGTTGACGCTGGCGTCGGACGTGGGCGGCTCGCCCTCGGAGCGGACCTTAGTGCCAGGCAGGCGGGTGCGGTGGCGGCAGTCGTACAGCGTGCGGTTCGGGGTGGTGTCCCCGTCGTCGTCCGGCTGCTCCGGGGCGGCGGTGCGCCGGCCGGCCGGGGCCGCCTCGCGGAGGGTGCGCCGGGCCGCGTCGGACTCCAGGGTGCGGCGGGCCGGGTCCGCGAGGAGGGGGTCGTCGGACTGGGACAGCCTGTCGAGGACGTGGGGCGGGACGATGGTGCAGAAGACGGGGCGGAACCCCCGCTGCGAAGAAGGATGCATGCACCCGACTGTGGCAGTCGGTGAGCACACTGTCACTGGTTGCGACGAGGATTGCTGAAATGGAGTGATTGGTCATGGTTGGGGGTTTCGGCCGGTCGGTCCCGCATACTGATACGGCACCCGCGTCTCGGGCGTCCCTCGGCTAGTCTCGAAGCATCATGCGTTTCGGGCTGCTTCTTCTTAGCTGCCGCGGCGAGGGCCTGTAGTCGTAGGCCGACCCCCTCCCCGCGGAGTCTGGTGCTGCAGTGACCCAGTCGGCCGTCCCGGAGAAGTACCCGAGGAGCCCTACGCCATGACCGAAGTGAATCCCGCCCGGACCCCCGCCCCGCACGCCGTCGGCCGGCCCACGCCGATCACCAACGCGACGGTGCTGCAGAAGCCGTCCGGGATGCCGGTCCACAAGTACGGCCGCTACGAGGCCGTGGACATCCCCGACCGCACCTGGCCCGAGAAGCGGATCACCAAGGCTCCCCGCTGGCTCTCCACGGACCTGCGCGACGGCAACCAGGCCCTGATCGACCCCATGTCGCCGGCCCGCAAGCGCGAGATGTTCGACCTGCTGGTCCGCATGGGATACAAGGAGATCGAGGTCGGCTTCCCGTCCTCCGGCGAGACCGACTTCGCCTTCGTCCGCTCCATCATCGAAGAGGGCGCGATCCCCGAGGACGTGACGATCTCCGTCCTGACGCAGGCCCGCGAGGAACTGATCGAGCGCACCGTCGAATCGCTGCGCGGCGCCCACCGCGCCACCGTCCACCTGTACAACGCGACCGCCCCCACCTTCCGCCGCGTGGTCTTCCGCGGCTCCAAGGAGGAGGTCAAGCAGATCGCGGTGGACGGCACCCGGCTGGTCATGGAGTACGCCGACAAGATCCTGGGCGAGGAGACGGTCTTCGGCTACCAGTACAGCCCGGAGATCTTCACCGACACCGAGCTGGACTTCGCCCTGGAGGTCTGCGAGGCGGTCTGCGACGTGTGGCAGCCCGAGGAGGGCCGCGAGATCATCCTCAACCTGCCCGCCACCGTGGAGCGTTCGACGCCGTCCACGCACGCGGACCGGTTCGAGTGGATGTCGCGCCGTCTGTCGCGCCGCGAGTTCGTCTGCCTGTCCGTCCACCCGCACAACGACCGGGGCACCGCCGTCGCCGCCGCCGAGCTGGCCCTGATGGCCGGTGCGGACCGGATCGAGGGCTGCCTGTTCGGCCAGGGCGAGCGCACCGGCAACGTGGACCTGGTCACGCTGGGCATGAACCTGTTCTCGCAGGGCGTCGACCCGCAGATCGACTTCTCGCAGATCGACGAGATCCGCCGCACCAGCGAGTACTGCAACCAGATGGAGGTCCACCCGCGCCACCCCTACGCGGGCGACCTGGTCTACACCGCCTTCTCCGGCTCCCACCAGGACGCCATCAAGAAGGGCTTCGACGCCATGGAGGCCGACGCGGCCGCCCAGGGCAAGACCGTGGACGACATCGAGTGGGCCGTCCCGTACCTGCCGATCGACCCCAAGGACGTCGGCCGCTCCTACGAGGCGGTCATCCGGGTCAACTCGCAGTCCGGCAAGGGCGGCATCGCGTACGTCCTCAAGAACGACCACAAGCTGGACCTGCCCCGCCGGATGCAGATCGAGTTCTCCCGGATTATTCAGGCCAAGACCGACGCCGAGGGCGGCGAGGTCACCCCGGCCCAGATCTGGAGCGTCTTCCAGGACGAGTACCTGCCCAACCCCGAGAACGCCTGGGGCCGCGTACAGATCCGCTCCGGCCAGAGCACCACCGGTTCCGACGGGCAGGACACGATCACCGTCGAGGCGACCGTGGACGGCGTGGACACCGTGCTGACCGGCACCGGCAACGGACCGATCTCCGCGTTCTTCGAAGCGCTGCAGGCCATCGGCATCGACGCCCGGCTGCTGGACTACACCGAGCACACCATGAGCGAGGGCGCGAGCGCGCAGGCCGCCTCGTACATCGAGTGCGCCATCGACGGAAAGGTGCTGTGGGGCATCGGCATCGACGCCAACACCACCCGCTCCTCGCTGAAGGCCGTCGTCTCGGCGGTCAACCGCTCCGCCCGCTGACCCGGCGCCCCACGAGGCCCCCGGGACGCGCTCCGACGGACCCCGCCCACCCGTTCCAGGGGGGCGGGGTTCGGCCATCTCCGGCCGGTTGTGACGGGCGGGGTACTGACGGCGCCACACGGATGTGGTTAACATCACGTCGATACGGCAGTGTTGCCGGAGTGCGACGGAGGTGTGCGACGTGCGGTCAGCCCTGGGACAACGCGCGATGAAGCTGCGTATCTGCGGCATCCGTACGCTGTGGGACACCGTGGGCGACGGCGAGTTCTTCTGCCCCGAGTGCGGCGGCGACCGCAACTACCGCCGCCTCACCGGCCGCCGGCGCTTCGCCGTGCTCGGCGTACCGCTGCTGCGGCGCGGCACCACCGGCCCGGTCGTCGCCTGCGCGGCCTGCGACCGGCACTACGAGCCCGAGGCGCTCGACCACCCCACCACCACCCGCTTCTCCGCGATGCTCAGGGACGCCGTGCACACGGTGGCCCTCGGCGTCCTCGCGGCCGGCGGCAGCACCTCCCGCCCGGTGCTGGAGACCGCCGTCGAGACGGTGCGCGGCGCCGGGTTCGAGGAGTGCACGGCCGAACAGCTCACCACCGTCGTGGAGGTGCTCTCCGCCGACATCGGCCACGGCGAGGCGTTCGACCCGGCGGCCGAGGCGTGCGGCGCGGCCCTCGCCATCGAACTGCACGAGGCGCTGGAACCGCTCGCCCCGCACCTCGCCCCCACCGGGCGTGAATCGATTCTGCTCCAGGGCGCCCGGATCGCCCTCGCGGACGGCGCCTACAGCACCGCCGAGCGGGAGCTGCTGACCACGGTCGGCGGGGCGCTGCGCCTGCGCGCCGAGGACACCGCCCGGCTGCTCGACGCCGCCGCCCGCACGCCCTCCTGACGGAGCGGCCCGCCGCGTACCGGACAATGGACGCATGAGCTTGTTCCGGGACGACGGCGTGGTGCTGCGCACGCAGAAGCTGGGCGAGGCCGACCGGATCATCACGCTGCTGACCCGGGGCCACGGCCGGGTGCGGGCCGTCGCACGCGGGGTGCGCCGCACCAAGTCCAAGTTCGGGGCCCGGCTGGAGCCGTTCTCCCACGTGGACGTGCAGTTCTTCGCCCGCGGCAGCGAGCTGATCGGACGCGGGCTGCCGCTGTGCACCCAGAGCGAGACCATCGCCCCGTACGGCGGCGGGATCGTCACCGACTACGGGCGCTACACCGCGGGCACCGCGATGCTGGAGACCGCCGAGCGCTTCACCGACCACGAGGGCGAGCCGGCCGTCCAGCAGTACCTGCTCCTGGTGGGCGGGCTGCGCACACTGGCCCGGGGCGAGCACGCGCCGCATCTGATCCTGGACGCCTTTCTGCTGCGCTCCCTCGCGGTCAACGGCTACGCCCCCAGCTTCGACGACTGCGCGCGCTGCGGGCTGCCCGGGCCGAACCGCTTCTTCTCCGTGGCGGCGGGCGGCGTGGTGTGCGGCGACTGCCGGGTGCCCGGCAGCGTCGTACCCTCGGCGGAGGCCGTCGCCCTGCTGAGCGCCCTGCTCACCGGCGACTGGGAGACGGCGGACGCGTGCGAGGCGCGTCATGTCAGGGAGGGGAGCGGACTGGTGTCCGCGTATCTGCACTGGCACCTGGAGCGCGGGCTGCGTTCACTGCGGTACGTAGAGAAGTGACACAGGGAGACTGAGAAGCTCATGGCAGTACGCGGGATGCTCGGCGGCCGTAACCGGCGCGACTACAAGACCCCGGAGCCGCACCCGTCCGGTGCCACGCCGCCGAAGATCCCCGGGGAGCTGGTGCCCAAGCACGTCGCCATCGTGATGGACGGCAACGGCCGCTGGGCGAAGGAGCGCGGCCTGCCCCGCACCGAGGGCCACAAGGTCGGCGAGGGCGTCGTCCTGGACGTGCTCAAGGGCTGCATCGAGATGGGCGTCAAGAACCTCTCGCTGTACGCCTTCTCGACGGAGAACTGGAAGCGCTCCCCGGAGGAGGTGCGGTTCCTGATGAACTTCAACCGGGACGTCATCCGCCGCCGCCGCGACGAGATGGACGAGCTGGGTATCCGCATCCGCTGGGTGGGCCGCATGCCCAAGCTGTGGAAGTCCGTCGTCCAGGAGCTCCAGGTCGCCCAGGAGCAGACCAAGGACAACGACAGGATGACGCTGTACTTCTGCGTCAACTACGGCGGCCGGGCCGAGATCGCGGACGCCGCGCAGCGCATCGCGCAGGACGTCGCCGCCGGCCGGCTCGACCCCTCGAAGGTCAACGAGAAGACGTTCGCCAAGTACATCTACTACCCGGACATGCCGGACGTGGACCTCTTCGTGCGCCCCAGCGGTGAGCAGCGCACCTCGAACTATCTGATCTGGCAGAGCGCGTACGCGGAGATGGTCTTCCAGGACGTGCTGTGGCCGGACTTCGACCGCCGCGACCTGTGGCGCGCCTGCCTGGAGTTCGCGCAGCGCGACCGCCGGTTCGGCGGGGCCGAGGAGGTCGCCCCCTCCGGAAGCTGACCGGACGGCCGACGGGCCCGGCGGGGGTGTCCCCGCCGGGCCCGTCCCGTTCCTCCCGGCCTACTTCTCCCGGCTCGCGCAGTCCGCGCAGGTGCCGAAGACCTCGACCGTGTGCGCCACGTTGACGAAGCCGTGCTGCGCGGCGATGGTCTCCGCCCACTGCTCGACGGCGGGGCCCTCGACCTCGACCGCCTTGCCGCACACCCGGCAGACCAGGTGGTGGTGGTGTTCGCCGGTGGAGCAGCGCCGGTAGACGGACTCGCCCTCCGTGGTGCGCAGGACGTCCACCTCGCCGGCGTCGGCCAGGGACTGCAGGGTGCGGTAGACCGTGGTCAGCCCGACCGAGTCCCCGCGGTGCTTGAGGACGTCGTGCAGCTCCTGGGCGCTGCGGAACTCGTCCACCTCGTCGAGTGCCGCCGCGACGGCTGCCCGCTGCCGGGTCGAGCGGCCGCGTACCGGAGCCGCGTTCGTACCACTGATCGGCGCCGTCGCCACAGGAGCCTCCTCGTGTCGCCCGTACATCTGTCGGGCCATTGTGCCAGCCCGGCCCCGTCCGAGGGGGGCGGTCAGACGCGGACGTCGTCCGGGGAGGGGCGGGCCGCCGGTACCTCCAGGGTGCACCCCTCGGCGTTCGCCGCCTCGCCGCGCCGGGCCCGGCGGCGGGCCAGCGGACCGGCGAGCAGGGTCAGGACGACGAAGACGCCGATGGCCAGCAGCACGATCGTCGCGCCGGGCGGGACCTCCTGGTAGTACGAGGTGATGGTGCCGGACAGGGTGACGCCGACGCCGATGACGACGGCCAGCACGAACGTCACCTTGAAGGACCGGGTGATCTGCTGCGCGGCGGCGACCGGGACCACCATCAGGGCGCTGACCAGCAGCAGCCCGACGACCCGCATCGCGACCGTGACGGTGACCGCGGCGGTGACCGCGACCAGCAGGTTCAGCAGGCGCACCGGCAGCCCGGTCACCCGCGCGAACTCCTCGTCCTGGCTGACCGCGAACAGCTGCCGCCGCAGCCCGACCGTCACCAGCAGCACGAACGCGGCGAGCAGCGAGATCGCGGTGATGTCCTCGGGGGCGACCGTCGCCAGCGAGCCGAAGAGGTACGAGGTGAGGTTGGCGTTGGAGCCGGTGTCGGAGAGGTTGATCAGCAGGACACCGCCCGCCATGCCGCCGTAGAAGAGCATGGCCAGCGCGATGTCGCCGCGGGTGCGGCCGTACCAGCGGATCAGCTCCATGACGACGGCGCCCGCGACGGCGACGGCGCTGGCCATCCAGACCGGGCTGGTGGAGAGCAGGAAGCCGAGGCCGACGCCGGTCATCGCGATGTGGCCGATGCCGTCGCCCATCAGGGCCTGCCGGCGCTGCACCAGGTAGACGCCGACGGCGGGGGCGATCACGCCGACGAGCAGGGCGGCGATCAGGGCCCGCTGCATGAAGGGGGGGTCGAGGAATTCCATGGTCAGCTCAGCAGTCCCGTCCGGACGGGCTCGGAAGCCGCGTGGGGGTGTACGTGGTCGTGGCCGGGCAGGGCGTGCTGTCCGACGGCCTTCGGGGGCGGTCCGTCGTGCAGCACGCAGCCGTCGCGGAGCACGACGGCCCGGTCGATCAGGGGCTCCAGGGGGCCCAGCTCGTGCAGGACGAGCAGCACGGTGGTGCCGGCGGCGACCTGCTCGCGCAGCGTGTCGGCGAGGATCTCCTGGCTGGCCAGGTCCACGCCCGCCATCGGCTCGTCCATGATCAGGAGTTCGGGTTCGGAGGCGAGGGCGCGGGCGATGAGCACGCGCTGGTGCTGGCCGCCGGAGAGGGCGTCCACCGCGTCCTTGGCCCGGTCGGCGAGGCCGACCAGCTCGATGGCGCGGTCGACGGCGGCGCGGTCGGCCCGGCGGGGGATGCCGAGCCGGGTGCGGGAGAGCCGCCCGGCGGAGACGACCTCGCGGATCGTGGCGGGCACGCCGCCGGCGGCCGTGGTGCGCTGCGGGACGTAGCCGACCCGGCCCCAGGAGCGGAAGCGGCGGAGCGGGGTGCCGAAGAGTTCGACGGTGCCGCCGGTGAGCGGGACCTGGCCGATGACGGAGCGGACGGCGGTGGACTTGCCGGAGCCGTTGGCGCCGAGCAGGGCGACGACCTCGCCCCGGCGCACGGTGAGGTCGATGCCGCGCAGGACGGGGCGCGCGCCGAGGACGGCGGTGGCGTCGCGGACGGCGATCACGGGTTCGCGGTCGGGGGTGCGGGGCTCGGGCATGAGCGCCTCCGGTGCTGCTGCGCGGGTGGAACGGGCGGGTGCGGTGCGGTCGTCGCTCACTTCGCGCCGAGTGCCGTGCGCAGGGCGGCGAGGTTGGACTTCATGACCTCGATGTAGTCATCGCCCTTGGAGGCGTCGGTGATTCCCTCCAGCGGGTCCAGGACGTCGGTGCGCAGCCCGGTGTCGCGGGCGACGGTCTTCGCGGTCTTGTCGCTGGCCAGGGTCTCGAAGAAGACGGTGGTGACCTTCTCCTTCTCGGCGATGGAGTGCAGATCGCTGATGCGGGCGGGGCTGGGCTCGGCCTCGGGGTCGATGCCGGCGATGCCCTCCTGGGTGAGGCCGTAGCGCTCGGCGAGGTAGCCGAAGGCGGAGTGGGTGGTGATGAAGGTCCGGGTCTCGGTGTTCTTCAGACCGGTACGGTACGCGGTGTCGAGCGCGCCCAGTTCCCCGACCAGCGCGTCGGTGTTCTTGCGGTAGTCCGCGGCGTGCGCCGGGTCGGTCTTCTCCAGGTTCTTGCCGACGCCCTTGGCGACCTCGGCGTAGCGCACCGGGTCCAGCCATATGTGCGGGTCGGCGCCCGCTCCGTCGCCCTCGTGCTCGTGGGCGTGTTCGTCGTGGCCGGGCTCGTCCTCGCCGTGGTCGTGGCCGCCGACCTCCGTGCCGTGGTCCTCCAGCGTGGTCAGCGTCGCGGCGTCGAGGGTGTTGGGGGCCTCGGAGAGCTTCACGGCCTCGTCGACGGCGGGCTGGATGCCCTTGAGGTAGAGGATCAGGTCGGCGTCGGCGAGGCGGCCCGTCTGGCGGTAGGTGAGCTCCAGGTCGTGGGGTTCCACGCCGGGCTTGGTGAGGCTCGTGACCTCGACGTGTTCGCCGCCTATGCGCTCGGCCAGGAACTGCATGGGATAGAAGGACGCCACCACGTCCAGCCGGCCGCCGTCCTTGTGCTCGGAGCCGTCCGCGGAGGAACACGCGGTGAGGCCGAGGAGGACGGCGCCGGTGACGGCGGCGGCGGGTATGAGGCGGCGTACGTTCATGACAGTCATTTTCAACAAAGATGGAAACGATTGTCAACAAGCGGGGTTGGCCTCCGGGACCGGTACCGATTTGATCGAAGGGCAGTGCCCGCCGGTAATCTGGGCCATTAGCCCGCACGTTCCGTCGTCGTAATGAAGAGAGCACCGTGGCCGCCGACAAGATCGACACCATCGTCAGCCTGAGCAAGCGCCGTGGCTTCGTCTACCCCTGCAGCGAGATCTACGGCGGTCAGAAGGCCGCCTGGGACTACGGGCCGCTGGGTGTCGAGCTCAAGGAGAACCTGAAGCGCCAGTGGTGGCGCTACATGGTCACCTCCCGCGAGGACGTGGTCGGTATCGACTCGTCGGTCATCCTGGCCCCCGAGGTGTGGGTGGCCTCCGGCCACGTCGCCACGTTCTCCGACCCGCTCACCGAGTGCACCTCCTGCCACAAGCGCTACCGCGCGGACCACCTGGAGGAGGCGTACGAGGAGAAGCACGGCAAGGCGCCGGCCAACGGCCTGGCCGACCTGAACTGCCCCAACTGCGGCAACAAGGGCACCTTCACCGAGCCCAAGCAGTTCTCCGGCCTGCTCTCCACGCACCTCGGCCCCACCCAGGACTCCGGCTCGGTCGCCTACCTGCGCCCCGAGACCGCCCAGGGCATCTTCACCAACTTCTCCCAGGTGCAGACCACCTCGCGCAAGAAGCCCCCGTTCGGCATCGCGCAGATGGGCAAGTCCTTCCGCAACGAGATCACTCCGGGCAACTTCATCTTCCGCACGCGCGAGTTCGAGCAGATGGAGATGGAGTTCTTCGTCAAGCCGGGCGAGGACGAGGAGTGGCAGGAGTACTGGATGCAGCAGCGCTGGAACTGGTACACCGGCCTCGGCATGCGCGAGGAGAACATGCGGTGGTTCGAGCACCCGCAGGAGAAGCTCTCCCACTACTCCAAGCGCACCGCCGACATCGAGTACCGCTTCCGCTTCGGCGGCAGCGAGTGGGGTGAGCTGGAGGGCGTCGCCAACCGCACCGACTACGACCTCACGGCCCACTCCAAGGCGTCCGGCACGGACCTCTCCTACTTCGACCAGGAGAAGGGCGAGCGCTACACGCCGTACGTCATCGAGCCGGCGGCCGGTGTCGGCCGCGCGATGCTGGCCTTCCTCCTCGACGCCTACAACGAGGACGAGGCGCCGAACGCCAAGGGCGTCATGGAGAAGCGCGCCGTGATGCGCCTGGACCCGCGCCTGGCCCCGGTCAAGGTCGCGATCCTCCCGCTCTCCCGCAACGCGCAGCTCTCGCCGAAGGCCAAGGGCCTCGCCGCCGACCTCCGGCAGAACTGGAACATCGAGTTCGACGACGCGGGCGCCATCGGCCGCCGCTACCGCCGCCAGGACGAGATCGGCACGCCGTTCTGCGTCACCGTCGACTTCGACACCCTGGACGACAACGCGGTCACCGTCCGCGAGCGCGACACCATGAAGCAGGAGCGCGTCTCCCTGGACCAGATCCAGGCGTACCTCGCCACCCGGCTGATCGGCTGCTGACACCCGCACCACCGCACGGAACCCCCGCTCCGCCCCCGTGGCGGAGCGGGGGTTCCGCGCGCCGAGGGCGGTACGGCGCGCCCGGCGCCGGAAAAACCGGGTGAGGACGGGGAACGGGGTGGGTACGGTCTTGCCCATGCATACGTTCTTCCAGATCTACGAGTGAGCGCGCGGCGGGCCCGACCACCCGCCGCCCACCGGATCGACCAAGGTCACGACGACCTCACTGAGACCAGGAACGGGAGAACCCCATGGCCAAGAGCCGCAACAACCTCCTCGGCGTCGGCGGACAGCGCAAGAAGCTGTCCCGCACGGGGGCGCAGGGCGCCGGCCCGGCGGGCGAGGCGGACCGCCGCAACGCCGCCGACCAGAAGCAGGAACTGCTCCGTAGGATGCGCGAGCGCGCGGCGGCCCCGGCCCAGCCGGCC
>NZ_JAKRGC010000007.1 GCF_022347745.1 Streptomyces sp. OfavH-34-F
GGTGCCCAAGTACCTCAGGCCCCTGCGCACCGGCCTGGGCCCCGGCGCGGGGGCGTTGGGCAGATGGCCGGTCCGCTGGAGCTCCCTGGCCAGCCAGGCGGGCAGCGGCGCCGGGGTGCGTACGCTCCCCACCGCGCGATAGGTCCCGGCCTCGGTGACGGTGCCCGGGGCGACGATGTACCCGCCGTGCGCCCGGACGTCCACCTGCCAGGCGAGGGCCCGGCCGCCGCCCGACCCGGCCGAGCACTGCCAGCGGTGGCCGCCGTCGTTCCGGTACCAGACGTGCATGCCGCCCGAGGGCGTCCGCACCCGGAGCGTCGAGGCGTCGTCGGCCGGGCTGGTGGCGCCGCGCAGGGCGGCCAGCAGCCCCAGCGTGTGGAAGCCGTTGGCCAGGCCGGTCAGGTCGATCGCGGCGGAGATCCCGACGCCCGGCAACAGGCGGTCCCGGTGCGGGAGTTCACGGGCGTGCGCGTCGACATCGACGACCACCAGGCCCGCCGAGCCGGTGGCCACGCCGACCCCCAGGTCGGGGCGGCTGCCCCACCACTGGCCGATCCGGTCGAAGTCGAGCGTCGCCGCGTGGAACCCGTGGCACCAGCGGCCCGCACGCACGCAGTCGCAGCGGGCCCGGTCGTGGTCCGGGCCGCGGCACGCCTCGCAGTTGCCCACCGGTGTCTTGCGGCCCGGTGCAAGAGGATGAACCGGCCATCCCTGGCGCGCGCACCACCAAGCGGTCGTCAAGGGCTGCGAAGCGACCGGAGCAGCCCTCTTGAACTGCCGTGGGTCGTCGCACGAGACCCGCAGTTCAGCTGCCATCCACTTCCCCCGTCAGCGACCGAAGCGACTCAACTCGCAAAATCAGATTAGCGAAACAATCGGGGAAGAAGAGGTACAAGCGCCAGAACGCATGTGCCCACCGGGGAACGGCTCCAGCGACCCAGCGACCGGGCGGCGAGCGACCCCCGGTCGCTGGGTCGCCGGCCGGAGCGCCGCGAACCCCGCAGGTCAGCGAGGTTTCCCCGGCGCAACAGCGACCGAAGCGACTCAAGCTCGCTATATATGACGCGCACGCGCACACATGCCAATGGCTCCATATACCTGAGCCTTCGGTCGCTTCGGTCGCTGCCCGCCCTGGCCGGGCTGGTGACCTGGGACTTCCTCCCGGGCCCCGCAGCTACCGAGAGGGCGGTCGGTCGCTTCCGGCCGGTCGCTGGGGGCGTGAAACACTTCCGGCCGCCTCCAGCCCTTCTGAACCGTGTTTCCAGCGCTCGCCGCCCGGCTCGCGCCATCCGTGCGGCCTGCGCGGCGGGCGAGGGGCCCGGGGACGAACCGGCTCCGCCGCACGCAGAGTCTGCGTGCGGCGGTCACCGACAGGGCGTCACATGGGGTGCGAGCGGGGCCTTCGGTCGCTTCGGTCGCTGCCGAGTGCTGCCGTACGGCCGTGACCTGCTGGTTCGACGGGCGAGCGGGGCAGCTACCCAAGGCGCCCCCGGGACTCCCCCCGGTCCCGGGTCGCCCCGCCCCGGGAGGGCACTCTCCCAAGAAAACAGGATGACCGGTTTGTTTTTGAGGGAGGGGGCGGCGCGTGGGTGGACCTGGAGAGGGGTCAGCCGACCGGGCCCGTGAGCACCGAGGTGAAGACGTCCTTGCCGTCCTGGCGGCCGGTGACCTCGAGCGTCACCATGTTGTGCGCCTCCCGCTCCACGCGGGTCACCTCGATCCAGCAGGGCCGGTCGAGTTCGGCGTACTGGTGGAAGTGGTTCGCGGCGGCGGCCGGGACGAACGAGCGGGGCGCCATCACGGCGCAGGCCGCCTGGCGGGCCGCTTCGAGCAGGACCATGCCGGGGACGTGGTCGCCCTTGTGGTCGAAGAGGATCGGGTGGTTGAGGTCCGGGGTGAGCAGCCAGCGCGGATGCCGGCCGGTGCCGGGCGCGCCGACTGCGGAGAGCACCACGTCCGTGAGGAAGGTGCGCCCGACCATCGACGGCGGCAGCAGGGTGCGGTCCGGGTACGTCTCGGCGGCGGCGGGCGGCTGGGCGGCGCGGGTCTGCCGTAACCGGTTGTAGACGGCCGGCGGGATCACGGAGATCTGCCCGGTGCCGTTCGCCATGGGCAGGCCGCTGCGGCGGAGCGCGAACTCGAACGCCATACGGCTGGCCACGCCCCTGCGCCGGACGACCTCGGTACACCGGGTGTCGAGGTCGAAGTCGGTCGGGCCGGACGCGATGCGGAGACTCGTGGTGTCCGTGGTGTAGGTGATGCTCGACATCACAAACTTGTGACCGAGGGGTACTCCCAATTCCACGTGCGAGACGTAGATTCCTGCTTGGCGGAACGTTTCCGCCACCTGGAGCGGGTCGTGGCTCGCTCCGTCGAGACTGCGGAACATGGTGTGGGCGCGGGGCCATTGGCCGGTGAGCGAGAAGTTCGCCCCGTCCTGGGTGTCGCACCCGGTGAGGAATACCTCGGCGACGGAGTCGCGGTGCACGTACTCCTTCGCGACCGTGGTGGTCAGCCGCGGTGCGGCCGGCGGTGCGGTTCTGGCTTCAGCAGTGGTGAGACTCACGGTGGCCCCCATCTTGCATCTTGAAACCTGCGTTCGGCGACGCCACTTAAGATACGGACCTACCGGTTTTTTTCAATCGGCCCAAAGGTAAAGGATTTACCAAGCGTTGACCAGTTTGCTTGAACATCTCATTCCACTTCAAGGCTTCTGGTCAGTAACTTCGCGCTCGATCGCTGAGTAAATCGGGGCATATGCCGCGTAGATCGTCCAGGCCGCACGGTCCGGCGGCGAAGGCCGCCGTAGAAAAAAACCTTTCGGACGGTTTCCTTTGGTGGACTGAGGTCTAGTCCTCCGAGAGGATGGCTGGAGAAACCAACTACTTCTGTGACCTGGGGCCCCCGGTGTCACACGCGCCTGGGCAAAATGATCAGCCTGCCCCGGGGCGTTGCACGTCGCAGTGCTAAACCAACCAGCCGTGCGGTTTACTGGGGGTCAGTAGGGTCAGCAGGATAATCCAGGGTGAATCGGACGGCGGTACGCCGGGCCCGTGCCCCGCCAGGAGGAGGACATGATGGTCAAGCAGGCGCGAGCGGCTGTGACACGTCAGGCTCTCATCTCGGCCGCCGCGGAGGTGTTCGGTGCCGACGGGTATGCGATGGCAACGCTACCGACGATCAGCGGCCGGGCGGGGGTGAGTTCGGGCGCCCTCCACTTCCACTTCCCCAACAAGGAGGCCCTGGCCTCCGCCGTGGAGAGTGCCGCCGCGGAATCGGCCCTCGCGCTGACCGAGGAGAGCGCGCAGGCCGAGGGGGGCGGCCGGCTCCAGACACTCGTCACGGCGGTGCGCCGGCTGATGGACGCGGTCGCCGGCGATCCGGTCGTGCGCGCGGGCTTCCGGCTGAGCGGCGACCCCTCCCGCAAGAGCGAGGCCAGGCTGCACGACTGGTGGTACGAGTGGGTGCGCGACGCCCTCGCGGAGGCGCGCAGCGACGGGGAGCTGGCGGAGGGCGTCTCGGCCGAGGACGCGGCGGTGGTCATCGTGGCGGCGACGCTCGGTCTGGAGACCCTCGGCGCGGCCGACCCGTACTGGCGGTCCACGGAACGAGTGGACCAGCTGTGGTCGTTCGCGCTGCCGCGGCTGAGCCGCGCGGAGTAGCGGGCCAGGCGTGAGCCCCCGGCAGCTGCCGCCCGCCGGGGCGCGGCAGCAAAACAATCCGTATGGTCTGGTTGTGGGAGTGCCTCCCGGGGGTGACAGAAGGGTCAACGCCCGCGCGGATGCCCAAGTTTGATGCATCAGGCACCTTTTACACCCTCGCTCTTGAGGATCGCTGAGGCCGCGCACCAGCGGGAGCGGGTGGATTGGTTGGGTATTGACATACCGTCTGCGCTGTTTTTAAATCGGTTGGGTCAGCAACAGTTCCGGGCGGCCCGTGGTGGTCCGGAGATGCGGGGAGACGGCGTGGACATCGACGTACTCGGCACGCTCGACGTGCGGGAAAAGGGCACCTCGATCGCACCGACCGCGCCCAAACCCCGGCAGGTGCTCGCCCTGCTGGCGCTGCACGCCGACGAGGTGGTGCCGGTGGGCACCCTCATCGAGGAGCTGTGGGGGAGCGAGCCGCCGCGCAGCGCCCGCCCCACCCTGCAGACGTACATCCTGCAGCTGCGCGAACTCATCACCGTCGCGCTCGAACGGGACGGCGACGAGACCCGCACCGCCAAGGACGTCCTGCTCACCGTCCCCAGCGGCTACTTACTCCGCAGCGGCGAAGGAACGCACGACGTCCGGGAGTTCGAGCGCCTGGCCGGGATGGGCTACCGGGCCATGGACGCCGAGAACTTCCCCGAGGGCGCGCGGCTGCTGCGCGAGGCCCTCGCCCTGTGGACCGGACCGGCGCTCGCCGACGTCCACACCGGGCCCCACCTGGAGACACAGCTCAAGCGGCTGGAGGAGAGCCGGCTGTGTGCGCTGGACCAGCGCATCGAGGCCGACCTCAGACTGGGCCGCCACCGCGAACTGCTCTCCGAACTGACCGTGCTGCTCAGCCGCTACTCCACCCACGAGAGCCTGTGCGGGCAGTACATGCTCGCGCTCTACCGCTCCGGACGGCGCGGTGAGGCGCTGGACGCCTACCAGCGGCTGCGCTCCACGCTCGTACGCACCCTGGGCCTCGAACCCTCGCCCGCGCTGGCCAAGTTGCAGCGCTCCATCCTCCTGGCCCGCACCGAGGGCGTGCCGGCAGCAGGCGGCGCCCGGCTCGCCGAGATCGGCTGACGCACCCGCCTGCCCGGCCCGGACCCGAGGGCTGAGGAACATCCGTGTCAGATCGTGCGCGCTAAGCCGCCTCAGGGCTGATTAGCCCTTTGACCTGGGGTGATGGAGCGTCGGAGCCTTCGTGGGTCGTTGTTGTCGATCTTCGGAGAACTGCTGTGTCGGTCGAGTTCCTGGCGGATGAGCAGGCGGCCCAGTAAGGGGCGTTTTGCGAGGTTCCCTCGCGGGCGGAGCTGGAGCGTTACTTCTTCCTGGACGACGCGGACCGTGAGGCGGTGCAGGCCAGGCGCCGGGTCTGTAACCGGCGCGGGTTCGCGGTCCAGCTCACGAGCGTGCGGTTCCTGGGCCTGTTCATGCCGGACCCGCGGTAGGTACCGGCGGAGGTGGCCGAGTACCTGGCCGAGCAGCTGGAGATCGCGGCTCGGCCGGTACTCCTTCCAGCTCCCCGACCTGCCTGGCGGCCTGCGGCCCCTGCGTGACAAGCCCCCCCGAGGCCGGATAAAGGCACCAGCAGACACGACATTAGCCACAAATAGTCAAACCGCAAAGAGTTCTTCGCGAAGGTCTATTTGCGAAGAACTCTTGCGGACTACGGTGTCCCGCATGAGTGATGCTGTGGAGAGGCCAGACGGCCCGAACGTGGGAGAAGACTCGGTCGTCCTGGATGCCAAGGGGCTGCGAGCCCTGGCGCATCCGGTGCGCGTGCAGGTGGTCGGGCTGCTGCGGAAGTACGGCCCGTCGACGGCCACCCGCCTCGCGGAGCGGTTGGGCGTGAACTCCGGTACGGCCAGCTACCACCTCCGGCAGCTCGGCGCGGCCGGCTTCGTCGAGGAGGACACCGAACGGGGCAACGCGCGAGAGCGTTGGTGGCGTTCGGTGCACCGGACGATCTGGTTCAACGATCCGGAGCTGGCCGAACGGGAGCCCGAGGCCGCACTGGCCTATCAGCAGTCCGTCGCCGCCATCTACACCCTGCGCACGCAGCAGACCCTGAACGGGCTTCAGACGATGCCCCGCGCATGGCGGAACACGTTCGACATGAGCGACTGGGCCCTGCGGCTCACGCCGGAGGAAGCCGGTGACCTGTACCGGGAGCTGGCGGACGTCATCGCGCGCTACCGGCGCGACGCACCGGAGACGGCGGCAAGCGCCCCCGAGGGAGCCGAACGGGTCGCCGTAATCACACAGATTCTGCCCGAACTGGACGTGCCTGCCGCGTCGCCGATCCCTTCCCACCCCCAAAGCGAGGAAGGAGACCCGACATCATGACCGACGACGCCTCGAAGGCCGGCGGCATACCCGGCGAGAAGTCCTTACGGCCGCTGGGCGGGGTGCTGGCGGCCATGGCCGTGTCGCTGACCGGCACTCGGATCTCCGTTGTGGCACTGCCCTGGTTCGTCCTCGCCACGACCGGCAGCGCCACCCAGACCGGACTGGTCGCCTTCTGCGAGATGGCTCCCTACGTGATGGTCAAGGCGTTCACCGGACCGCTGGTGGACCGGATCGGCCCCCGGGCCGTCTCCTGGACCACCGACCTGGCCAGCGCGACCGCCGCCGCCGCGATCCCCCTGCTCCACACTCTTGACCTGCTCTCCTTTCCCCTTCTGCTGGTTCTCGTCGCGCTGATCGGCGCGGCCCGAGGGCCCGGCGACCTGGCCAAAGAGGTGATGGTCCCGGAGGCGGCTGAGCGCGGCCGAGTACCGCTGGAGCGCGCCACCGGTCTGTCCGGCGTGGTCGAGCGGCTCGCCTCCACCGTCGGCCTGGCGGCCGGCGGATCCCTGGTGGCATTGCTCGGTCCCCTGACCGGACTCGCCGTCAACGCAGGATGCTTCGCCCTCGGATCGGTGATCATCAAGCTCGCCCTGCCTCGCGGCATGGGGCACGCCGCCGAGGAAGCTCCTTCCCGAACCGGGGAGACAGAACCGGGCTACTGGCGGCGATTCGGCGAGGGCTTCACCTTCCTGCGCGGCGAGCCGCTCCTGCTCACGGTCATCGTCATGGTCGGCATCACCAACCTGTTGGACTCAGCATTCGCCTCGGTGCTCGTACCCGTCTGGGCCAGGGAGTCCGGCAACGGGCCGGCCGCGATCGGCCTGATGGGCAGCGTAATGGGGGCCGCGGCGGCAGGCGGAAGCTTGATCGCCGCGATGGTCGCACACCGACTGCGGCGGCGGATGGTAGTGCTCACCGGGTTCCTGCTGGCCGGGGCACCGAGGTTTCTGGTCCTCGCCTTCGACACCCCGCTGTGGACGGTACTGGCCGTCTTCGCGATCAGCGGGTTCGGCGCCGGCTTCGTCAACCCGGTGTTGGGGGCCGTCCTCGTCGAGCGGGTGCCGCGCCGAATGCTGGGCCGGGTCAACGCGCTCGGTGACTCACTGTCCTGGGCCGGCATCCCCCTCGGCGGACTGCTCGCCGGGGCGGCGGTGACCGCTGTCGGACTCGTGCCGGTGCTGTTCGCCGGGGGCAGCGCATACTTCCTCACCACAAACCTGGCCGGACTACGGCAGGAATGGCGCCAGATGGACGGGACGCGCGGGCGGGGCGCCGCAACCAGGAACCGGACGCGGTGCTCGGGGACCGCGGCTACGACCTCGACAAGTACCGCCGGCTCGTCCGGGGCCTCGGTGTGAACCGCTGATCGCCCGCCGGGGCACCGAACACGGCTCCGGGCTCGGTACTCAACGCTGGGTGGTGGAGCGCGCGTTCGCACACCTGCACGGGTTCCGCCGCCTGCGGATCCGCTGGGAGATTCGTGACGACATCCACGAAGCCTTCCTCCGCTGGGATGCGCGCTCATCTGCTGGCGACGCCTGTCACAGCCGGTCCGAGCTCTCGCTCTCCCGCAGTAGCCATTCCCTGACCGAAGGAGAACGGTCAAGGAGCTGTCTGACCTGCATTCCCTCTTCGCGTGAGGTCACCTTCGGCAGCGGGACGAAGTCGTCGGGGATCACGTCCAGCATGCTCACCACACGGCCTCCCGTACGCAGAGCGATCAGCAGTTCCCACCGCACGTGATCGGGAACGTCAGGGCGGTGGGACAGGGTGTGCCACATGGCCGGCCAGAGATAGTGGGTGTCGCCGGGCGCCACATTCGCCCGCACCCACGTTGGATCCAACCGCTGGCTCAGGCCGAGGACTTCCGCCCGCTCCTCCAGCCGGAACAGCGAGGCCGAATCGATGACCTTCACCTCGCGCGGCAGCGGCCGCTCAACGTTCATCGTTCCATGCTTCCCGACAGCGAATTACGTTGGGCACCCGACCCCAAAGAGTCATTCCGTCAGGAGTTCTCAGCGCACGATCTGACACCGATGTTCCTCAGACCCTGACCCGTGCCCAGGCGGTCCACGGGCGCGCCGCGGGACGGTCTACGGGGCGGTTCCGTTCGGGCGGAACGAGAGCAGGCGGTTCACCAGGCCGTTGATGTACTCCGGTGTGAGCCCGTCCATGCCGAACAGGACGCGGATGTACATGGGGGCCAGGACGTGGTCCAGGACCTCGAACGCGTCCGGGGCCTCCTCGCCGCGCTCGCGGGCGCGGTCGAGCACGGACTGCAGCTGCCGGGTCCGTTCGGCGCGGACGCCCTCCCGGGCCCGGTCGCCCTGTTCGCCCGTGCCGGCCAGGGCGACGGCCAGGTGCAGCACGGCCGGGCCGTCCGGGCCGGTGATCTCGCGGGCCACCTGTGCCGCGTATGTACGCAGGTCGCCGGCCAGGGTGCCGGTGTCGGGCATCGGTGACCTGGCGTTGAGGCGGGTCAGCGCGACCTCGCCGAGCAGGGTCTCCAGGTTGCCCCAGCGGCGGTAGACACTGCTGTCGGCCACGCCCGCGCGGGCCGCGACGTCGCCGACCGTGAAGTTGCCGTAACCGCGCTCGCCGATCAGCTCGGTGACGGCCTGATGCACCTGCGCGGCGACGCGCGCACTGCGCCCGCCCGGCCGCCGGGCCGGCTCCTTCTCACTCATGCCCCCACCTTAACGCAGTCAAGGCTTGCGTTTACGAGCATCCTTCCGTACAGTCCACTAACGCAGCCAACAACTGCGTTAACGTTCTGACGGAGAGGAACTCCTTTTGGCAGCCTCGTCTGCGGCCGCGAGCCGCCGCCCCCGCCGGGGCGTGCTGCTCACGGTGACCTGCCTGGGCCAGTTCATGGTCCTGCTCGACAACACGATCGTCGGCGCCGCGCTGCCCGACATGCAGCACCGCCTGAACACCGGGCTGACCGGCCTGCAGTGGATCGTCGACGCCTATGTGCTGCTCGTCGCGATGCTGCTGCTGTCCGGTGGTGTGTTCGCCGACCGGTTCGGCCGCAAGCGGGTCTTCCTGACCGGCGTGGTGGTGTTCACCGCCGCCTCGGCGCTGTGCGCCCTCGCCCCTTCGCTCGGGTGGCTGGTCGCCGGCCGGGCGCTCCAGGGCATCGGAGCCGCCGCGCTGAGCCCCGCCTCGCTCGCCCTGCTCGCCGCCGCCCATCCCGTGCCGCAGGACCGGGTGAGGGCGATCGGACTGTGGGCCGGGCTGAGCGGAGTCGGCCTGGCGGCAGGCCCGGTGGCCGGGGGCGTGCTGACCGACGCCTTCGGCTGGCCCGCCGTCTTCCTGGTCAACGTGCCCATCGGCGCGGTCCTGCTGCTGGCCGGGCTGCGCGGCCTCGACGAGAGCCGCAACCCCGGCGCGCCCGCGATCGACGTACCCGGAACGGTGCTGTCCGTCCTGGCGGTGGGGACGCTGACCTACGCGCTGATCGAGGGCGGCGCCCGCGGCTGGACCTCCCCGCCGATCCTGCGCGGGTTCGCCGCCGGGGCGGCCCTGCTCGCCGCGTTCCTGGCCGTCGAGGCGCGCAGGACCGCGCCGATGCTGCCGCTGCGGCTGTTCCGGGAGCGCCTGTTCACCGTCTCCAACACCGCGATGGTGGTGGTCGGGTTCGCGCTCATGGGGTCGTCGTTCTTCTTCTCCCAGTTCTTCGTGTACGTCCAGGGCAGCTCGCTCCTGGAGGCCGGGGTGCGCACCCTGCCGCTCTCGCTCGCGATGGTGGTCGTCAGCCCGTACGCGGGCCGGCTCGCCGCCCGGTACGGCTTCCGCCCTGTGGTCACCGCCGGGCTGGTCCTGGCGGGGCTGGGCCTGGTGGCGCTCGGCGCGGTGCACGCCGACACGGGGTACGGGAACGTGTGGTGGCGCCTGGCGCTCGCCGGTACCGGCTTCGCCCTGACGATGTCCCCGCTGACGGGCGCCGCCATCCAGGCCGCCGCCCCGCAGGAGGGCGGTCTCGCGTCGGGCATCAGCAGCACCACCCGGCAGATCGGCGCGGTGCTCGGGGTCGCGGTGCTCGGCGCCGTCGTCCGCGCCCGCCAGTCCGGCGGCGCCTCCTTCGGGAGCGGCCTGGACACCGCGTTCACCGCGGCCGGTGTCCTCACCCTGGCCACCGCCGTGCTCACCGGCCTCTGGCTGACGAGGTCCGCACCGGCGCAGAACCCGCCCGCCCCGCAGCGCGCGGCCGAGCCGGCCCCGGCCGAGGCATCGACGCCGTAACCGGCCCCGACCCCACGGCCCTTACACCGACCCCCCTTCACCCACAGCGGTCGCCCGTACGGCGGCCGGAGAGAGGATGTGCCATGAAATTCGCCCTTGTGATCTTCGAGACGGACGCGTCGCGCCGCCGGATCGAGGCCGACCGGGCCGCGTACCGCAAGGAGTACGAAGGCTGGATCGGCGGCCTCGCGGCAGCGGGGAAGCTCGTCGGCGGTGAGGCCCTGGAGACCGAGCGCCTCGCGCCCGCGACCGTACGCACGACGGCCGACGGGACGACGACGGTGAGCGACGGGCCCGCGCTGCCCGGCGAGGAGACCCTCGGCGGCTGGTTCCTCGTGGAGGTCGCCGACCGTGCGGAGGCCGTGGAACTGGCCCGGAGCCTGCCCACCCCGGAGACGGTGGAGGTCCGTCCGGTGCTTGAATCGGCCTGAGCGGCGGGACGTTCGCGGCGGGCTTGACCCCAAGCGGACTTGAGGTCGCAGGATTCCCGGCATGGACACCGAATCAGCGGCCCACGCCGCGGACATCGAAGCTATGCACCAGGTCGTCGCCACCGTCGAGCGCTCCCAGAGGCGCAAGGACCCCGACGCGTTCCTGTCCCTCTTCCGCCCCGACGCCATCTGGACGACGGCGCACGGCAAGGTCCTCATCGGCCTCGACGCGATCTCCGCGTTCACCCGCGAGGTCCTGCCGGCGTCCCAGTGGGACGGCGAGGTCACCTACGAGGTGGCGCACGTCGTCTTCATCCGCCCGGACGTGGCGGCGGTCAAGGTCCGCCAGCGCTACGTGTTCCCGGACGGCGAGAGCGAGGGAGCCCCGCTGTACGTGATGAGCAGGGAGCCGGACGGGCGCTGGCTGCTGAGCGCCGGCCAGAACACGGAGGTCCTCACGGCCTGACCCCACCCGCGGCCCGCCCGGACGATTCCGGCGCGGGCCGCGGTGTCCGCCGTTTCCGGGGGAGCAGCAGCGGGGTGGCCAGGATGAGCAGTCCGGCGACCGCCAGGGCCGGGCGCGGACCGGTGACGCCGGCGAGCAGCCCGGCGAGTGCGGTGAGAACGGCGACGGCCGCCTGCTGGCCGATCGACCAGGCCGTCAGCGTGCGAGTCACGAGGTGCTGGGGCGTGTGTTCCAGCCGGTACGTGGACAGCACCGGCCCGTACAGGCTCATGCTGACGACGATGGCCAGCTCGACCGCCATCACCGTGACCAGCCCGGCGACCCCCGGCCCTACGAGGACCAGGCCGATCAGCCAGACCGCGCGCAGCGTCCCCACCACCCGGAAGACCCGGTCGCGGCCGTGCCGGGCGACGACCCGGCGGGCCAGCCGGGAGCCGACGAGCCCGCCGAGGCACGGCGCGGCGAAGGCGAGGCCGTACTGCCAGGGCGGGAAGCCGAGTTCGCGCAGCAGGAGGACGGCGAGCAGCGGTTCGGTGGCCATGATCAGACCGGCGACGAGCACCTGGTTGAGGTAGAGCGCCCGTAGTACCGGATGACCCAGGATGTGCCGCCAGCCGGCCAGCAGCGCCCCCGCGCGCAGCGGGCTCTCCCCGGCCGGTTCCGGCGCCGCCTCCCTGCCCCCGATCGCGGTGAGGGCGAGCGCGGAGAGCAGATAGCTGAAGGCGTCGGCCAGCACGGTGGTGACCGGCCCGAAGACCCCGATCGCCGCACCGCCCAGGGGCGGGCCCACCGCGATGGAGCTCCAGTTCGTCGACTCGAAGCGGGCGTTGGCGACGAGCAGGTCGCGTGGCCGTACGAGCGCCTTCAGGAACGCGCCGCTCGCCGCGCCGAACGCGATCTTCGCCGCCGCGATCACCGCCGAGACCACCAGCAGCTGGACGAAGCCCAGCACCCCGAAGGCGTACGCCACCGGCACCGACGCCATGGCCCCGAACCGGACCAGGTCCATCCCGATCATCACCGGCCGCTTGCGCCGGAACTCCACCCACGGCGCGAGCGGCACCGCGATCAGCGCCCCCACCGCCGGCCCTGCGGCGGACAGCGCCGACACCTCGGCCGGCCCGGCGTCCAGCACCAGGACCGCGATCAGCGGCAGCGCCCCGAACCCCAGCCCCGACCCGTACGCGCCCACCGCGTACGACGCCCACAGCCACCCGAAACGCCGCCCCAGCCGTCTCCCGCCCACCATGCGCAGCGCGCTCCTCGCACCCTCGGCCGAACAACCCGTCCGTGTCGGGGTGAGCCAATCCGGCGGGATACCGGCAGGTCAAACAACCCATAGGGCGGTCCGGGACAACCAGTGGTTGTACGCGGGGGCGGGCGGCGCGGTCAGGTCAGCTCCGCCGCGAGCCGGGACCGGGCAGCCAGGGAGTGGCTGCGCAGCAGGGTTTCGAACGACTCCTGGCCCCCGTCCCCGCCCCCGTGTTCCACCGCCGCGTCCGGCCCGGCCACATCGCCCGTCCTGCGCAGGCGGACGAGGAAGGCGTGCACCGCCGAGGTGACGGAGGAGTCGCGGCCCAGCGCCCGCACACAGTCGGCGAGCAGGTTCTCGAAGGCCGGGACCGCCGCTTCCGGATCGCCGTCCACGTGGCCGCGCGCCTCGGCCAGACAGCCGCGCAGCATGAACGTCCCCACGTGGTCGGGGCCCCAGATCCGGACGGCGGCGGACAGGATGTCCTCGTACGCGGCGGCCGCCCGGGCGTGGTCCCCCGCCTTCGCGAGGAGGTCGCCGTAGGTGACGCGCGGAGCGAGCATCTCCACGTGCTCGTGGCCCATCAGCCGCCGGTAGTCGCCCAGCAGTTCCTCGTACGCGACCACCGCGCCGGCCGCGTCGCCCGCCTCGCTCCGCAGGACGATGACCTGGCTGCGCACATCGAGCGTCCGGGGATGGTCGGGGCCCAGCACCCGCACATGGCTGGCCAGCAGCTCCTCGTACTCGGGAAGCATCCCGTCCGGCTCGGCCCCGGGGTCCTCGCTCCGCAGTTCGGCCAGCACGGAGCGCAGCCGGAGGGTCTCGGGATGGTCCGCGCCGAGCACGCGCCGGCGTACGTCCAGCACCTCCTCGTACAGGGCGATCGCCGCCTCCTGGTCGCCCGCGTCGTGCCGCAGGCTCGCCAGCATGCGGCTGATGCGCAGGGTCTCGGGGTGCTCGGGCCCCAGCAGGCGGACGGCGTCCGCGCGCACCGCGCCGAGGTCGGCGAGGGCCCGCCGGTACTCACCCGCCAGACCCTGCCACTCGGCGGCGCTCGCGCGCACGGCGAGCGTACGGGCGTGGTCGGGCCCGAACAGGCGCAGGCAGTCGGCGACCAGGACGCCGAACTCCTCGGCGGTGCCCGCCGGATCGCCCGTCACGCCGTGCAGCTCGGCCAGCATGACGCGCACGTCCAGGATCTGGTCCTCGGGGGCCGACGCCGCCCGCGACGCGGCGACCAGCTCCGCCAGGGAGGCCGCGGCGGCGACCGGGTCGCTCTCCAGCATCGCCTGGTGCCAGGCGGCGGCCAGGGCCCGGTTGGCGAGGACCAGCGGATGACCGGGGCCCAGAGTCGCCTCCAGACCCTCGACGGACTGGCCCATCCCCGTCGGCGCGTGCATCGCGTCACCCGCCTCGTTCCGCATCAGGGAGAGCGTGAAGCGAATGGAGGAGACCTCCAGATGGTGCGGGCCGAACACCCGCGTGCCGTCCGTGAGCAGGGCTTCCAGCTCGGCGACGCCCGCAGCCGGGTTCCCGGCGTTCGCGCGCCAGACGGCCAGCTGGTAGCGGGTGTCCAGGGTGTCGTAGTGGTCGGGGCCCAGGGCGCGCAGACAGTCGCCGAGCAGCGTCTCGTACGCCGCGACGGCCCCCGCCGGATCGCCCGCCCGGCCCCGCAGCTCCGCGAGCAGGCCGCGCAGGTGCAGGGTCTTCTTGTGGCCGGGCCCCAGCACCCGGGCCACGTCCCCGTACAGCGCCTCGCACTCCGCCCGCGCCCGGCTCTCGTAGCCCCGCTCCTTCCACAGCTTCGCCGTCGCCAGCCGGACGTCGAGGGTGTCGGGGTGCACGGGTCCGAGCACCCGTACGTGCTCGGCCAGCACGTCGGCGTACAGCTCCAGCGCCCCGGCGCTGTCCCCGCCCTGCGCCAGGGCCTCGGCGACGTCCTTGCGCGCGAACAGGACAGTGGGGTGGTCGGGCCCGAACAGACGCAGCTTGTCGGCGAGCAGATCCTCGTACGCGCGTACCGCCCCCGCGGTGTCCCCGGTCAGGGCGAGGAAGCGTACGGCGTTGCTGCGCGCCGCCAGGGTGCGGGTGTGGTGGGGGCCGAGGCGGGCCTCGGCGGTCGCGGCGATCCGCCGGTAGTGGGCCATCGTCGCCCGGAGCAGCCCGGCGGCGGCGAGGCTCTGGCCCGCCCGGAGCACCACGTCGTGCACATCGCCCGCCGCCCACAGCTCGTCCTCGCCCAGCTCGTACAGCGCCTCCGCGTTCGTCCGCAGCGTCTGGCCGACCGCGAACTCCCGCTCCACCTCCGGCCAGCACGCGGCCAGGGCGTCGGCGGCCACGCGGACCACCTCTGCGAACCGGCCCGGCGGCAACTGCTCGCGCGCGGCCCGCTGGACGAGCCGGTGCAGCCGGACGGGCCCGTCGTCCGGGGCGGCGCTCACCAGGCTGAGGCGGTGGAGGCAGCGGACCGCCCCGCGCGCGTCGTCCTCGTCCACGTGCGCGTACGGACCACCCTGCTCTGCGCGGGCCCCGGCCAGGAACGCGCGGGCCGGGGCGCTGGTGTACAGCGCGGCCGGAATGCCCTGGGAGCTGAGCACACTGGACAGCTCCAGCGCCGGGCGGGCCAGCCCGGCCGGGTGGAGCCGGTCCGCGAGTTCGACGGACAGCGACCACACCACGGCGAGGGTCTGCCGCTGCTCGTCCGGGAGGGCGCCGCTCTCGGGCAGCAGTCCGTCCAGTCGGCGCGCCCGGTCGGCGAGCCTGGCCCGGTAGACGCGGCAGCTCATGCCCTGGTCCAGCATGTACGCGCCCGCCTGGGCCAGCGCCAGCGGCAGCAGCCCCAGTTCGTGCACCAGCTCCCGCGCCCCGTCCAGCAGCCGGGGGTCGCCGCCGAGGCGGCGGCCCAGATAGCCGACCGCCTCGTCCGGGCCGAACAGCTCGGTCTCCACCAGCCGCCGACCGGGCCCGGCGAGCGCGGCGTCCCGCCGACGGGTCGTCACCACCACCGTCCCGCCGGGACGTACGGGAGGCCACAGGTCCCGCAGGTCGCCGGGGGCGGTCACATCGTCCAGGACCACCATCCAGCGGCGGTCGGTGCGCCCCAGCCAGGCCACGAACCGGGCCGCCGCCTGGTCGGCGTCGGCGACCCGCCCCGGGCACACGTCCATCGCGGCCTCCGCGTAGACCGCGACGACCGCCTGGCGGGTGGCGGCCGGCACCCACACCAGCAGGTCCAGTTCGCCGGACGCCTGCGCGCGCCGCGCCCACTGGGCGGCCCACTGCGTCTTGCCCACGCCCCCCATCCCGGTCAGCACATGGGTCGTCACCGAGGCGTCGGCGGGGGCATCGGGGCGGGCCTGGAAGCAGTCCGCGGGCAGCGGCACCACTCCGACCTGGTGCGGCCAGGCCACTTCGGGGGCGGACAGGAGGTACGTGTTGTGCTGGACGTTGCCGTGGCCGAACTGCACCCCGCGCGCATGGGGCAGCTCGAAGCGGTCGCCGTGCCCCGTATCCGTATCCCTGTTCACGTGGTGTCAGAAGTCGTCTGGATCGTTCTGTCTCGTCGTGGGTCGCGGCGGGCGGTCAGAAGGTGTTGTGCTGGACGTTCCCGTCCCCGACCTGCACGCCTCTGGCGTCGCGCAGGTCCACCACGGTCCGCCCGGCCTCCCCGGACCCGCGCCCGGCCAGCCGCAGCACGTCCTCGGCGGCGGCGAGCAGTTCGGCGTCCTCGGCGGCACCCGCCTCCGCGAGGCAGGCCGTCAGCCGGTCCTGCCAGGTCTCCGGGTCCTCCTCGTGGCCGGCGAGCGCCTCCTCCGCGTCCCGGCGGCCCGAGAACCGCCGCCGCACCGCGTCCCGCAGGGCGGCGTAGGAGTCCTGCACGGCGGCGGACGCCACGTTGCTCGCGCCGACGCCGGCCCCTGCCGCCAGGGCGCTCGCGATCACCAGTACGGGTTCCACGGAGCCCCTCTCCTCGGCCGGCACGGCCTCCCAGTATGGCCCGCGCACGCGGGTCCGGCCCGGACAACCGGAGGAAAAGTCAGGCGGCCGGGAGAGGCGGCTCGGCGCACCTGCACGGCGCTCCCGGCCGGCGCTCCCTAAGGTGGCCGGCGTGGACCTTCAAGCCGTACGCACCTTCGTCGCCGTCGCCGAAGCGGGACAGTTCCAGAAGGCGGCCGTCGACCTGGCGGTCACCCAGCAGGCCGTGTCCAAGCGGATCGCCGCGCTCGAACAGGCCCTGGGGGTGCGGCTGTTCGTTCGGGCGCCGCGAGGAGCGCAGCTCACGATCGACGGCCGGGCGTTCCTGCCCCACGCGCGCGAACTGCTGCGCGCGGCCGAGCGGGCGGCCGCCTCCGTACGCCCCGGCCGCCGTCCGCTGCGCGTGGACGTGCTCACCTCGCGCAGCGCGCAGTCGGGCGCGATGCGCGGCTTCCACCGCGCGCACCCCGAGGTCGAACTGGACGTGCTGATGCTGCCCGGCATCGACGCGGCGATGGCCGCCCTCCGCTCCGGCGAACTCGACGCCACCTTCCGGGCGGTCGCCGCGCCCGGCCGGCCGCTGCCCGAGGACATCGAGGCCACCCGCGTCCTCGACGAACCCCTCCAACTCCTCACCGGCCCGGCCCACGCGCTGGCCGACGCGCCGTCGGTGACCCTCGCCGGACTCGTCGGGCACCGCATCTGGATGCCCGGCGTCGCCCCCGGCACCGAGTGGGGCGCCTACTACGACGACCTGGTCGCGGAGTTCGGGCTCACCATCGAGGCGACCGGCCCCAACTTCGGCTCGGACGCGCTGTTGGACACCCTCGCGGACACCCCGGCCCTGGCGACCTTCATGGGCGAGCACTCCCGCCTCATCTGGCCCGCCGGCCACGGGTTGCGCCGCATTCCGGTGACCGGACCGACGCCCGTCTACCCCCACTTCCTCCTCCACCGCCGCGACAACCCGCACCCGGCGCTGCGCACGCTGCGCGCCTACCTGTCGACCACGGCGAGCCCGGCGGACCCGGCGGAGACCTGGGTGCCGGGGTGGGTGGGCCCCCTGCCCAAGAATGGTTGAGCGTGCAATGATCGCGGGCGGTATCCGTACCCGTATCGAGAAGGCGGTCGTATGCTCCCCCGCAACGCAAACCTCCGCACCATCGCCGCAACGGCGACCACCACAGCCGCGCTGGCCGGTCTCGCCGTCCTCGGCACCGGCACCGCGAACGCCGCCGCGTGGCCCTCCCTGCAGCCGGGCGCCGCCCTCTACACGGGCACCAACGGCACGGGCGCCGTCCTCAACCCCGACCTCGGCGACCTCGGCACGTGCCACACCACCGCCGAGCCGGTCCGCTCGATCCAGATCGCCAACGGCTCCGCGTCGGTCCTCCTCTACTCCGGCGCCGACTGCACGGGCAACGCCTGGGCCAGCGGCACCCTGACCCAGAGCAACCTCCCCGAGACCAAGCTGAGCTACCGGGTCGTCACGGCCCGGTAACCCGCCGCACGAAGGAAGCGCCCACGCCCCGGCGGCCCCGTCGGGGCGAAGGGGGCGACGAGGCCGTGGTCCCCGACTGAAATAGTGGTGGGCCGGGTGTACCTGTGTGCCCCTCTCGGCGGCCTCCGTTTCGCCAGCCGTGTGTTCGTTCATCGTGCGTACACCTGGGCGGGTTGTTACCCGTCGCGTCGCGGCTGCCGTACGGACACCCCGCGGGGCCAGGCTCTCGCAGGTCGATCAACCCCCTGCTGAGGAGACCTGCGTGAATCGCTCCGCCCTCGTCCGGACCACTGTGCTGACCGCGACCACGGCTTTTGCGGCAGTCGCACTGGCCGTGCCCGCCGAGGCCCGGCACCGTCCGTACGCCGACGCCCTGCCCGCCGTGACCCCGCGTGCGGAGACGCCGGCGCTGTACGACGACGACGAAGGCGGCAACGCCGACGCGGACGACCCGGCGATCTGGCGCAACGCCGCGGCGCCCGGCCGCAGCCTCGTCGTCGCCACCGCCAAGGAGGGCGGCCTGCGGGTCTACGACCTGGACGCGCGACTGGTGCAGTCGATCGCCGCGCCCTCCGCCGCCGGGGAGGACGACGCCCCCGGCCGCTTCAACAACGTGGACCTCGTCCACGGCCTCCGGCTCACCTCGGGCAAGAGCGACCTGGCCGTCACCAGTGACCGGGGCCAGGACCGGCTGCGCTTCTACCGCATCGACCGCGACCGGACCGGCGGCCCGCTGACCGACGTGACCGACCCCGCCGTGCCGCCCGTGTTCTCCCGGGACCAGGCCGAGATCAACGACCAGCAGACCGCGTACGGCCTGGCGACCTGGACGAACCCGGCGACCGGGAAGTCCTACGCCCTGGTCAGCCGCCGCGAGCACACCACCCTCGCCCTCCTGGAGCTGCTGCCGGCCGCGGACGGCAAGGTCACCTACCGCAAGGTCCGCACCCTCGACCTGCCCTCCTCCTTCCGGATGCCCAACGGCACCCAGTGGTCCCCCTGCGGCGATCCCGGCGAACTGCCCCAGGTCGAGGGCATGGTCGTCGACCCGGCCAACGGCATGCTCTACGCCGGCCAGGAGGACATCGGCGTCTGGCGGATGCGCGCCGACCTCACCGGCACGCCCGAGCTGATCGACAAGGTGCGCGAGTACGGCGTGCCGGGCGTCTACGACGAGGAGACCGAGGAGTGCACCCCCGGCGCCGACCCCGGCTTCGGCGGCACGAAGATCTCCGCGGACGTGGAGGGCCTGACGCTGCTCACCGAGTCCGACGGCGACGGCTACATCCTCGCCTCCAGCCAGGGTGACAACACCTTCGCCGCCTACGACCGCGAGCTGGAGGACGACAACGAGTACGAGGGCGGCTTCCGGGTCGCCGCCGCGAACGACACCCTCGACGGCTCCGAGGAGTGCGACGGCGCCGCCGTCCTCAACGCCCCGCTCGGCTCCAAGTACCCCAACGGCCTCCTCGTCGTCCAGGACGGGCACGACGGCGACGGCGAGCGGGACGCGACCAACTTCAAGTTCGTCGACCTCGGCAAGGTCATGGACGCCCTCGACGACTGACCGCCCGGCGGCGCCCGGCCCGCCGGGCGCCGCCCCTCCTCGAACGCCGGCCGCGAACCGATCAGCGTTCGAGGAGGGCGATGCGGATGGCCCGCTCGACGTGGGCCGCCGTGTTGGCGTGGCCCTCGGCGTTGGGGTGGACCAGGGTGAGCTTCTTGTCGATGAGACCGCAGTTCAGCGGGACGCCGGGGACCTTCGCCGGCCAGAAGTCCGCAGCGTCGCCGCAGATGCCCTCGACCCACTTCGTGTCCGCCGGCTGGCAGACGTCATGCCCCTCGCTGGAGGAGTAGACGTCCACGTAACGGTCGCCGAAGAAGTCGCTCACCTGCTGGATCGTCCTGTTCAACGGCTTGAGGACGTCGTCGCGGAGCCAGTCGACGTCGGCGTGGGTGATCAGGCTCAGCTCGGTGAAGGACAGCCGGTTGCAGTCGCCGCTGTCCTCGGGCAGGACGGCCGGATAGCCGACCGTGAGGACCCGGGCGTTGGGCGCGGCCTGGTGCACCCGGGCGAGCATCTCGATGTACTCGTCCCGGACCCGGGCGAGCTTGTCCGCGATGCTCTCCTCGCCCTCGGGCGGGTCGGTGAAGTAGTCGCGGCAGGACTGCCCGACCGTGCCCTTCTCCAGGCAGGTGGTCAGGATGCCGGCGAACGGCAGGCTGTTGCCGCCGACGCCGATGGTGACGACGTCCGTCCCCTCGCCGAGGCCGGCCCGCTGGATCTGGGTGTCCACCGCCGGCCAGCCGCCCTCGGGCGGCCGCACCGGGCTGATCGGGACCTGCCGGGTCGTGGCGATGTCGGAGATCACGGCGCCGCCGCAGCTCACATTCGTCAGGTTGACGGGCTTGCCCGGCGGGAACTCGGCCAACTCGCGTTCCACGACGTCCGGATAGGCGTTCTCGGTGCGGTCGCAGCCGTCCCGCGAGGCGTCGCCGAGCGGCGGCTGCGGGGCTCCGACGAAGACGCCGGCGGTGTACGAGTCACCCAGCGCGGCCCACTCGTACGAGTCGGCCGCACCGGCGGAACCGGAGGGCAGCAGCGCGGACGCCGCCAGGGCGAGCCCGACGGCCAGGGCGCGCGTGCGCAGGCGTGACACACGGTGTCGCATGTTTGCTCCAGGGTGGGGGAAGGGCGCCCCGGCGCCGGTCGGCTCCTCCGGGGCGGGATACCTCGCCAGTGATCATCCATCCGGCAAGGCCGCCGGAGCGGTGAATCGGGCCGATCGTCCCCGATCGGGGTAAATCGTCAGATCTATCGCGCAGTTGCCGGCGGTCCGGGTTGACGCCACCCGGCGGTCACCCGCAGAGCGGCAGGGTGGCCGCGCTCGCCGTGATCGCCGGCGGCGTGGTCCTCGCCCGCCTGACCTCGCCGGACGGCGCCCGACGCGCCGGACCCGGCCGATAGGCTCGCGCCATGGGCCTCGACCTCACCACGCTGATCGCCGACTGGTCGTGGCTGGGCGAGCTGCCCGCGCGGGAGCGGCTGCCCCGGCTGCGGGACGCCTGGTACGACGACGAGACGGGGCTCTGGGACCGGGACGCCCCGGCGGCCGACGGCGGCTGGGAGTGGCCGCGCGGGCCGCACGGCGCGTACTTCGGCGTCTACGAATTCCCCGGCACCCTCGGCTCGTTCGGGCCGCACTTCTGGGCGGGGGAGGCGTGGGAGAAGGTACGCGACCACGCCGACCCGGCCCTGCGCGCGGAACTGGACGCCCTGCTGGGCGGGCTGACCTGGCCCGGACCCGGCTTCGAGGACGAGAAGGAGAACGAGGACCGCGCGTTCTTCACCCACGACCCCGAGGTTTCCTACGGCCTCCTCGTGGTGTGCGCCCCGCAGCGTGTACGGGAACTGCTCGCCATCTGGGAGCGCCTGCGCCCCCGGCTCGACGCGCTGCGCGCCCCCTTCGACCGGTACGCCGCCCGGCCGCAGGGCTGGATACCCGACTTCGACTCCTTCGTACGCCTCCTCACCGGCTGGGGCCGCGTCCTGGCGGAGGCGGCCCGGCGGGGCTGGGGGATCGTCGGGGTGAGCGAGTAGCCGGTCACCGCCTGCGCGAGATCCCCAGCTCGATCAGGTACCGCTTGGTCACCCGGCCCTCGTACCGCCCGTCGATCAGCTCCCCGACGGCCGCCAGCAGACCGCGCCGGGCGGCCTCCGGGAGCGCCCGGTGGCCCGAGTACGTGCGGAGCACGTCCAGGTACTCCGCCGTGGAGTACGTCAGGTCCCGCTCGTGACGGCGGAAGACGGTGGGGCCGAAGCGCCCGCTGCGGGCCACCTCCTCCGCGTGGTCGGCGTTGCCGACGTCGGCGGCGGCGGGCGGCCGCGTACCGGGACGGGTCCGCGGGTCGAACCGCTCGTAGCAGCGCTGGACCTCCACGAAGAACCCCTCCGTGCCGCCCGCCACGTGCTGCGTGCGCACCACGGCGAGCGCCCCGCCCGGCCGCAGGGCGTCGGCGGCCTTCGGCACGCGTACCACCGGATCGACCCAGTGGAACGAGGTGGCCGCGAGCACCGCGTCGAACGGTTCCGCCGGCAGCGGCCACTCCTCGAACGCCGCCGTCACCACCTCCGCGTCCGGCGCGCCGGCCAGCCTGCGCCGGGCGACCGCGGCCATGGCCGGCCCCGCCTCGACGGCCGTCACCCGGCACCCCCGCCCGGCCAGCGGCACCGTGGCCTGCCCGGTCCCGCACCCGATCTCCAGCACCCGGGCGCCGGGACGGACCCCGGCGAACGCCGCGAGATCGTCGTACAGCACCTCCGGATAGCCGGGCCGGGCCCGGTCGTACAACTCCGCGTCCTCGTCGAACGTGCGGCGCAGCCGCTCCCGCCGGGACTCCTCGGGACTGTCGTCGCGGCCCGGCCGCGCGGTGGCTTCGCCCATGCCGAGCAGGCTAGGCGACGGCGCCCGCCGGCGTGATGCTTGAATGAACCGTTGTCCCTGATCACGCAAGGAGAAGCGCTGTGCCCCTGGTGTCTGTCGTGATGCCCGTCTACAACTCGGCGGCCACCCTCGGCGCGGCCGTCCGGTCGGTGCTCACCCAGACGCACACCGACGTGGAGCTGCTGATGACCGACGACCAGTCCTCCGACGAGTCGATGGAGCTGCTGCGCGAGTTCGCCGCGCAGGACGAACGCGTACTGCCGCAGACTGCGCCCGAGCGAGGCGGCGCGGGCCGGGCCCGCAACCTCGCGATGGAGCGGGCCCGCGGCGACTACGTCGCGTTCCTCGACTCCGACGACATGTGGCTGCCGGAGAAGACGGAGAAGCAGCTCGCCTTCGCCGCCGAGGGCACCGCCCCGCTGACGTTCACCAGCTACTACAAGATGGACGCCGACCACGCGGGCGAGAGCGTCGACTGGGTGCCCAACGGGCGGGTGATCCGCGCCCGCGCCCACGTCGACTACCGCGCGATGCTGCGCCGCGACTACATCGGCGCGCTCACCGCCATGTACGACCGCAACGTCCTGGGCACCCGGCTGATGCCGGAGATGCGCAAGCGCCAGGACTACGCGCTGTGGCTGTCGATCATGCGCGACGGCGCGGACGCCCGCGGCCTGGCCGAACCGCTCGCCGTGTACCGGGCCGGCCAGGCGACCTCGCTGTCCTCGAACAAGATGTCCCTGGTCAAGTACAACTGGTCCCTCTACCGCGAGCACGAGCACCTGTCGGTGCCGAGGGCGACCCGTGCCCTGGCGGGCGCGGCGTGGCAGTCGCTGCGCAACTCCCGGATCTGAGGCGTACGGCCCCGGGGGGCCGTACGCCGTCGCGGGGTCGCGTCAGGCGCAGCCGGCCAGGGCGATGGAGAGGGTCGTGCACGTGGCGCTGTCCTGGTCGTCGGCCGCGTTCGGGTCGCTCGGCGACGACGACGTGCGGACGGCGGTGACGTGGACGGGGCCGATGTCCAGGACGCCGATCGGAATGCGGAACGTCGAGACCGCGTCGCTGCTGTCGGCCAGGTCCGCGTAGACGCACGTGACCGTGCCCGGCGCGGCGGTGCAGCCGGGGGAGAGGTTCGTGGCCGTCCTCCCCGCCGGGAGCGTCGCGGTCACCGTCGCCGAGGTGGCCGCGTCGGGGCCGTTGTTGTGGGTGCGGAGGGTGTACGAGAGGTAGGGCGCCAGGATGCCGACGCGCGGCTGGGCGTTCAGGCCGATGCTCAGGTCCGCCTCGGTGGGCGGGTTGGTGATCGTGATGGTGGGTCCGTTCGCGGTGGCCTCGCCGCCGTCGGCGTAGAGCTGGTAGCGCAGGACAAACGTTCCGGCAGGGGTCTCCGGGGCGATGCGCAGCGTGATCGAGCCGCTGAACGCCTCCCCGCCGGCCAGATCACCGAGCGGCACCCGCGGACCGAGCCCCCGCACCTCGGCGCAGGGCGCGGTGTTCCCGCTGCACGACTCGATGGTCGTGAACGCGTCGAGGGAGCCGAGGTTCGTGGAACCGGCGTAGAAGTTCTCACCGGCACCGGTCCTGGGGGTGTCCGCGGTGCCGTTGAAGTCGATGGTCAGGGTCTCCCCGGCGGCCACCGTGGTGGACGAGACGCTGATGTGGGAGACCGCGTACGCCGGCGCGAGCGTGAACTGCGTGCCCGCCACGGCGAGCAGGGTCGCCACGAACAGGGCCCAGGCGCGGCCCGGTCCGCGCGCCGCCCGGGGCCGGTGAGGAGAGGAGGTGAATCGTTTCATCAGCAGTGCTCCCTTTCGAACGTCGGTGACGAGCGGTGGCAGGGGGCGCCCTGCTGACGGCCTGGAGCTGTCCGCGCCCTCCCCGTTGCCGTGCTAACGACGGGAGTGGCGCCGGGGCACGACCGAACCGGGCGCGACCGGCGCCGACTTGGCGTACGCCGGAGCGCGGTAGGCCCCTGGTACGACCCGCCCTCCGCCCGTGCGACCCCGGAGGTACCGGAAGGCGTACCCGGGGCGGACGTCGGGGAGGTGGGGGCGGTCATAGCGTGCGGGATCATGAGAACCCGTCAGCGCGGCATCGCCGCGTCACTCCTCGTCCTGGCCCTCGGGGCCACCGCCGTCACGCCCGCCGTCGCCGCGCCGCCCTCCGCTCCAGCGGACCGGTCCGCGTCCGCGTCCGCCGCCTCCGTCACCGCGCCGCAGCTGCGGCTGCCCGCGCCGCGCGGGCCGTACGCGGTCGGCCGGAGCACCCTGCACCTGCGGGACACCGGCCGGGCCGACCCGTACGCGCCGGAGGCCGGCGCGCGGGAGCTGCTGGTGTCCGTGTTCTACCCGGCGCGCGCCGGAAGCGGGGTGCCCGCCCCGTACATGAGCACCCGGGAGGCGCAACTCCTCCTGGAATCGCGGGGGCTCGGCGGGCTCGTCGCGCCGGAGGCGGTCGGGGCGACCGAGACGTACGCCCGTACCGGGGCGGCCCCCGCACGCGGGCGGTACCCGCTCGTCGTCCTGTCGCCCGGCTTCGGGCAGAGCCGCTTCACGCTGACCGCCCTCGCCACCGACCTGGCCGCCCGGGGGTACGTCGTCGCGGCCGTGGACCACGCCCACGAGTCCACCGCCACCGTCTTCCCCGGCGGACGCGTCCTGCCCTGTGCCGCCTGCGACTACGTGGAGCGGACCGGGGAGGCGGGCCTGGCGGAGGTCGCACGGGGGCGGGCGGCGGACGTGTCGTTCCTGCTGGACCGGCTGACCGGCCCTCACCCCGCCTGGCGGTACGCCTCGATGATCGACGGGCGGCGCGTCGGCATGGCCGGGCACTCCATCGGCGGCGACTCCGCCGCGTCCACGATGGCCGCCGACCGGCGCGTGCGCGCGGGGGTGAACATGGACGGCACCTTCTTCGACCCGGTCCCCGCCGCCGGGCTGCGCGGCCGCCCGTTCCTGATGCTCGGCACCGAGGCCGACCACGCGTCCGGCGGGACCTTCGACCCCACGTGGGACCGGGACTGGAAGCGCCTCGACGGCTGGAAGCGGTGGCTGACCGTCGCCGGCGCGGGCCACTTCACCTTCACCGACCTGCCGCTGCTCGCCGCCCAGCTGGGCATCGCCGACCCCTCGGCCCCGCTGCCCGCCGACCGGTCCGGCGACATCACCCGCGACTACGCCGGCGCTTTCTTCGACCTCCACCTCAAGGGCGTACCGCAGCGGCTGCTCGACGGCCCGACCGCCGGCAACCCGGAGGTCACGTTCCAGCCGTAGCGGCGGTGGCGGTCTCCGCGGCCGGTTCGCCCGGTGCGGCCGCCGGCCGGACGTGTGCGTCGACCCGCTTGCCGAGCAGGACGAAGAGCAGGATCAGCCCGACCGTCAGCAGGATGTGTCCGAGCCCGGCGGTCAGGGGCACCACATCGGCGATCTCGTCCTCGCCGCGGCCGAGCACGGTCAGGATGCCGTGAACGCCCATCATGGCCGTCGAGAGGGCGAGACCGAGGTTGTAGAACCAGAAGAACGCGGTGAACAGCTTCGAGCCGGAGAGCCCGAAGACCTTGTCCAGGGCGAGCACGATCAGGAAGACGAGCATGCCCAGGGCCAGCAGGTGCGTGTGCATGAGCGCCAGCTGCGTGTCGCCGTGAAAGTCCTCGTGCTTCGTGAACTCCCGGTAGAAGAGACCGGAGACCACTCCGACGATCATGTAGACGTGCGCTGCGTAGTACGACTTCCGCATGACGGCGTCCCACTCCCCGGGTCGGCTACCGCTCGGACCCCGCCATCCAAGCACCCGCCCCTCTCTCCCGGGGGCGCTCGACCCTCCTCTCTCCAGCCCTCGTCGAGCGCCCCCCGGTTGCTTCTCGTGCGGCGGGTTCAGCGGGTGTCCGCGCGCTTCTCCAGCCGGGTGCCCCGGCGGAGGGTGATCGACATCAGGTCGCTGGGGCCGTCCAGTTCCAGCCGGTGCCAGCGGCCGCGGGGCACGATCACGGCGCTGCCCGCCGACAGGCGCACCCTTTCCTCCGCTCCGCCGGGTGCGTCGGGACGGAGGTGGAGGCGGATGCCGCCGGACAGGCAGCACACCGCTTCGTCGGCTTCCGGGTGCATCTCCCAGTGGTCGGCGTGCACGTCCGCGTCGGTCTCCACGCGGAAGGCGGCGATCTGCCAGACGCCGGCGTGGCTGTCCGTCATCTGCCGTTCGGCGGCCCGGACACCGCCGTCGGGGTGGAAGCGCAGGGCCGAGGCGAACAGGTCGAGGGTGGTGGCCGTCATGAGGGGGTTCCTTCCAGTCGGTTGTCCGCGGGGGCGGTCAGGCGCGGGGCGGGGGTGGTGGTGCGGGTGCGGGGGAGTACGGCGACGGCGACGGCCGCCGCGAGGACGAAGACGCCGGCGGCGAGGGCCAGGCCCAGGGCGTAGCCGTCGTTGAGCGCGGCGGGGCCGGTGGCCGTGCCGGTGCGGTGGGCGGCGACGGTCGCCAGGGCGGCCAGCCCGACACAGCCGCCGAGCTGGCGCGAGCTGTTCATGAGGCCACCGGCCGTACCGGCCTCGTGCGGGGCGACGCCGGTGGTCGCGGCGGCGGCGACCGGGGCCAGCACCAGCCCGGCGCCGACGCTGGTGACCAGGGACGGTCCGAGCACATCGGTGAGGAAGCCGCCGTCCGGGCTGATCAGGGCGAACCACGCCAGGCCCCCGGCGGCGAGCAGGGCCCCGGGCACCAGGGACGCGCGGGGCGTACGGCGGGCGGTCAGGCGGGTGGCGACGACCGTCCCCGCGACCAGGCCCAGCGAGAACGGCAGGAACGCGATCCCGGTCGCCGCCGCCCCCATGCCGAGGACCTGCTGCATGTACAGGGACACGAAGTAGAACGCCGTGAACTGCCCGGCGGCGGCCAGGAACACCAGCACGTTCGCGCCGGTGACCCAGCGGCTGCGCAGCAGGCCGAGGCGCAGCAGGGGCGCGGCGACCCTCGTCTCCACGTACGCGAACACGGCCAGCAGCACCGCTGCGGCGGCGAGCGTCGACCAGGTCGTCGGCGCGGTCCAGCCCAGGGTCTCGGTGCGTACGACGCCGAGCACCAGGAGGCCGATCCCGCCCGTCACCAGGACGGCGCCCAGCGCGTCCAGCCGTTCGCGCCGGGCGGGTGACGTTTCGGCGGGCACTCCGGCGGGGACGAGCGCGAGGGCCACCGCGACGACGGGCAGGTTGACCCACATCACCCAGCGCCAGCCGGCGTGCTCGGTGAGCAGCCCGCCGGCCAGTACGCCCAGCGCGCCGCCCGCGGCGTTCACCGCGCTCCACACCCCCAGGGCCCGGACGCGCCGGGGTCCTTCGACGAAGGTGACGGTGAGCATCGCCAGCGCGGCGGGCGCGGCCGCGGCGGCGCCGAGGCCCTGACCGGCGCGGGCGGCGATCAGCTGCCACGGTTCCTGGGCGAGCCCGCCCGCCAGCGAGCACAGCCCGAAGAGGATCAGCCCCAGCGCGAACATCCGCCGCCTGCCGTACAGATCGCACGCGCGCCCGCCCAGCAGCAGGAACCCGCCGAAGGTGAGCGCGTACACATGCACGACCCACGACAGGTCGAGCGGCGCGAACCCCAGCGACGAACGGATCGAGGGTAAGGCGACGTTGACCACGGACATGTCCAGGGCGACGACGAACTGGGCGACGGCGGCCGCCGCCAGCACCACGCCGGGCCGCCCGCGCGAGTTTCTATACATGTAAGAAAAATAGCGCCGAGGTTCGCCGTTGTCGACCGCTGGGGGATGATGGGCGGCATGCCGCAACCGTCCGCACCGCGCAAGACCAGGGGTCGGCCTCCCCGGATCTCCCGCGAGGAGATCGTCGCGACGGCCCGCCGGATCGTGGACGAGGGAGGCGTCGGCCGGCTGACGATGCGCCGGCTGGCCACGGAGGTCGGCAGTACGCCGATGGCGATCTACCACCACGTCCGGGACAAGGAGGAACTGCTCGTCCTGCTGCTGGACGACTACGCCGCACGGACGCTGCGCCGGCCGGAGATGCCCGCGCGGCCCCGGGAGCGGGTCGTCGTCGCCGCCACCGCCATCCACGAGGCACTCGCCGGCTGTCCCTGGATCGTGGAGGTGCTGACCGCCGACGACCTGCTGGCCACGAGCGCGCTGTGGTTCGTCGAGCAGATCGTCGACGGCCTGGTCGAGTGCGGTCTCCCGCCGGACGGGGCGGTGCACGGCTACCGGGCGATCTGGTACTACACCGCCGGGGAGATCGTGGTCCGGGCGACGGCCGCCCGGCGGCGCGCGGACAGCGAGCGCGCGACCTACCGCGAGCAGGTCTTCGGCGCCCTCGACCCCGGCGAACTGCCCCGGCTGGCACGGCTCGCGGACCGCTGGGCCCCGCTGACCGCCGAGGACACCTACCGGGCCGGCCTCCAGGCCCTGGTGGACGGCCTCCTCACCGGCCGCTGACTCCCGTACGAGCACCCCGGCACCCGCGTCCGCACCATCGGATACAACCCCGGCGTCGTGGCCACCGGCCTGCCCGACCACCTTCCGCAGCCGCTGCGCACCCTCACCCGGGCGTCCTTCGCCCTGTTCGCGACCTCCGTGGACAAGGCCGTCGCCCCCATGGCCGGGCGGACGGCGCCGCTTCCGGAACACGCCCCGGGCCCGTCGGCCCGGCGGCGTACCGGTTCAGGCCTTCGTGGACGGCTTCTCGCGGAGGGCGCCGACCACCGCGCGTTCCATGACCGCCGACCGGTTGGTCACGGTGCCCTTCCTGCCCAGCGAGGTGTCCCGGATCAGATAGCTTCGCTCGCCCAGGTACTCCAGCGTCTTCGCGTCGAAGATCCAGGCGGTGCGCCAGCCGGCGCGGGTGTTGTCGCGCGCCACCCCGATGCCGTGCCGGCCGGCCGCGTCCACTGCGTCGGTGTCCACGCTCACCCCGGGGATGCCGGCCGCCACCTTGTAGAGGGCGGCCGCGGTCCTCGGCGGCATCAGCGTCTCCCGCAGCAGCTCGCCGATGGTGTCGAAGAGGTCCTGGTCCGGGTCGCGGTCCTCGGGCGGGGTGTCGCGCGCGTCCTGGTCCGCGGTGATCTCGGCGGCGAGCCGCCGGCCCAGGGCGTCGGGGTCGGCCGGCAGCGACGCCAGCCAGGTGTACGTCGGCCGGTTGAGGCCCGCCGGGTAACCGACCGGCTCCTCGCCGTCCGGAACGCCGACCGTGATCGGACCGTACGAGCCGTTCTGGTGGATCAGCCCCTCGTCCACCACCGGTCCGGACTCCTGGGTGATCCAGACCTCGCGCTCACGGGGCTCGGTCAGCTTCACCGGGCCGCCGAACGTGCCCTCGTTCTCGGTCTGCAAGGTTCTGACGTACACGAACTGGTCGTCGCCGACCTTGCGGTCGCCGGACTTCGAGGCGACCGCGGCGATCCGGTCCAGCAGTACCGCCGCGCCCCGATGGGCGGTGGCTCCGGAAGCGGTGGGGGCGACGGCCGGTGCGGGGGCGTGGTCCCGGCCGGTCACCGCGAGCGTGGTGAGCAGCACCCCGCCCAGGGCGAGCCCGGCGGCGGGCAGCAGGATGGCCGGACGCAGCAGGCGGGGCCGGGGGCGGGTGGTGGCGCGCACGCCGTCCTGGTCGATCAGACGCATCAGTGTGTCCTTGTGGTGGAGATGGCGGCCCGGAGGCAGGTCCCGTTCGGCCGGGGCCGGCAGCAGCCGGGCCAGTTCCTCGCGTTCGGCCCGCTTGGGGCCGCGGATGCGGTCGTTCATCGGGCTTCCTCCTGGATGGGCAGGGCCACGAACGCGGCCCTGCCTCCTACCTCTCCGCGGCCGGGCCGGGGTTCCCTGCCGGAGCGGACGGATTCCGCGCGGCGCGCGGTGCGGGCGGTGCGTACGGGCCCGTCCGGTGCGGTGTCGAGCCGCTCGTCGGTGAGCCGCCGCAGCCGGGCGCGGGCCCGGGAGAGGCGGGATCGCACGGTCCCCACCGGGATGTCCAGCGCCTCGGCGGCCTCGCCGTAGTCGAGCCCGGACCAGACGCAGAGGGCCAGCACCTCGCGGTCCTGGCGGCGCAGGCCGCCCAGCGCCTGCCGGACGGCGGCGAGCCGCCGGGTGTCGTCCACATGCCCGGCGGTGGCGTCCGCGATGTCGGCGACCGGTTCCGGAGCCGGCCGGCGGGCCAGGAAGGCCAGCCGGCGTCCGTTGCCCCGGTTCGCGTTGCGCGCCTTGTTCGTGGCGATCCCGAGCAGCCACGGCAACAGCGACTCACCCTCCGGTTCCACCGTGTGCCGGGTGCGCCAGGCGGCCAGGAAGGTCTCGGACATGGTCTCCTCGGCCGTCGACCAATCGCCCGTCAGCCGGTAGGCGTGGTTGTAGACCGGCCGTGCGTACTCCTCGTAGAGCTCGGCGAACGCGTCGCGGTCACCGGCTCTGATGCGCGCGCGCATATGCTCCCGATCTTCCTGATCATCACATCTCACACCCCCTACCTCTCCGGACGGCCCGGGGGGTTCCGGTGACCCCCGCCACACCCCGGAGGCGTCCCGTACGTCCACCCCCCTGGGCCGTCCTCGGGGCCGCCCCTCAGCCGGCGGCGGCCAGGGCGAAGTCCTGCGGCAGGCGGGGCGGGGTTCCCCGCGTCCACACCACCCGGAGCGCGGAGGCGGAGATCCGCCAGCCGTCGGGGGTCCGCACCAGCGCGGTGTCCGTGTGCCCCGCGGAGACGAACAGGTCCTCCGAACCGTCCGCGAGGACATGGGTGCTCAGCTGGGCGCCCCTGGCGGTGGCCCGGTCGCCGTCGATCTCGATGACGGTGTTCGTGCCCATGTGCACCGTCCGGTCGAACAGCGCCATGCCCTGCCGTATGCGGTGCAGCACGGCCTCCCGGCCGCGAACGGTCCCGATGGGCATCTCCGCGGTGACGTCCTCGGCGTGGAACCTGCGCGCCCACTCCTCGTCGAAGACGCCGTGGTCCAGCGAGCGGAGGTAGCGGTCCAGCAGATCGGTGATCTCGGCACGGTCGGTCAGGTTTTGCAGCTGTCGCCGCGCTTCTTCGTTGTTCATGGCGCAAGCCTCTTACCTCAAGCGGACTTGAGGTCAAGACGCTTTCCGATCGTTGTCAGACCCGTCTGCGAGGCTCGGGGCATGGAGATGGAAGTGCAACTGACGATCGACTGCGCAGATCCGCAGCGGATGGTGGCCTTCTGGGCCCCCGCCCTGGGCTACGTGCCCGAGCCCGCGCCGGACGGCCACGCCTCGTGGCGGGCGTACTGGCAGGCCATGGGGGTGCAGGCGGACGAGCTGCCGCCCGGAGCGGGGGACATCCCGGAGTCGATCGTCGACCCCGCGGGGCACGGGCCGCGGGTGTGGTTCCAGCGGGTTCCGGAGGCGAAGTCCGGCAAGAACCGGTGGCACTTCGACCTCAAGGCCGGCGGCGGCCGTGCCGTTCCGGTGGCCGTCCGCAGGGAACGGGTGGACGCCACGGTGGCCCGGCTGGTCGAGGCCGGTGCCACGGTCGCGCGCATCAGGGACGAGCCGGACATGGAGTTCTACGCCGCCGCCATGCTGGACCCCGAGGGCAACGAGTTCGACGTCGTCTGATGCGGTGTCGCCGGGAGGCCCGGGCGCCGTGTCAGGCGACGGCCCAGGGGGTGTGGCCGTGGGGGGAGAGGTCCGGTGACGGGCGGAGGCCGGCGTCCCAGGAGGGCTGGAGGGCGGCGGAGACGATGCCCCAGAGCTGCCCCGCGGTGAGGGTGTGCACGGGCACGACGATCTGGCCGGCGAGGCTGACCGCGTACGCCGATTCGAGGGTGCCGACCAGGGTGATGAGGGCCATGGAGTCGAGCCCGTAGCTCTCCATCGGGGCGTCGGGGTCGGGCGTCTTGCCCTGGCCGAGGCCCGGAAGGCCCTGCCGGAGGATCGTCTCGAACCTCGCGTTCCACGGTGTCTGTGACATGGGGCGGACTTCCTTCCGGCTGCCGGGACTTCTGGCCGCGTGCGAGCCCGTGCACGTCCGTCACGGTGCCGGTTCACGCTGGAGCCCTCTTCGACGGGTGCTCGACGGGTGCTCGTGCGGCGGTACGGGGGCAGGTGGCGGCCCGATATCCCTGGCGTTGTCGGTGTAACCGTTTATAGTGGTTACATGAATGCTGCGGAGAGAGCAGAGGCGCCGTCGCCCGGTCTGACGCTGCGCTCCACCACGGGCGCCGCGTACCGCTTCGACCCGGGCGCGCTGTGCCTGGAGCTGCTGACGACCGGCGGGCCCGGCCCCTACCAGCGGTACGAGGTGCTGCACGAACCCGCCGACGTCACCGCCTGGGCGGAACGCTCCCGGCTCACCCCGACCCCCGACGTGGCCGTCTCCGCGACGGAGGTGGCCCTGGTACGAGGGCTGCGCGACGCGCTGTTCCGGGTGGTCATCGCCCATACGCGCGGCGAACCCCACCCGCCCGCGGACCTGGCGGTCATCAACGAGACCGCCGCCCGCCCGGCCCTGGCGCCCGCCGTCGGCCCGGACGGCCGCCGCCGCTGGGCCGGTGCCCCCCGGGGCACGGCGCTGGCCGCCACCGTCGCCCGCGACGCCGTCGAGCTGCTGACCGGCCCCCACGTCCACCGCATCCGCACCTGCTCCGCCGAGGACTGCCACCTCATCTACGTGGACACCTCGCGCCCCGGCCGCCGCCGCTGGTGCTCGATGGAGCACTGCGGCAACCGACACAAGGTCAGGGCGCTGCGCGCCCGCCACTCCGAGGAAGGATGACCGATGCCCACCGGACTCACCAGGGACGCGGGCTGGCAGATCGGCGTGTCCCGCACCCTGCCCCACCCCCCGTCCGTCGTCTGGGACTTCATCAGCGGCCCCGAAGGGCTCGCCCTCTGGCTCGGCTCGGACACGGAGCTGACCCCCGAGCGCGGCGCGCCGTACCGGACGGCGGCGGGCGTGACCGGAGAGGTACGCGGCTACCGCCCGGCGGACCGCATCCGCGTCACCCACGGCACCACCACCCTCCAGGTGGCCATGGCCCCGGCGGCGCACGGCGCCCGTACGATGCTCCGCTTCCACCAGGAGCACCTGGCGAGCGCCGAGGAACGCGAACGCCGGCGGGAGCACTGGCAGCAGGTGATGGACGAGGTGGAGGCCGCTCTGGACCGCCCGTGAGCGGTGGGGAGCGGGCCGCCCGGCCCGCTCCCCGCCCGGCGCCCCGCCCGCTCCCCGCCCGGCCGCCGGTCCTCCTCAGCCGTGCAGCGCGGCGAAGTCCAGCAGCGGACCGGCCACGCGCGGCGGGTCCTCCAGGATCGGCGAGTGCCCCAGCCCCGCCAGCAGCTCCACACGCGCGCCCGGGACGACGCGGTAGTCCGCGGCCGACGAGGCGCGCCAGCGGCGGTCCTCCGCGCCGAAGAGCACCAGCAGCGGCTTGCCGAGCACCGCGAGCCGCTCCGGCAGCGCCCGCTCCGCCAGGTAGGCGCGGGTGGCCCGCATCGTGGCGGCGAAGGTGTGCGCGGTCATGGCCCGCACCTCGTCCAGCAGCGCGTCCGGTACCCGGTAGCCGGGACGGCTGAAACCCGTACTCGCGAGCTGCCGGATCTGCTCGTCGGCCGGCGGCCATTGCACGGGACCTGCGGAGTCCTGTGCCTCCGGGGCGATGAACGCCCCCAGGCCGGGCCCCGTGTTGACGAGCACCAGCGCCGACACCCGGTCGGGCCGCAGCTCCGCCAGCGCCGTGGCCGTCACCCCGCCGCTGGAATGGCCCACCACCACGGCGCGCCCGACCCCCAGCCGGTCCAGCACCCCGCCGACCCGCCGCGCCTGGTCCGGGATCGCGTACGAACCGTCGTCCGGCTTGTCCGACCCGCCGTGCCCCAGCAGATCGACCCGGACGACACGGTGCGCGCGGGCCCCGTCGCGCACCAGCAGCGGGACGAGCGCGTCCCAGGAACGCGCCGAGGAGGCCGAACCGTGGATGAGCAGGAGCACGGGGGCGTCGCGAGGTCCGTCCTGGCACACCCGAAGGGTGTCGCCGTCGTCCAGCGTCACCGCCGAGAGGGCGGTCGTGGTCTTCTCGGAAGCAGTCATGAGCCCACTGTCGCCACCTGCTCCCGCCCGCGTATTGGACGAATGTTCCCTCTCGTAGCATGGGAGGGTGCACACGTTCGCGCACGGTACGGCCGTGTGGGGTGTCGCCCGTCCCCGGGGGCCCGGCCGGGTGGCCGGGGTCGCCATGGCCGGCTTCCGCGTGCACGATCTGGACGCGCTGCGCATGGTCCCGCATCCGGCGGTCACGCTGCTTTTCGAATTCGGCGCCGGTACCCCCGTCCTCGACTCCGCGACCGGTGGCCCGCAACGCGGCTGCTTCGTGGCGGGCCCCGGATTCGGCTCCGGGGGCGCGGTGCGGGTGCGCGGGGAGAACGTCGAGTGCGTGCAGGTGCGGTTGTCCCCGGTGATCGCCCGCGCCGTCCTCGGGGTGCCTCCCGCCGAACTCGACGGCGCCGTCGTCCCGCTGGAGGCGCTGTGGGGGCGCGAGGCGTCGCGGATACGGGAGCGGCTCGGCGAAACCCCTTCCTGGCAGGACCGGTTCGCGCTCGTGGACACCCTCGTCGCCCGCCGGTACGCGGCCCGGCCGCCGGTGGACGCGGAGGTGGCGCGGGCCTGGCGGCGGATCACCGCCGGGCACGGCGCGGTCCGGATCGAGGAACTCGCCGCCGAGGTCGGCTGGAGCCGGAAGCGGCTGTGGTCCCGCTTCCGTTCCCAGGTGGGCCTGCCGCCCAAACACGCGGCGAGCCTGGTCCGCTTCGACCACGCCGCGCACCGCCTGGTCGCGGGCGAGGGCGCGGCCCGCGTGGCCGCCGAGACGGGTTACGCGGACCAGTCCCACCTCCACCGCGAGGTCATGGCGTTCACCGGGGCCACCCCGGCGGCGGTGGCGCGCGAACCGTTCCTCGCCGTGGACCCGATCGCCTGGCCGGGCCGCTGAGGAACGCGGAAGAAGGAGAGGATCACGCCGTATGACCCCTGAGCCGGAGCGGTTCGTCGTCATCACCGGAGGCCCCGGCTCCGGAAAGAGCACCTTGATCGACCACCTGCACGGGATGGGGTACGCGCGCTCCGTCGAGGCGGGGCGCGGGGTCATCCAGGACCAGAGGGCGATCGGCGGCTCCGCGCTGCCCTGGGCCGATCGCGCGCTCTTCGCCGAGTTGATGCTCTGCTGGGAACTGCGCTCCTACCGCACGGCCACCGCCACCGCCGGGGCGACGGCGCCGGTCCTGTTCGACCGGGGCGTCCCGGACATCGTGGGCTATCTGCGACTGGAGGGGCTGCCCGTCCCCGCCCACCTCCACGCCGCCGCCCGGACGATCCGCTACCACCACCGCGTGCTCATCGCCCCGCCCTGGCCGGAGATCTACGAACAGGACGCGGAACGCACCCAGTCCTACGCGCAGGCCGAGCGCACCTACGCGTCGATGGCTGACGTCTACACCGCGTACGGCTACGAGTTGGTGCACCTGCCCCTCGCCCCCGTCGAGGAGCGGGCGCGGTTCGTCACGGACTTCCTCGGCCGGTGCCGGGGCCCGGAAGCCGGCGAGGACCGGGTCTAGAGCACGGGTCCGGGCGGGGCGGCCGGGGCCGGCGGCCGTCTAACCTGGCGGCATCCCTTCTCCCTCACGTGGACGGCGCTGCTCGACGCCGTCGCCGGCCTCCCGGACGAGGACTTCGCGCAGCCCTCGGGCTGTACGGGGTGGCTCGTCCGGGACCTGGTGTGCCATCTGGTGATCGACGCCCAGGACGTCCTGATCACCCTGGCCACCCCGGCCGACGAGCCCGTCACCGCCGACGCTCCCGGCTACTGGGAACTGCTCACCGAACCCCCGAGCGGCGACGACCCGCTCGACGCGCTGATCCCGAGACTGGCGGCGGCGTACGGCGAACCGAGGTGGCTCAAGCACCACATCGACGACGTCGGCTCGGCGGCCGTCCGCGCCGCCGGCCTCGCCGACCCGGCCGCCCGCGTCCGCACCCAGGACAAGGTCCTCACCGTCGCGGACTACCTCACGGCGTACGTCCTCGAAGGCTCCCTGCACCACCTGGACCTGGTCGCCCACCTGCCGGCGGCCCCGCAACCACCGGCCGACACCCTGGCGGTGGCCCGGACCGCGCTGGAGGCCGTCGCGGGCGCCGCGTTCCCCGCCTCGCTCCGGGACGCCGACGCGCTGCGGATCGGAACGGGCCGCCGCGCCCCGACGCCCGCGCAGACGGCGGAACTCGGCGACCTGGCGGCACGGCTCCCGCTCCGCCTCGGCTGACCCGAACCCGATCCGTCGCCGATCCGCCCCCGGTCCGCCCCCCCCGGCGCGCACCGGGGTGCCGGCCCCGTACTCGCGAAGCCGGCGCCCGTCACCCCCGTGCCGACGGCGTCCTCACCCCGCCGCCGTCCAGTCCGCGTTCGCGCCGCAGACGATCAGGCACGGCCGCTTCCCCGGAACCCGGCCGGCCAACCACGCGGCGAACGAGATCGCGGCGGCCGGTTCGACCGCGATCCGGCACTCCTCCCAGAGCAGGTCGCGCGCCCGGAGGATCTCGTCGTCGTCGACCAGCACGGACGTCACGCCGTGGGCGGTCAGGATCTCGAAGGCGACCTCGCCGACCCGGGCGGCGCCCGTGGCCGACGCGGCCACGGAGCCCACGGGGGAGTCCACGGGCTTCCCGGCGGCCAGCGCGTCGTGCAGGCAGCGGCAGTCCTCCGGTTCGGCGGCCACGACCGCGCGGCCGCCGATCGCCAGCGCCGTACCGGCCGCGAGACCGCCACCGCCCACGGCCGCGACGACCGTGTCGACGGACGGCTCGTCGGCCACGATCTCGGCGCCCACGGTGCCCTGGCCCACGACGACCGCCGGATCGTCGTACGGGTGCATGAACCGGTGATGCGGTCGCGCCGCCGCGTCCAGCGCCGCCGACGCCGCCTCGGCGAAGGTCGCGCCGTGCCGGACGAGCCGCGCCCCGGCGGCCTCGATCCGGCGGGCCTTCGCCTCCGGCACCGTCACCGGCACGTAGACCGTCGCGGACCTGCCGAGCAGCGCCGCCGCCGTCGCCACCGCCAGCCCGTGATTGCCGCCGGACGCGGCCACGACATGGTCGTCCGGGGGCGTGGTGAGCAGCGCGTTGAGCGCGCCGCGCAGCTTGAACGAGCCGCTGCGCTGGAGGTACTCCAGCTTCAGCAGCACCCGGCGCCCGTCCAACTCCAGATCGAGCATCGGCGTACGACGGGCGTACGGACGAATCCTGTCGGCAGCCGCCGCCACATCGGCGGGAAGGGGCACGGGCACGGAAGCGGGAACGGGCATGGATACGGGAACGGGGGAGGGTGCATCGCTGAGGTTCTTCACCCCTCCATGCTTCACGCCCCCGCCCGCCGGCACCAGCGCCGGCCGGGAACCGCCGCGCCCCACCCTGCAACACCGCCCCGCCCTACAGCACCCCCGCGTCGCGCGCGGCCTCCAGCCACTGGGGGAACTCCTGGAGCAACTGGTCGAACAGCACGTCGTCGTGCACGGCCCCCGGCGTCCGGCCGGCGTGGAAGAAGCCGGCGTTGTCGACGACCCGGCGGGCCGGGACGGCGAGGGTGTCGAGTTTGCGCAGGAACGCGAACTCGTTGTCGTCGGGGTCGCCGAACCCGATGAACTGCCAGAACAGGGGCAGCCGGGCCGCCTTGCACAGGTACTTCTCGGCGGCCCGCCTGCTGGTCGGCCCGCCGTCGGTCTGGAAGACGACCAGCGCGGGAGCCGTGCTGCCGGAGGCGAGGTAGTGGTCGATGACCTCGTCCATCGCCCAGTGGTAGTTGGTGCGGCCCATGTGCCCGAGGTTCGCGTGCAGCTTGTCGACGTGCCCCCGGTGCCGGCCGAGCACCAGATCGGTGGAGCCGTCCACGTCCGTGGAGAAGAACACCACCGGGACGATGCCGTCGTCGTCGAGGTGAGCCGACAGCGACAACACCTGTTCGGCCAGGCGCTGCATGGTGCCGTCCCGGTAGTACGGCCGCATCGACCCGCTGCGGTCCAGCACCAGGTAGACGGCGGCCCGCGTCCCTTCCAGCCCGTGGTTCCGGACGCTGCTGCCCGCCGCCTCGTAGTGGGGCACCAGATCGGGCGCGTACTTGATCACCTTGGACAGGCTGATGGCCGGAACGGACCCACGGCTGTTCGTTGAACTCACGTTCCCATCTTGCCGGGGCCTCCCCGGTGGCGTGAACGGTTCGCCCGGACCGGAGCCGGTGGTCATGCGGGCGCGCACGGCCGCCCGGCCCGGCACTGACACAGCTGCTCGGTGAATTCCTGCGCGTGCGAAAAAAGGCATCTGCGCCACTCAATGGTGAACTTTGCCCCTATGTTCCTTGATTCCGGGCCGGGTTGGGAAGTGTGGCCGTGCTCCTCAAAGAGGCGCACGGCCAACCCAAGGAGAAGACCTTGAAGCGTGTCCCGTTCCGTCGGTCCGTCGGGCTGATGGCCGCCGTCGCGGCCCTCGTCGCAGGCCCGGCGCTGTCCGCTCACGCCGTGAACCCCACCGCCCCGAACCAGCAGCAGACCTACGCCGCGCAGGCGCGGGCCGCCGGCCTCACCGACCAGCAGGCCGGACAGCTCCAGCGGCAGGTGGACGCGATGCTCGCCCAGGAGCCCCGCGCCCGCCAGACCTCGGCGAACGCCCTCGACATCCCCGGCGGAACCGCCACGCTTCCCGTCCCCGGACAGACCGAAACCCGTAACCTGGCCCACCCGAACGCGGCGCTGGCCTGCGCCAACGGGCACCTGTGCATCAGGGACGGCCGCGGCGTCGACTACGACTACTACTACTGCGGCTACTACGACTTCAACGGTGTCGGCGACGGCACCTTCAACAACAACCAGACCTCCGGCACCCGTGCCCGCTTCTACAACAGCGACGGCAGCGAACGCTGGTCCCACGTGGCCAAGGGCTCAGGCACCGCCTCCTGGACCCCGGTCTTCCACATCCGCCCCTGCTGAAACCCGCGGCCTCCCCCACCGCCCCCGGTGGCGGGGGAGGCCCCTCCCGGTGGTGGGAGAGGCCCCGCCCCCCTCCCGACAGGGCCGGTCGGGGGATACCGGGGGTGCAGATTCGTTTCTGCATCATGCGTACGAGTGACAACGGGCCGGGAGGGACGGAGTCGCGGGGGAAGATCGGCGCGGCAATCATCCCGTCAGCAGAAAGACCTGGTCATGCGTCTGCGCTCCGGCCTCACCACCGTCCTCGGTGCCGCCCTGCTCGCCGTCACCGCCACCGCCGCCCCCGCTTCCGCCGCCACCGGCCAGTTCCGCTACGACTACGTGACCGTCGAGGGCTACGAGGCGTCGGGCTTCCTGAACAACCCCGAGGACGGGGTGTGCCTCAACCTGCCCGGCGTCGGCGAGGACAACCCCGAGCCGGCCCACTCCCCGAAGAACCGCACCGACGCCTGGGCCATGGTGTTCAGCGAGGCGGACTGTCAGGGCGACGTGTTCCGGCTGCGCCCCTTCACCGGCGGCGCCGGCGAGCGGCTGAAGGTACGGTCCGTCGTCTTCGGCTGACCGGCGGCCCGACCCCGGGCAGGGGCCCGGCGGGACGTACGCGGGGCGGCGGACTCCTCCGGGAGCCGGCCCCGTTCCCGCAGCGGCCCCGGCCCGCCCCGCCTCACCCCCTCTGCTCGATAAAAGAACGGGGACTGTTCTTATTGCGAAGGCACTCCGCTAGGGTGCGGATGTGCCCCTCCCTCTCGCCTTCCGCCGTCTCGTGGACGACGCCGCCGTCTTCCCGCCCGGCCTGGCCCCGCTCCCGCAGGCCGTCGCCGCGCACGCCGAACACCTCGCGTCCGCCCACGCCGGTCTCGTCGGCCCCTTCGTCATCGGCGCGGACCGGCTCGGCGAGCTGACCGACCTCGCCGGACCCGACCTGTACCCCGACGGCATGCGGGTCAGCGTCGTGACCGGGTCCGCCGCCGTCCCGGCCGTCCTGGCCACCCTCGCCGCGAGCGACCGCCTCGTCCTCGCCGCGCTGGAGGTCAAACCGGACCCCGCGCGCCCCCTGCGCCCCCAGCTCGACGCCCTGGCCGCCCTCGACCTGCCCGGCGCCGTGTACATCGAGGCCCCGCGCCCCGGCGCGCCCGCGTGGGAGCAGGCCCTCGCCTCCGCCGTACGCCACGGCTTCCGGCTGAAGTTCCGTACCGGAGGCACCGAGGCCACCGCGTTCCCCAGCGAGGACGAGGTGGCGGCGTGGATCACCGACACCGTCGCCGCGGGCATCGCCTTCAAATGCACCGCGGGGCTCCACCACGCCGTCCGGCACACCGCCCCCGCCACCGGCTTCGAGCACCACGGCTACCTCAACGTGCTCCTCGCCACGGCGCGCGCCTGCGCCGGGGCGCCCCGCCCCGTCGTCCGCGCGGCCCTCACCGAACGCGACCCGGAGGCGCTGGCCCGCGCGGTCACCGCGCTCCCGCCCGCCGAAACCGTCGCGGCGCGGGCGGCCTTCACCTCGTACGGGTCCTGCAGCGTGCTCGAACCGCTGGAGGACCTCGCCGCCCTGGGCCTCCTCGACCCGACCGCCTGACAGCCGCCCGACCGCCGCAACCCGCTTCCCGTCACCGAAGGGCTCCACACATGCACGCTCACCCCGACACCTGGGTCGACGCCGCGGCCGGCAGCGGTTACGACATCGACAACCTCCCGTACGCCGTCTTCTCCACCACCGGTACCACCCCCCGCATCGGCGTCCGGATCGGCGACCACGTCCTCGACCTCGGGGCCGCGGCCACCGCCCTGCGCCCCGACTGGACGCCGCTGCTCGACGCCCCCGCGCTCAACCCGCTCATGGCCGCAGGACCCGCCACCTGGGCCGCGGTCCGCGCCTGGGCCACCGAACTGCTCACCGACACCGCGCACCGCGACCGCGTCCGGCTCGTGCCGCTGGCCGACGTCACCCTCCACCTGCCCTTCGAGGTCGGCGACTACGTCGACTACTACGCGTCCGTGGACCACGCCACCAACGTCGGCCGGATCTTCCGCCCCGACGGCGACGCCCTGATGCCCAACTGGCGCCACCTGCCGGTCGCGTACCACGGGCGCGCCGGCTCCATCGTCGTCTCCGGCACCCCCGTCCACCGCCCCGCCGGACAGCGCAAGGCCCCCACCGACCCGGCGCCCACCTTCGGCCCGTCGCTGCGCCTGGACATCGAGGCCGAACTCGGCTTCGTCGTCGGCCGCACCGTCCCGCTCGGACAGCGCGTCTCCACCGCCGAGTTCACCGACACCGTCTTCGGCGTCACCGGCGTCAACGACTGGTCCTCGCGCGACATCCAGGCGTGGGAGTACGTGCCGCTGGGCCCCAACCTCGGCAAGTCCTTCGCGACCACCGTCAGTGCCTGGGTCACCCCGCTCGCCGCTCTCGAACACGCCCGCACCGAACTCCCCGGACAGGAGCCCGCCGTCCTGCCCTACCTGCGCGAACAGGGCCCGTCCGGCTACGACATCGACGTCGAGATCGAGGTCAACGGCACCGTCGTCTCGCGCCCCCCGTACGCCTCCATGTACTGGTCGCCCGCGCAGATGCTCGCCCACCTCACCGTCAACGGCGCCTCCCTGCGCGTCGGCGACTTCTACGCGTCGGGCACCATCTCCGGGCCGGAGAAGGAGCAGCGCGGCTCGTTCCTGGAGCTGTCCTGGGGCGGCCGGGAGACCTGGAAGGCCGGCGGCGAGGAGCGCACCTTCCTCCAGGACGGCGACGAGGTCGTCCTGCGCTACTCGGCCCCCGGCGCGCGCGGCCGCATCGGCCTGGGCGAGGTCCGCGGCACCATCCTCCCCACGATCGAGCCGCTGCCGGACGAGACCCCGTGACCCCACCCAACGAGCCCGAGGGCGGCGGCTCGCAGACCCTGGAACGCGGACTCGCGATCCTCGTCGAACTGGGCCGCCACCCCGAAGGACTGAACACCAGCCAGGTGGCGGCGGCCACGGGCTTCCACCGCTCCATCGCGCACCGCCTGCTCGTCTCCCTGCACCGGACCGGGTTCGCCGCACGCGACGACGACGGCCGCTACACGGTGGGCCCGGTCGTGCCCGGCCTCGTCGGCGCGCCCGGCCCCAGCCTGCGTACCGTCGCCGAACCCGTCCTCCAGCGCCTCGCCCGCCGGCTCGACGCCACCGCCAGCCTGGTCGAGGCCGTCGGCAGCGTCGCCGTCACCACGCTCGTCGCCGAACCTCCCACGGACGGGCCCCTGTTCTGGTACCGCAAGGGCAGCCGCGACCCCCTCGACCACGGCTCCGGCGGCCTGGCCGCCCTGGCCTCCGGCCCCCCGCGCGCCGCCGAACCCGACCGCGTCCAGGCCATCCGCGAAGCCGGCCACGTCATCACCCACGGCGAGGTCAACCCCGGCGCCCACGGCGTCGCCGCCCCCCTCCCCGGCTGGCCGGTCCGCGCCGCGATCAACGTCGTCACCTCGGACCCCGGCCTCGCCGAACGGGCGATCCCCCACGTACGGGAGGCCGCCGCGGCCATCGGCGTCCCGGGCGACCACCTCTGAACCCGCAAGCGCGCCGGGGCGCGGCCCCTCAGCGCACGGGCGCCGGGTCCGCCGACGGCCGCACCGGGGTGCCGCAGACGCCGGCGCCCCCGCAGGGCTCCGCCGCGCCCCGACCCGCCGGGGCGGCGGTCAGGGGGACGCCGTTGGCGCGCAGGGTCTCCCGCAGGTTCAGGATCAGCGAGAACACCTCGTGGTTGCGGTCCTCGCCCTGCTCGTCCCAGGCCCGCTGCTCCGCCTCGACCGCCGTCCGGTCCTGGGCGAAGATGCGCTCGGTGAACCGCCTGATGAGGGGGGCGGCCAGGGTGAGCGCGCCGGGGACACGGGGCTTCCTGATCATGAGGTGGCCGTAGACGCGGCAGGCGCGCTGGTCGGCGCCCACGGGCACGTACACCGCCCACAGGCTGAAGACCGGCCGGGCGGCGCCCTCCGGCAGCAGTTCCAGGGTCTGGTACGGATACTCCGTGCGAATGGTCATCACATCGCTGGAGCCGCCCGAGATCCCCTCGGCCGCCAGCACGCTCGCTCCGGCGTCGCGCCTGCCCCCGGTGTGCGTGAAGAGGTAGCGGGCCTCCACCGAACGGGCGTCGCCGTCGTGGCCGAGGAGTTCCGGACGGAGCCGGCCCACGACGCCCTGGTGCAGGAACTGGTGGTTCATGTCCAGCAGGTTCTCGTGCATGAACGAGTAGTGGCAGCGGACGGTCCGGGCGTACGTCAGCGTCTTGTAGTGCGGCGAGCCGTACGCCGGCAGCATCGGCAACGGGGTCGCCTCCGCCTTCTCCGGGTCGCCGGGGAAGACGAACACCAGGCCGTACGCCTCCCGTACGGGATAGCCGCGCACCCCGCGCGGCGGCCTGCGGTCGTCCTTCGTCAGATACGGGATCTGCGAGATGCGGCCGTCGCCGCGGTACGCCCACGCGTGGTACCGGCACCGGAGCACGTCGCCTTCCACGACGCCCATGCTCAGCGGTACCTGCCGGTGCGCGCACCGGTCCTCCAGCGCGTGGACGGCGCCGCTCCGCCCCCGGTAGAGCGCGATCCGCTCCCCGGCGAACACGGCCGGGACCACCTTCCCGGCCCGCACCTCCCCGGCCCGCGCCACGGGATACCAGTGGTCCGGGTGCGCGCCGACGCGCCGCAGGTCCACCGCGCCGCAGGCCTCCCGGTCCCTCGCGTCCGCGTCGGTCTCGTTCATGGTTCTCCCTCACAGCTGGGTCGGCGGCGGCCCTCCTCATCCTGTCCGCGCCCGCCCCGGCTGCCCTTTCAAGCGCGTCCGGACCAGTGAACGGGGCCCTCGGCCGTTAACGCGACGCCTCCTTCTTCACCCTTTCGGCTGCAAACAGGCCGCCCCCTCTTCACCGACCGGGCCCGGCCTGCCGACACCCGGAGCATGATGACTTCCCCTTCACGGCGTTCCAGGGCGCTGGCCGCTGCGGCCGCCGCCGTGTGCGTCGCCACGATCACGGGTACAGGGCCGGCCTCCGCGTCCGGGAGCGCGCCGGCCGCCGCCGAGGCACCGCTGCTGGTGTCGGTGGGCGACAGCTTCATCTCCGGTGAGGCGGGGCGCTGGGCCGGCAACAGCAACGAGAGCGGCAAGGGCCGGGCCGGCACCGACCGGGCCTGGGACGCGGCCACCGGCACCACCGACCCGCACCGCGTCTACGGCGCCTCCTACGACGACGGGTGCAACCGCTCCGACGTGGCCGAGGTCCGGTCCGTCACCCTCGACGTCCGCCGCCTCAACCTCGCCTGCTCGGGCGCGACGTCCACGGCGGTCCTGCTGCCCGAGAACGGCGGGGAGCCGTTCAAGGGAGAGCCCTCGCAGGCCGGGCAGCTGCGCGACGCGGTGGACGGGCAGCAGGTGCGTGCCGTCGTCGTGTCCATCGGCGGCAACGACCTCGGCTTCTCCGGCATCATCACCGACTGCGCGAAGAAGTTCCTCAAGCCCTTCGGCAAGTCCCCGTGCGCGCCCGGCGCCTCCGAGAAGGTCGCCGAACGCCTGCCCGCCGTACGGCAGGCGGCCGTCGACACCCTCACCGATGTGAGGACCGCCCTGCGCCGCGCGGGACACCCGGACGGCTCCTACCGGCTCGTCCTCCAGTCCTACCCGTCCCCGCTCCCCGACGCCGCCCGCGTCCGCTACCCCGGCGAGAAGTACGACCGCCTCACCACCGGCGGCTGCCCCTTCTTCGACCAGGACCTCACCTGGGCGCACGACGACCTGGTCCCCGCGATCAGCGCGGTCCTGGCCGAGGCCGCCGAGGAGGGCGGCGCCGAGTTCCTCGACCTCTCCCGGTCCTTCGAGGGGCGCGAAGTGTGCTCCGCCACCACCCGGCACGCCGACCTCGCGCACCCGCCCAGCGGCCGCACCAGCGAGTGGGTCCGCTTCGCGACCAGCGGCCTGGGCCAGGGGGAGCGTCAGGAGTCCCTGCACCCCAACAGCTTCGGCCAGCAGGCCCTCGGTACCTGCCTCACCCTCCAGCTCCGCCGGCCCGCCGGTGACCACCGCTGCACCAACACCGCCGGAGAGGGCCCCGAGGAGATGAACCTGAGCCCCCTCGGCTGACACCGGCAGGGTGTCCGCGCGCGACGCCCCGCCTCGCCGGCACCGTGACCGCCCGCCGCCCGCCGGCCGGGACGCACGGAACCGGACTCGCGCGGTGGTGATCGCGTACGAGTCCGGTCCGGTCGTGTCCGGTGCCGGGGGCTGTCGGGCTCAGGCGGCGCGGGCCGCCGGGCCGCTCCCGGTGGCCCCCGCCGGGTCCGGTTCCCGCTTCCGCCACAGCGTGCCGCGGAGATCGGTGCCGCGGACGAGCTGGATGCGCCACGGGGCGATCCGCAGCACGTGGTAGCCCGGATCGCCGGGGCCGCCCCGCCAGTAGCGGACCGGGTCGTAGCCCACGCCCGGCGGGCCGCCGCGCTGGTACAGCCGCCAGGCGTGGAGCCTGGACTCCTCGTCCTCGGCCCAGGTCGAGACGCTGTCCACGAAGACTGCGTTCTGGCGAGGGCTCCAGTAGGCGTACGTCGTGTGCGGGTTGTTCGCCAGGTGCGCGCTCTTCACCGGGGTGCGGTACGAGGCGAGCCAGCCCACCGGCACCCCGTCGACGATCTCCCACACGGGCAGCAGCACACGGGCGCGCGGGCGCTGTTCGCGGTCGACGGTGACCATCGTGGCGTACTTGATCTCGCGGACGTAGTCGAGGAAGGTGCCTTCGATCTCGGAGAACTCGCTGACGATTCGGGTCATGGGCCTGTCCTTTCGCTGGTTGCCGGGGTCCTGCCGGGGCGGGGTCAGTGCGCTGCGGGAGTGGCGGCGGGTTCGGTCGAACCGGCGGCGTCCACCGGGGCGGGGCCCGTACCCCCGCCGCGCGTCCGCAGCCCGAACGCGCTGACGGCCGCTGCGGCGACGGCCGCGGCGAACGGGACGAGCAGCCCGGCCCGGTAGCCGTCGAGCAGGCCGGCGGGCGTGTCCGTACGGGTCGCGGCCACGCTGACCGCGGTGACGGCGGAGAGGCCGATCGCGGCACCGAACTGGAAGGCGGTGTACAGCAGACCGCCCGCCAGGCCCTGCTCCTCCTCGGCGACGCCCTCCGTCGCCACGATGGTCAGGGGGCCGTACGCCAGCGAGAAGGCCAGCCCGAGAACGATCAGGCTCGGGAACATCGCCGCGTAGCTCCAGTCCGCCCCCACCGGCAGGAACAGCCCGTAGGCGAGCACCGCGAGCAGGAGGCCGCCCAGGATCACCCGGGCGTTGCCGAAGCGCTCGACGAGCCGGGGGGTGAGCGTCGGCGAGAGGACCGCGTCGACGCCGATCACCAGCATCGCGAAACTGGTCTCCAGCGTCGACCAGCCCCGCAGTTCCTGGAGGTACAGCACCACCAGGAACTGGAACCCGAAGAACCCGGCCGCGAACAGCATCGCCGACAGGTTGGCCCGCACCAGCGGTCCGTGGCGCAGGATCGCCAGGCGGACGAGGGGCTCGGCGGACCGCCGCTCGATGAGCACGAACGCCGCCAGGAACGCCAGCCCGGCCAGCAGGGTGCCCGCGCTGACGGCGACGCCCGCGTGGGCGGCGCGCTCGACGCCCAGCACGATCAGTACCAGGGCGGCGGTGACGGTGAAGGCACCGGCCGCGTCCACGCGCTTGCCGGACCGGTCGGGCCGCTCCGACCGGGGGACGAACACGAGGGCCGCGACGAGGATGAGGAGGGAGAGCACGACCGGGGCGAAGAACACCCACCGCCAGCCGACGGCGGTCAGCAGCCCGCCGGCCACCAGACCGACCGTGAACCCGCCCGCCGCGGTGCCGGAGTAGACGAGGAGCGCCCTGTTGCGCTCGGGGCCCTCGGCGAAACCGGTGGTGATGATGGACAGGCCCGCCGGGGTCATGAAGGCCGCGGCGACGCCCGTGACGAACCGGGCGAGGATCAGCGTCCACCCGTCGTTCGCGAGGCCGCCGAGCCCGGAGAACAGCAGGAAGACGGTGAGCCAGAAGACGAACATCTGACGGCGTCCGAAGAGGTCGGCGGCCCGTCCGCCGAGGAGCATGAAGCCGCCGTACCCGAGGACGTAGGCGCTCATGACCCACTGCAGCTCGCCGGTGGACAGTCCCAGATCGGTACGGATCGACGGCAGGGCCACGTTGAGCATGGCCACGTCGATGCCTTCGAGGAAGATCGCGCCGCACAGGACGAGCAGGATGCCCCACTTGCGCGCGCTCATTCCGCCGGTGGCACTCAAGGCACTCATGACGAGGAACTCCTTCCGGAGCAAGGGGTGTTGTCGGTGCCTTCAGCCTTCGCCATCGCCCTGGCGGGAACAACAGCGATCATCGCAACGTTCGTTCAGCCGGGCTTACCGATCGGCGCGCACGGGGGAGACGGCTGTGGATCAGAGCGAACTGGAATGCTTTCTCGTGCTCGCCGACGAGCTGCACTTCGGACGCACCGCCACCCGGCTGCACCTCTCCCGCGCACGCGTCAGCCAGCTCGTCCAGAAGCTGGAACGCCGGGTCGGGGCGCCGCTGTTCACCCGTACGAGCAGGCGCGTGGCCCTCACCACTCTGGGCCGGCGCCTGCGCGACGACCTCGAACCGCACTACCGGGGCATCGAGGAGGCCCTCGCCCGCGCCACCGCGACGGCACGCGGCATCGAGGGCGTCCTGCACGTCGGCTTCTCCACCCCGCTGGCCGGCGAGATGGTGATGGAGGCGACCGAGCGGCTGCGCGCCAGCCATCCGGACATCGCCGTCGAGGTCTGCGAGGTCCCGCTCTCCGACCCGTACGGCATGCTGCGCGCGGGCGAGTTCGACGTCCAGCTGACCGATTTCCCCGTCCACGAGGACGACCTGACCCGCGGCCCCACCCTCCTCACCGAGGACCGGGTCCTCGCCGTCGCCGCCGCCCACCCGCTGGCCGCGCGGGCCGCGGTGACCCTGGAGGACCTGGCCGGGCTGCCCCTGCTGACCATCGCGGGCGACATCCCGGAGTACTGGCTGGAACACCGCCTGCCCACCCGCACCCCCAGCGGCGCCGCCATCGGCCAGGGCCCGTCCGTCACCAACCTCCAGGAGGCCCTGACCCTGGTCGCCGCCGGCAGGGGAGCCCTCCTGGCCGGTGCCCACATCGCCCTGTACCACGGCCGACCCGGCGTCACCTACGTCCCGGTGGAGGGCGACACCCCCCTCGGCTACGGCCTGATGTGGCGCTCGGACGGCGGCACCCGGGCGATCGAACTCTTCGCCCGCATGCTCCACGAGACGGCCCGCACGAAGGAGCGCACGGCCCTGCGAAGGGCACCCGGTCCGGCTTGACCTCAACTGCGCTTGAGCTTCTACGTTGATCATGTTCCGCTGATCACGAGGAGAGGCAGAGGCACATGACCGTGACGCTCAAGGAGTACCCGCAGGAGGAACTGGCCGCTCAGCCCATCGGCGCGTGGACCGGCGTGGCCTGCCGGCTGGTGGTCGGGGCGCTGCGCGAGCAGCTGGCGGTGGAGGGGCTCACCCAGCCGCACTGGTGGACGCTCAACCACGTGGCCGGAGGGCCGGGCACCTGGACCCGGAAGGCGCTGACCGCGCGGCTGGCCCCGTGGGACGACCTCGGGACCGACTTCGAGGAGGTCTTCGACGATCTGGTCGCCCGCGGCTGGCTGACGGAGGACGCCGGGTTCATGACGCTGACCGAGGAGGGGGAGGCCGGGCGCGTCCGGGCCAGGGAGCGCAACCTGCGAGTGCACGAGCAGGTGCACGAGGGCGTGGACACCGCCGACTTCGTGACCACGATCAACGTCCTGCGCCGCATCGTCGCCAACCTCGGCGGCGACGGCGACCTGCCCGGCTGACGGCCGTCGGCCACGCCGTCAACCCCGACGATCGTCAGGGGGCGGCGGGGCCGTTCGGCCCGGGCGCCCGGCCGCCCCCGCTCCTAGGTTCGGGCCTCATGGAGAGAGAACCGCGAAAGAAGAACCCGGCCGTCCGCCGGCTCGGCGCACTGGCCGTCCTGGGCGCGGGAGCGGGGACCGTCGCCCTGCTGTCCCCCGGCGGGCTCGGCGAGCCCGGTCCCGTCGAGGTGACGGGCGGCGCCTCGGCAGCCGCGTACCGCTCGCTGACCGAGAGCGTGGCGAAGGCACCGGACGGGCTGGGCCTCTGGCTGGAAGCGGCGACCGAGGGCACGCTCGTGGCCCTCGGGCTGCTGCTGGTGTGGGTGGCATGGACGGCGTTCCGCCGGGGGGACGCCCGCGGCGTCGGGGGCGTCGTCCTCGCGGGTCTCGGCACCGTCCTCGCCTACGCGATCAGCGAAGCGGTGAAGCTCGTCGTGGACGAGGAGCGCCCGTGCCGGGCGCTGGGGGCCGCCGTCGAGTCCGTCGCCGAGTGCCCTGCGGCGGGGGACTGGTCGTTCCCGAGCAACCACGCGACGCTGGCCGCCGCGCTGGCCGCCGGGCTCGCCCTGCTGCGCCCCCGCCTCGCGTGGCTCACCCTGCCGCTGGCGGGGGCCGCCGCGCTGCTGCGGGTGCTCGTGGGGGTGCACTACCCGCACGATGTGCTCGCCGGCGCGGTACTCGGCGGCACGGTCGCGGTGGCGGTGCTGCTCGCGCTCCTGCCGCTCGCCGGGTCGGCGGCCTCACGGCTGGTGCGGGGCGGGGGGAACGATTCCGGCCTCGTGGGCCACGACCGCCGCGGCGGCCCGGTTGTCCACGCCCAGGCGCCCCAGGATGGAACTCACATGCGCCTTGACGGTGCCCTCCACCACGTGCAGCCGCCGGGCGATCTGCCCGTTGGACAGCCCGCCGCCGAGGAAGGCCAGCACCTCCCGCTCCCGGCCGGTCAGGGCGGCCACCCGGTCCCTGGCGGCGGCGCGCCGGCCGGCCAGGGCGCCCGCACCCGTCGCGCCGAGATGCGCGACGACCCGCGCCGCGACCTTCGGTGACAGATACGCGGCGCCCTCGGCCACCGCACGGACCCCGGTGATCAGTTCCTCGGGCTCGCCCGACTTGATCAGGAAGCCGGCCGCCCCGCCGCCGAGGGCCCGGAGGATGTAGTCGTCCTCGCCGAACGTCGTCAGCATGACGATGCCGGTGGACGGCACGGTGTCGCGGATCTCGGCGACCGCGTCGAGGCCGTCGAGGCCCGGCATGCGGATGTCGAGCACCGCCACCGAAGGCCGGTGACGCCGCACCAGCTCCACGGCCTCGCGCCCGTCCCCGGCCTCGGCGACGACCTCGATGTCCGGGGCCGTGGTGAGCACGGCGCGCACCCCGGCCCGGATCATCGGTTCGTCGTCGGCGACCAGGACCCGGATCGTCGCGCTCACGGGGTGACCGCCTCCAGGGACACCAGGACGTCCTTCCGGAAGCAGAGCCGGTAGGCGTCGCCCGACCGGTCGTCGAACCGGTCCGCCGTCATCGCGTAGTACTCGCACATGGTGCCGTCCCCCCTCGGCCCGGCGTCCTCGGGCCGAACGCTCGTCTGCCGGTCCGGAAGATACCGCTCCACCTCGGACCGGTGCTGCCCCACGTGGAGCCGGGCGAAGTCGCGCGGGTCCAGGACCGACCGCGACGCGGAGAACATCTCCCATCCCACGAGCGCCGCGCTCAGGAGCGCCCCGGTCACCAGGGGCACCATGACAGCGGCGACGAGAGCCCGCCGCACCCGGCGCCGGGCGTGCTGATGGGACGCGGGCGCAGGCACCGGTACGGGGGAGTGCGGCGCGGACGCCGATGACGCCGATGACGCCGACGACGCCGATGTCACCGGGAACGTCCGGGGCACGGTTTCCGCGGGGGCGTGCGGGATGCGGGCGGTGACCGCGTAACCCCCGGCGCGCGGGCCGTGCTCGAACACCCCGCCCGCCAGCCGGACGCGCTCGTCGAGACCGGCCAGCCCCAGGCCCCCGCCCGGCGCCGGGCTCCCGGGCGGGACCGGCGGCGGTCCGTTCTCCACGACGACCCGGGTCTCCGCCGCCGTGTGCGTCACGCACACCGTCGCAGCCGCACCGGGCGCGTGCTTGGCCACGTTGGTCAGCGCCTCCTGCACCACCCGGTGGACCGCCCACGCGACGACGGGCGGCACGCCGTCCGCCGCACCGTCCACGCGCAGCTCCACGGCGAGGCCGGCCGCCCGCGCCCGTGACGTCAGCGCGGGGAGACCGGGAACGTCCGGGCCCGCCGGCGCGGCGCCCGACTCCTCGCGCAGGACACCGACGACCTCCCCGAGGCGCTCCACGGCGGCCGCGGTCCTGGCCCGGATGTCCCCGGCGGCCTTCCGGTGGTGCTCCGGGAGGTCCGGCGCGAGCTTGAGCGCACCGGCGGACAGCGCGATGAGGCTGAGGTCGTGGCCGAGCACGTCGTGCATGTCCTGGGCGATCCGGGCCCGCTCCCGCGACCGGGCCCGGTCGGCGATCAGCTCCTGCTCACGGCGTAGCTGTTCGGCGTGCTCCCACCCGGCCCGTACGAGCTGCTGGTACTGGGACCAGAACCGCCCCGCGAACCAGGGCAGCATCGTGCCGGCGACCACCACGCCCACGAACCGCCCGGCCAGCGGAAGCCAGGCCGGGACGACGGAGAGGGCCACCACCCCGGCCGCGAGCACCGCCACCAGGACGAGCGCGGTGGGCGCCGTCCGCCCGGCCCGCCGCCCCGTCAGGAACGCGGCCACGGCGGCCGGAACGGCCCACCACAGGCTCACCACGCTCAACAGGGCCCCGGTCGCGGCAGCCCCCGCGAGCACGCTCCCGGCCGCCGGCCGCGACCTCGTACCGTTCACCACATCGTCCACACCGACGACGCTACGGACCCCGTTCCGCGCCCCGCCACTGCCGAAAGTCAAAGGCCGGCACGGCCGCCGCTCGCGGTGCGGGCGCCCGGGGCGGCGGCTTCCTAGTGGGCCGCCGCGCCAGGTGCCCGCCGGACCACCGCGACCGCCAGCACCGCGCCGATCACCGCCAGGACGCCGGAGACCAGGGCCGCCGTGTGGACGCCGTTCATGAAGGCCTGGTGGCTGCCCTCGGCGACCGCGTCCCGCAGCCGGGCGGGCATCGTGCCCGCCACGGGGGCGACGCCCATGGACACCGCGTCCTTGGCCGCGCCGAGCGCCCCGGCGGCCGGGGCGGGGACTCCGGCGGCGGTGAGTTCGCCGGTGAGGGTGGAACCGACGCGGCTGCCGATGAGCGACACCAGCACCGAGGTGCCCAGCGCGCCGCCGATCTGCAGGGCGGTCGCCTGGAGGCCGCCCGCGACCCCGCCGTCCTCGACCGGCGCGTTGCCGACGATGGCGTCGGAGGAGGAGGCCATCACCATGCCGACGCCCAGGCCCAGCGCGATGAACGGCGGCCACAGCGCGGCGTACGACGAATCGGTGCCCCAGCCGAGCATCCCGAAGCAGGCGGCGGCCTGCAACGCCATGCCGAGCGGCATCGTCAGACGCGGACCGAACCGCTGCGTGAGCACGGCTCCCAGAGGGGAGGCGACCACCGAGGCGAGGCTCAGCGGCAGGGTCCGCACGCCCGCCTGGACCGGGGAGAAGCCCCGCACGTTCTGCAGGTAGAGCATGACGAAGAAGATCACGCCGAGCAGGATGAAGAAGTTCAGCGCGGTGATGACGGCGCCGACGGACAGCGCCGGGTTGCGGAACAGGCGCATCGGCAGCAGCGGGCGCGCCACCCGCGTCTCGTACCGGACGAACAGCGCCAGCACGGCGAGGCCGCCCGCGATCGCGCCCAGCGTGCCGCCCGACGTCCACCCCCAGCTCTCGCCCTTGACGACGCCGAACACCAGCGCCAGCAGCCCGGCGGCCAGCAGGACGACGCCGGGCAGGTCGAACTTCTCCCGCGCGGCGGCGGCGTTCCTGCTCTGCGGCAGGACGGCCATGCTGAAGGCCAGGGCGACGACGCCGATGGGGGCGTTGATGTAGAACACCGACTCCCAGTTCACGTGCTCGACCAGCAGGCCGCCCGCGATGGGCCCGAGCGCCGTGGAGACGGACGAGACCATCGCCCAGATGCCGACGGCGATGCCGAACCGGTGCGGCGGGAAGACGGCGCGCAGCATCCCGAGCGTGTTGGGCATCAGCAGCGCGCCGAAGAAGCCCTGCACCGCGCGGAAGGCGATGACCCCCTCGATGGAGCCGGCCAGGCCGATCGCGACGGAGGCGACGGTGAAGCCGGCGACGCCGACGAGGTAGAACGTACGCCGTCCGAACCGGTCGCCCAGCTTGCCGCCGAGGATCAGCGCGGCCGCGAGGGCCAGCAGGTAGGAGTTGGTCACCCACTGCAGATCGGCGGTGGTGGCCCCGAGGTCCCGGCCGATCTCCGGGTTGGCGATGGAGACGACGGAACCGTCGAGGCCGACCATGAACAGGCCGAAGGCGACGGCGATCAGGGTCAGCCACGGGTTGGCGCGCACGCCGCGCGGGCCGGGCCCGGCCACGGGCGCGGAGGAGTGGAGCACTGCGGAGGGCAAGAGGATTCAGTCCTTCGACGGGACGGGCGCGCCGATGCGGCCGGCGGCACACGTCCGGGGGGAAACGGGAAGAACCGCCGTCACGGGGACGGCGGCGGGGGAGGGGAGAGCGGGGGTGGGACGCGCGGACCGGCCGCTACCGGTCGGCGTGCAGCCGCTCGACGAGTGAGTTCAGCGTTCCGAGCGCCGCGCCTAGGGCCTTCAGATCGCCGTCGGTCATGGTCCGCAGGGCGCCCGCGACGTGCGTGCTCATCAGCCGGTGGACCTCGGCCAGTTCCTGCCGCGCCCTGGCGGTCAGATGCAGATGCGCGACCCGCTTGTCGGCGGCGTCCTGCCGCCGCTCCAGGAGTCCCTGCTCGGTGAGGTGCGTGACGAGCGCGCTGACGTTGTTCGGCTTCATCAGCAGCGCCTCGGCCGCCTTGCGCACGGTGATGCCGTCGTGCGCCTCGACCTGCCGCAACAGGGCGAGCTGGGCCTCCGGCGGCTTCGGGGCGGGGAACTCCCGCTCCACGTGCCGTTCCAGGGCACGGGAGAGCACGGGCAGGCAGGCCGCGAGCCCGGAGGCCACCTGGCCGACACTCTGCGCGGACGCGCTGTTCCCCTGCACGCCGGGAGCTTAGGTATCGCTGGATACCTATGTCAAGGTAGTCAATTCCCCGCCGGATACCCCCCTGGGTATTTGACAAGCGGAGGCGGGGCTTCGTACCGTCGAGTAGGTAATACCCCGAGGGGTATCCCAGGGCCCAGAAAATACCCCCCTAGGTATCCAGGGCACCTGGACACCGCTCAGAACCGTCCCGCTTCGGAGGCTTCCGTGTTCTTCTCGCAGTACTACCTCGAGTGCCTGTCCCACGCGTCGTACCTGATCGCGGACGAGGGCACCGGCCGGGCGGTCGTCGTGGACCCGCGCCGGGACGTGTCCGAGTACCTGCGCGACGCCGAGGCACGGGGCTTCACCGTGGTCGGCGTCATCAACACCCACTTCCACGCCGACTTCGTCGCCGGGCACCTGGAGATGGCCGACCGCACGGGCGCGTGGATCGGGTACGGGCGCCGGGCCGAGACCGAGTACGCGATCCGCCCGCTGGCCGACGGCGACACCATCTCGCTCGGCGAGGTGACGCTGAAGATCATGGAGACGCCCGGCCACACCCCGGAGTCGATCAGCGTGCTGGTGTACGAGCGCGCCGAGGACGCCGTCCCGTACGGCGTGCTGACCGGGGACGCGCTGTTCATCGGGGACGTCGGCCGCCCGGACCTGCTCGCGTCGGTCGGCGTGACCGCCGCCGAGCTGGGCGCGATGCTCCACGACAGCGTGCAGCACAAGCTGATGGCCCTGCCCGACGAGGTGCGCGTCTTCCCCGCCCACGGCGCCGGCTCCTCCTGCGGCAAGAACCTGTCCACCGAGCGGCAGTCCACCATCGGCGAGCAGCGCGCCACGAACTACGCCTGCGCGCCGATGAGCGAGCAGGACTTCGTCGCGCTCGTGACCGCCGGCCAGTCCGCCGCACCGGGGTACTTCGCCTACGACGCCGACCTCAACCGCCGCGAGCGGGACCTGTTCGACCCGGCGTCCGCGCCGCGCGCGCTGGCCCCGGCGGACGTCCTGGCCCGGCGGGCGGCGGGCGCGGTGGTGCTGGACGCCCGCGACCCGCAGGAGTTCGCCGCCGGCCATCTGCGCGGCGCGGTCAACGTACCGGCGGACGGCAGGTTCGCCGAGCAGGCCGGCACCGTGCTGCCGCTCGGGGCGGAAGTCCTGGTCGTGGCGCCGGAGGGCCGCGAGGACGAGGTCGTCACCCGGCTCGCCCGGATCGGCTTCGACCGCGTCGCCGGCTACCTCGCCGCGCCCGACGAGGCCCTGGAGGCGATGGCCGACGAGGTCGCCCCCGCCACCCGCCTGACCGCCGCCCGGCTGCGCGCCGAGCTGGCCGGGGCCCACCCGCCGGTCGTCATCGACGTCCGCAACTGCGGCGAGCGCGCCGAGAACGGGTCCATCGAGGGCGCGCTGCACATCGCACTCGGCGAGCTGCCCGCCCGGCTGGACGAGATCCCGCGCGACCGGCCGCTGGTCCTGCACTGCGCGGGCGGCCACCGCTCCTCGATCGCCGCGAGCCTCCTGCGCCACCACGGCTTCGACGACGTCTCCGACGTACTCGGCGGCTGGGCCGCCTGGGCCCTGCTCCCCGCGCCCGCCGCCGCCTGACCCCCCTCTCTCCCCCCTTTCCCCCCAACCCCCGAAGGAGCATTCCGCATGACGACCGACACCCCCGCCTTCACGCCCGCCGCCCTCCAGCACCTGCTCAAGACCGGTGACGGCCCCCGCCTGCTGGACGTGCGGACGTCCGGCGAGTTCGAGGCCGGACACATCCCCGGCGCCTACAACGTGCCGCTGGACACCCTGCGCGAGCACCGCATGGAGCTGGGGCGCCACCTGGACGAGGACGTGGTGCTGGTCTGCCGCTCCGGCGCCCGCGCCACCCAGGCCGAGGAGGCGCTGGCCGACGCGGGCCTGCCGAACCTGCGCGTCCTGGACGGCGGCATGATGGCCTGGGAGGCCGCGGGCGCGCCGGTCAACCGCGGCCGGCGGCGCTGGGAACTGGAACGGCAGGTCCGCCTCGTCGCCGGTTCGATCGTGCTGGTCAGCGGGGTCGTGGGCTTCTTCGTCCCCGGGGTGCACCTGATAGGCACCGCGGTCGGCGCCGGCCTCACCTTCGCCGCGCTCAGCAACACCTGCGCCATGGGGGTGCTGCTCTCCAAGCTCCCGTACAACCGGGGCCCGCGCACCGACGTCCGTACGGTCATCAGCTCGCTTCGCAACGGGTCGTGAGCGGCCCGCACCCCCGCTGACCAGCGGTTCCGCGCCTTCGTCGCGGAGATCCGCCGCACCCCCCGCACGCCCGAGAAATACCCCCCCGGGTATGATTTGTTCCCATAAATACCAGGGGGGGTATCACGAGGAAAGGAGCGTACGTGTTCTTCATCGACACCATCGAGCTGGAAGGCCTGGGCAACCGCCACTACCTGGCGGGCGGCACGGAGACGGCCGTGGCCGTGGACCCCCCGCGCGACATCGACCGGGTCCTGGCGGCCGCCGCCCGGCGCGGCGTACGCATCACCCATGTCGTGGAGACGCACCTCCACAACGACTACGTGACCGGCGGCCTGGACCTGGCCAGGGTCACGGGCGCCGCCTACCTCGTCCCGGCCGGTGCCCACGTCTCCTTCGCCCGTACGCCGGTGGCGGACGGCGACACCGCCGCGGTCGACACCGGCCTCGTGCTGCGGGCCGTCGCCACGCCGGGGCACACCCCGCACCACACCGCGTACGTCCTGGAGGAGGACGGGGCCGCCGTCGCCGCGTTCACCGGCGGCTCGCTGCTGATCGGCACCGTGGGCCGCCCCGACCTGGTGGAGCCCCGGCTGACCGGGGAACTGGCCCGCGCGCAGCACGCCTCCGCGCACCGGCTGGCCGCCGAGCTGCCGGACGCGACGGAGGTGCTGCCCACCCACGGCTTCGGCAGCTTCTGCTCCTCCGCGCAGGCCGGGGGCGACCGCTCCACCATCGGCCGCGAGAAGACCGCGAACACCGCGCTCACCACCGACGCCGACACCTTCGTCGCCGAGATCCTCGCCGGACTGGAGGACGTGCCCGCGTACTACGCGCACATGGGTCCGGCCAACGCGGCGGGCCCCGCCCCGGTGGACCTGACGCCCCCGGCCGTCGCGGACGCCGCCGAGATCGCGGCCCGGCTCGCCGCCGGCGAGTGGGTGGTGGACCTGCGCAACCGCGTCGCGTTCGCGCAGGGGCATGTCGCCGGGAGCTTCAACTTCGAGGCGGACGGCAAGATCGCCACCTACCTTGCCTGGATGATCCCCTGGGGCAAGCCGGTGACCCTGCTCGCCGAGACCCCCGGACAACTGGCCGCCGCCCAGCGCGAACTGGTCCGGGTCGGCATCGACCGGCCGGCGGCCGCCGCCGTCGGCACCCCCCGGGAGTGGGCCGGCGAGGACACCGCCCTGGCGTCCTTCCCCCGCTCCACCTTCGCCGGGCTGGCCGCCCGGGGGACCGGCGACGTCGTCGTGCTCGACGTGCGCCGCGACTCCGAGCGCGCCGCCGGATACGTCGAGGGGTCCGTGCACATCCCGGTGCACCAGTTGCACCAGCGGCTGGGCGAGGTCCCGGCGGGCACCGTGTGGGTGCACTGCGCGGGCGGCATGCGCGCCGCGATCGCCGCCTCCCTCCTGGACGCCGCCGGCCGCGACGTGGTCGCCGTGGACGACGGCTTCGACGCCGCCACCGCCGCCGGCCTGCCGGTCGTCACGGGCTGAACGCACGCCCCCGGCCGGGCCGGCCCCGCCGCGCGACTCCCCCCCGCACCCCTCGCCCCACCCCCGTACGACCGCACCCGAGAGGCCCCGCCATGCCGCCCCTGCTCCCCCGAGGCACGACCCGAACCCCGGACCGGGACACGACCCGAACCCCGGACCGGGACACCATCCGAACCGCGGACCGGGACACCACCCGAACCCCGGACCGGGCCGCCACCGGCCACCCGCTCCTCGCCGACCGCGGCTGTCAGGGCTCCGCGGCATGACCGCCCTCATCCTCGCGCTCGTCGCCGGGACCGTCGTCGGCCTGGCCCTCGGCGGCCTCGGCGGGGGCGGCAGCGTCCTGGCGGTGCCCGCCCTCACGTACCTCATCGGCATGCCGGCGGCCGACGCCATCACCGCCAGCCTGATCATCGTGACCGTGACGTCCGTGACCTCGCTCGCCCAGCACGCCCGCGACGGCAACGTCGCCTGGCGGACCGGGCTGTTGTTCGCGTCGGCGGGCATCGTCCCCGCCATGCTCACCGGCCTGGCCGCGGGCCGCCTGCCCCAGGCGCTCCTGACCCTCGCGTTCGCCGGTATCGCGGGAGTCGCCGCCCTGCGCATGCTGCGTGGCCCGGCCGCCCCGGCCGCGGGCGAGGTGCGCCCCGCGAAGGCGGGTGCCGCCGGCGCCGGGCTGGGCGCGGTGACCGGGCTGCTGGGCGTGGGCGGCGGCTTCCTCGCCGTACCGGCCCTGGTCCGGGTGCTGAACCTGCCCATGCGCCGGGCCGTCGGCACCAGCCTGCTGGTCATCACCATCAACTCGATCGCCGCGCTCGGCGCCCGCGCCGGCACGGGCATGCACCTGGACTGGGCGGTCATCGCCCCGTTCACCGCCGCCGCGATCCTCGGCGCCTGGGACGGCAAGCGCTACGCCCAGCGCCTCAGCGGCACCACCCTGCAACGCCTCTTCGCCGGGGTCCTGTTGGCGGTGGCTGCCTTCATGCTGGTCGACGCCCTCGTCTGACCGGCCGGAACCGGCCACCGGCCGATGGCTGGAACGTGTCACCCCGCGTGCTCGCGCGCCGATAACGTTGGCATAAGGTGAGGCTCGCCTAATTCTTTAAGGGTGAACCAACTAGGAGACACGTTCATGTCATACCGGCGCCGTGGTACCGCCGCAGTAGCCCTCGCCGTCGCTGCCGCACTCTCCCTCGCCGCGTGCGGTGCCGATTCCTCCGGGGAGGACAGGGGCTCGTCCGCCCAGGGGACGAAGGACTCCAAGTCCGTCGCCAAGGGCGGCAAGGACTTCGGTGACGCCGCGAAGAAGACCGCCGCGCTCGGCACCGACGCCCAGCCCGGCGAGTGGCCGCGCACGGTCAAGCACGCCATGGGCAGCACCGAGATCAAGGCGCAGCCGCAGCGGGTCGTCGTCCTCGACGTCGGTGAACTCGACAACGTCGTCTCGCTCGGTGTGAAGCCGGTCGGCCTCGCCCCGACCGAGGGTTCGCCGGAGCTTCCCTCGTACCTCAAGAAGGACGCGGGCACCCCGAAGAACGTCGGCACCATCAACAGCCTCAACCTCGAAGCGATCGCCGCGCTCAAGCCCGACCTGATCCTGGGCAGCCAGCTGCGCGCCGCCAACTCCTACGACGAGCTGTCGAAGATCGCGCCCACCGTCTTCTCCATCCGCCCCGGCTTCACCTGGAAGGAGAACTACCTCCTCAACGCCGCCGCGCTGGACAAGACCGCGCAGGCCGAGGCCAACCTCGCCGCGTACAAGAAGAAGGCCGAGGCCCTCGGGAAGAAGCTCGGCGCCGACAAGCCGACCGTCTCGATGGTCCGCTACCTGCCCGACGGGCTCATCCGCCTCTACGCCAACGCCTCCTTCATCGGCACCATCCTCAAGGACGTCGGCATCCCGCGCCCCGCGAACCAGGACATCCCCGACCTGGCCGCCGAGGTCAGCGCCGAGAACATCGACCAGGCCGACGCCGACTACATCTTCACCGGCGTCTACGGCGACGTGAAGGCCACCGACAAGAGCAAGGCCCAGTCCAACCCGCTCTGGAAGAACCTCAAGGCGGTCAAGGACGGGCACGCCTTCGACGTCCCCGACGAGACCTGGTACCTGGGCCTCGGCGTCACCGCCGCCGAAGCGGTCCTCGACGACCTCCAGAAGCACCTGACGGCCTGAGCACCGCAAGAAGAGAGAGCGAGCCCGGCGCATGCCGCCCTCCCATCCCACCCGCCGGCGGGCGGCCTGGCTGCTCGCCGGCGCGGCGATGCTGCTGGTCGCCGTCCTCCTGAGCCTCATCGTCGGCAGCCGCCACGTCGCACCCGGCGCCGCGATCCAGGCCCTGTTCCACGACGGCGGCAGCGCCGACGCCCAGGTGGTCCGCGCCCTGCGCGTACCGCGGACGGTGGTCGGCATCCTGGCCGGCGCCGCGCTCGCCCTCGCGGGAACGGTCATGCAGGGCATCACCCGCAACCCCATCGCCGAACCCGGCATCCTCGGCATCAGCCAGGGCGCCTCGGTCGGCGTGGTGACCGCCATCGCGTTCTTCGGCGTGCACTCGCTGGGCGGCTACGTCTGGTTCGCGTTCGCCGGCTCCGCCATCGCCGGAGTGGCCGTGTACGCCGTCGCCAGCGGCGGGCGCGGCGGGGCGTCACCGGTCAAACTCGCCCTCGCGGGCGCCGCGATGAACGCCTTCCTCGCCTCGGTCGTGTCCGGCGTCGCCACCACCAACGCCCGCGCCCTCGACGAGTTCCGCTTCTGGCAGGTCGGCTCGATCAGCGGCCGGGACGCCGAGCTGATCGGCCAGGTCTGGCCGTTCATGCTCGCCGGAGCCCTCCTGGTCGCGGCCGTCGCCCGCGGCCTCGACGCCCTCGCCCTCGGCGACGACGCCGCCCGCAACCTCGGCAACAACGTCGGCCGGCTGCGCGCTCTGGGCGCCCTCGGCGCCACCGTGCTCACCGGCGCCGCCGTGGCCGCGGTCGGCCCGATCGCCTTCACCGGCCTGGCCGTCCCGCACATCGCCCGCGCCCTGGTGGGCACCGCGCACCGCTGGGTCCTGCCGATGGCCGCCCTGCTCGGCCCGGTGATGATCCTCGGCTCCGACGTGATCGGCCGCGTCCTCTTCCCGCCCTCGGAGGTACCGGTGGCGGTCATGACCGCCCTCATCGGCGTGCCGTTCCTGGTCGCGCTCGTCCGCCGCCGCACGGTGGTGGCCGCGTGAGCCAGCCCGTGACCCTCGCCCCCGCGCGCCTGCGGCCCGCCGGGCACACCGTCCTGCGGCGCGGGCGCGCCAGCTTCCTCGTGCACCGCCGCTCGGTCGCCGTCGCCGCCCTCCTGACGGTGCTCCTCGCCTGCGCGGTCGTGGCCTACCTGTGCGTCGGCGAATCGTTCGTCGCCCCCGGCGAAGTCGTCCGCGTCCTGCTCGGCCGGCCCAGCCCGGACGAACTCGTCGTGGGCACCCTGCGGCTGCCGCGCCTGGTCGTCGGCCTCCTCGCCGGCCTCGCCTTCGGCATCGCCGGGGCGCTGGTGCAGACCGTCGCCCGCAACCCGCTCGCCAGCCCCGACGTCATCGGCGTCACCCACGGGGCGGGCGCCGCCACCGTCGCCGCGCTCAGCTTCAACCTGGTCGCCGCCGACGCGCTGCCCTACGTCTCCGTCGCCGGCGGCATGGCGGCGGCCCTGCTCGTGTACGTGTTCGCCTGGCGCGGCGGGCTGCACTCCTCGCGCTTCGTCCTCGTCGGCATCGGCGTCTCGGTCGCGCTCGGCTCGCTCACCCAGCTGCTGCTCACCAAGGGCGACTACCTGGTGGCCCAGCAGGCCAAGGTGTGGCTGACCGGCTCGCTCAACAGCCGGGGCTACGAGGAGGCCGGGCCGCTCCTCGTCGTCCTCGCGATCGGCGTCCCGGCGGCGATGTGGGCGGCACGCGCCCAGCGCAGCGCCTCCTTCGACGACGACACGGCGACCGCGCTCGGCGTCCGCCTGGGCCGGGTACGGCTCGGGCTGACCGCGCTCGGCGTCGTCCTGGCGTCCGTGGCCACCGGCGCGGTCGGCCCGGTCGACTTCGTCGCGCTGCTCGCCCCGCAGATCGCGCGCCGGCTTACGCGTACGGCGCAGACCCCGCTGCTGTCGTCCGCGCTCATGGGGGCGCTGATCGTCGTCGTCGCGGACCTGCTCGCCCGCCGCCTGTTCTCCCCGATCGAGCTGCCGACCGGAGTCCTCACCGCCGCGGTGGGCGCCCCGTACCTGATGTGGCTCATCGTCCGCACCCGCAGCCGTACCGGAGGCACCTCGTCATGAGCCGTCCCGCCAGCCGCCTCTCGGCGCACGACCTGACCCTGGCCTACGAGGACCGCACCGTCGTCGAGGGCCTGGACCTGGAGATCCCCGACGGCAAGGTGACGATCGTCGTCGGGCCCAACGCCTGCGGCAAGTCCACCCTCCTGCGGGCGCTCGGCCGCCTCCTGAAGCCGAAGCGCGGCTCCGTGCTCCTGGACGGCCGCGAACTCGCCGGCCTTCCCGCCAAGCAGATCGCCCAGACCGTCGGCATCCTCCCGCAGACCCCGACGCCCCCGGACGGCATCACCGTCGCCGACCTCGTGGCACGCGGCCGCCAGCCGCACCAGAAGTGGTGGCAGCAGTGGTCGGAGGCCGACGAGCAGGCCGTGGGCGACGCCCTGCGGCGTACGGACACGGCCGCCCTCGCCGACCGGCCGGTGGACGAACTCTCCGGCGGCCAGCGCCAGCGCGTCTGGATCGCCATGGCCCTGGCCCAGGACACCGAACTGCTGCTGCTCGACGAGCCCACCACCTATCTGGACATCGCCCACCAGGTGGAGGTCCTCGACCTCGTCCGCCGCCTCAACCTCGAACGCGGCCGGACCGTCGTCGCCGTCCTCCACGACCTGAACCAGGCCGTCCGCTACGCCGACCACCTCGTCGCCATGAAGAACGGCCGCATCGTCGCCCAGGGCGCGCCGGACGAGGTGGTCACCACCGAGATGGTCGAGGAGGTGTTCGGGCTGTCGTCCGTGATCGTCACCGACCCGATCACGGGCGGCCGTCTCGTCGTTCCGGGCTTCAGCCGCCGGCCCGCCGCCGCGGAGAAGACCCCGGCCCACTGAACCGGCCCGCCCCGACGCGGAGGACGAACCGGCACCGCGCCGGCCCCGGGAACCCTCCCGGAGCCGGCGCGGCACATGACCCGCGTACGGGGATCAGCCGGTGAAGCCCGCCGTGATGGAGGTGAACTGCCACGCCGGACGGTCCCGGTTGACCGCCCAGAAGGCGAGCCGGCCGAGGTCGTGGCTGTTGGCCCAGTCGCGGATCTGGGTCCAGATCTGCGGGGTGGTGATCTCACCGGCGTCGCTGGAGTCGTTCATGCCGGAGATGCCGATGTGGTTGTACGCCTGCTGGTCGGTCCAGCCGAAGGTGGAGACGAGCTTGGTCTTCAGCCCTTCGGTGGCCTTGACCGTGTTGCCGTACATGTCGGCCGCGCCGCCGAAGTTGAACGGCATGATGGTGAAGTTGTCGATGTCGGCCCCGAGGGCGTGGGCGCGCTCGATCAGCCGGTTGCCCCAGGAGTTGGGCCCGGTGTTGAGGGTGGGGATGGTGACGATCGTCCGCAGACCGGGGTTGTTCTGCTTGACGATCTTCAGCGCGCCGAGGATGCGGTCCTGCACGGCGGCGTTCTCGAACTCGTCGGTGTTCTCGATGTCGATGTCGATCGCCTTCAGGCGGTAGGCGTCGATGACCTTCTGGTACGCGCCGGCGAGCGCCTCCGTCGTCGAGCAGTTGGGTCCGAGCTTGTTGCCGCTCCAGCCGCCGATGGACGGGACGATGTCACCGCCGGCCGCCCGGATCGCCTTGATGGCCGCCTCGTCCTGGCCGCCGAGCAGCGGGCGCTGGCTGTCCCAGGAGGGGTTGCAGCCGTTCTGCGCGAGGATGAAGGCCATGGTGTACCACTTGATGCCGGTGGCCTGCATGACCTCGGTCGGGCTCGGCGGGTTGCCCCAGCCGAGGTAGAGGTACGGGGCGGCCTGGACGAACCGGTCGCCGCTGCCGCCGTCCTTCCCGGTCGTCGCGGTGACGGTCGCGGAGTGCGGGGACACGTTGCCCGCGCGGTCCTTCGCCCGGACGGTGAAGCGGTACGTGGTGCTGGGCGTCAGCCCGCCGACGGTGGCCGAGGTCCCCGTCACCGAGGTCGCCAGGGTGCCGTCCCGGTACACGTCGTAGCCGCTGACGCCGACGTTGTCGGAGGCCGCGTCCCAGGCGAGCGAGACGCTGGTGGCGGAGGTGCCGGTGGCACGCGGGTTGCCGGGCACGGAGGGCGCCTCGGTGTCGTCGCCGCCGCCCGGACCGTCCAGGCTGATGTCGTCCGCGTAGTACGTGCCCTGCCCGTACCAGCCGTGCAGGTAGACCTCGGCGCTCTGCTGCGAGGCCCCGGTGGTGAAGGAGACCGTCAGCTGCTTCCAGTCGGCGGCGGAGGCCGTCCAGGTGGACGTACCGCCCTGGACCCCGAGGTACGTGTACGAGCCGCGCACCCACGCGGAGAGGGTGTACTTCGTGTTGGGCTGCACGGACACCGTCTGCGCGCACCGCGCGGTGTCCGAGCTGCTCGCGGCGCCGGCCAGCGCGCGGCTGCCGCCGTGCACGGGGCTGCTCACGACCGAGCCCGAGTTCCCGGCGCAGGACCAGCCCGCGAGGGTGCCGGCCTCGAAGCCGGGGTTGGTCAGCAGGTTGGCCGCCTGCGCCGTGGCGGCGGTCGGGGCCATCAGGGCGCCGGCGCCGCCGAGCAGGGCGGCGGTGGCGCAGGCGAGCAGGCGATGCCGAGTTCTCACGCTGTCTCCTGGGGTGGGGGGGGCGGTGCTCCGATGGGGGCGGTGCTCCGACAGGGGGCGGTGCGGAAACGGCCGGCGCAGGCTCCTTCCGGGGTCTGTGCCGGCCGGTCGTGCGAGAGCGGTCGCGCTCGGGGTGCGGGTGGACCGGCCCGCTACGGGCTCAGGGCCGCCGGGGGACCGGGGCCGCTGGGGGACGGGCCCGCAGGGGAGGGGCCGCCGCGGGGCTCAGCAGGCCCCGAGGTCCTCCCAGACGCCCCACTCGCCGGTGGTGCCGGGCTCCTCGCCGGTCACCCACCACTTGGCCCGCCAGTTGTGGCCGTTGTGCGAGACGGTCTGGCCGCCGGTGTAGACGCTGCCGGCGCTCCAGGCCCCGGCCGTGCAGTCGCCGGGCTCCCCGCCGTCGTCACCGCCGCCGGGGTTGCCGCCGTCGTCACCCCCGCCGTCGTTGCCGCCGCCGATGTTCACGTCGATGCAGGCGTAGAACGCGTTGGCGGTGTCCGCGATGTTCCAGACGGCGAGCAGCTTCTGCTTGCCGCTGAACCCGCTGAAGTTCAGCTGGTGGCTGACCGAGGCGGCGGGGATGCGGCCGCCGTCGTTGAACTGGGCGATCTTCTGGTCGCCGATGAAGTACTGCCAGTTGCTCGTGGCGTGGCGCGCCTCGATCGTCCACGTCAGGGTCTGCGTCGTACCGACCGGGGTAACCTTCCAGCCCTTGCTGTCGTTGTCCAGGTCCGCCCAGCGGGCGTCGCCGCCGCTGCAGGTGCGCAGACCCTTCGGACCCTCGACGCTCGCCGGCTCGTACTTGATCTGACCGCACTGGACCACGCGGTTGGCGCACTGGTCCTGCCGGCTGGAGGGCGTGACCACCCAGCCGTGGGCGCTCGCCGAGGGGGCGGGGAGGCTCAGGGCCACTGCGGGAGCGACCAGGGCGCCCAGGGCTGCGGCCCATGTTTTCTTCATGCGCATGACATTCAGTTCCCTTCGTGCACGCCGGGTCCGCCCAGGTGAACGTACGAGGTTGCCGATGAGGCAACGTCACATGCGAAGGTCTAGACCGACGCTTGCAGGTCTAGACCTTAGCGAAGGAGGGGAGCCCGTCAAGAGGGTGAGCGTCGCCCCGCACCGCCCGAAGGGCCCTCGAACGCCCTTCTACGCGCGGGGACTTGCGGCGTACGCACGGACACGCCGGGACACCCGGCGAGGGCCCCTTGTGGCACACCGCCCCCATGTAGTGGGGTGTGCGCCATGAAGAAGAGAAGCATGGCGGCCCTGACCGCGATCCTGGTCGTGGCGCCGTTGGTCGCGGTGGCGCCGGGTCCGCAGGCAGCCGCCCGGAACCGCTCCGGCGACTCGGCGCGATCCGCCGAATCGACGCTGGTCGGAGGCATCGACCTCGACACCGTCACCATCCCCGAACTGCAGGCCCGGATGGCCCGCGGCTCGCTGTCCTCGGTCCGGCTGACCCTGGCCTATCTGCGGCGGATCAAGGCCGTCGACCCGAAGATCAACGCCGTCCTGCACACCAGCCCGACGGCCCTCGGGCAGGCGGCGGCCAGCGACATCAGGCACCGCCTCGGCCGCACGCGCGGCCCGCTCGACGGCATTCCCGTCCTGCTCAAGGACAACGTGGACACCCGCGACATGCCGACGACCGCCGGATCGCTCGCGCTGGCCGGGAAGCCGCCGCGGTCCGACGCCGAACTCGTCGCGAAGCTGCGGGCGGGCGGCGCGGTCATACTCGGCAAGGCCAACCTCTCCGAGTGGGCCAACTTCCGCGCCGCGTCGCCGACGTCCGGCTGGTCGGCGGTGGGCGGCCAGACCCACAACCCGTACGTCCTGGACCGCAACCCGTGCGGCTCCTCCGCCGGCTCCGCCGCCGCCCTCGCCGCCTCGCTGGCGCAGGTGGCGATCGGCACCGAGACGGACGGCTCCATCGTCTGCCCCGCCGGGATGAACGCCGTCGTCGGCCTCAAGCCGAGCCTCGGCGTCGTCAGCCAGTCGGGCGTGGTGCCGATCTCCGCGGAGCAGGACACCGCCGGCCCCATGGCCCGCAACGTCATCGACACCGCGCTCACCCTGTCGGTCATCGGCGGCGCCCCCACGGCCCCGGACTTCGCGCAGACGGCGGCCCGCCCCGGCTCGCTGCGCGGCAAGCGGATCGGCCTGTGGCGGCTGCCGGTGCTCGGCACCGAGGTGGACGCCCTCATGACGAGCACCGCCGAGCGGCTGCGCAGCGCGGGCGCCGAGGTCGTCGAGGTGGACCTCCCCTACCAGCGGAGGCTGGCCGAGCTGGAGTTCCCGGCCCTGCTCAGCGAGTTCCGCCGCGACATCAACGCCTACCTCGCCACCCGCAAGGGCCCGCGCGACCTCGCCGAACTGATCGAGTTCAACCGGACGCACCCGCAGGAGCAGACCTGCTTCGCCGGCCAGGAACTCTTCGAGGAGGCCCTGACCGCGCCGCCCACCACCGACCCGGAGTACCGGGCGATGCGCACCGAGCTGAAGGACCTGTCCCGCCGCTCCATCGACGAGGTCATGGCCGAGCACGACCTGGACGCGATCGCCTCCCCGGCGAACCCGCCCGCCTGGACGACGGACTGCGCGCGCGGCGACAACGACGTGATCCCCTCGTCCACCCCCGCCGCCGTGGCCGGCTACCCGTCGCTGTCGGTGCCCGCCGGCTTCGTGGGCGAACTCCCCGTCGGCCTGCTGCTCATGGCGGGCAACGGTCAGGACACCCACCTGCTGTCCCTCGGCGCGGCCGTCGAACACCACCTGGACGGCCGCCACGCCCCCCGCTACCTGCCGACGCTCCCGGACACCACCGGCTGACCCGACGCAGGGCGACGGCACCGGACCCCGCGCCCCGGTGCCGTCGCCGTACGCGGGGGCCGGACCTGAGTACGCCCGCCCGCCGGGGCTGAGTAGCGCGGCCCATGAGCACCCCGCCCGCTCCCGGCGACCATCGGTCCATGAACACACGGACCCGGACCACCCCCACCCCCGCCCCGTGGGGGCCCGTACCGAAGGCCGCGGTGCCCCACCCCGGCACGGCCCTGCTGACCGTCCTGCTCGGCATCCTCACGCTCGCCTCGGTGGGCTGGATCACCTCCTTCGTCCTGATCGTCGCGGTGTGGGCCGCCGCGGCGGGAGAGTCCGTCGTCGGCTACCTCGCCCTCTACGCGGCCTGCCTGGCCACCGGGGCCGCCCTCCTCACCGCCCTCGCCTGCCTCCCCCCGGTCCGCCGCATGCCCCCGCCCCGCCGCGCCCTGCTCCTGAACGCCGTGGCATGCCCGATCCCGCTCACCCTGGCACTCATCACCTGGACGACAACCACCTGACCGGCACCGCCCCCGCCCCGCGCGGGTCCAGACTGACGACGGAGCACTCGCGGACGAACCGCCTTCCACGCTCCCGCGGTGAGCGGAGACATTCCATGACCGAGCCGACCCTCTGGCTGACCGGTGAGACGTGCGGCCTGGGCCCCTATCGCGCCGACCTGGTCGAGACGTACTGGCAGTGGGAGCAGGACCCCACGCTGATGATCGGCTACGGCCGCCAGGTCCCGGAGTCCCTGGAGGCGCGTACCGAGGGCATGCGGCACCAACTCCAGGGCTCGAACATCCGCTTCACCGTCTACGACCTGGGCGGCCCCGTACCCGTCCCCGTCGGGGTCACCACGCTGCTGCCCGACGACGCCGTGCGCACCGCCGAGTTCGTCGTCATGCTGGCCCGGGAAGCCCGCGGGCGCGGCCTCGGCACCGAAGCGACGCGCCTGACCCTCGACTACGCCTTCCACGTGGCCTGCCTGCGCATGGTGTGGCTCAAGGTGCTGGCCCCCAACGCGGCCGGGATCACGGCGTACGAGCGGGCCGGCTTCCGGCACGCGGGGCGGCTGCGCGAAGCCGGGTACTGGCTCGGCGAGGTCTGCGACGAGGTGGTGATGGACGCTCTCGCCCGCGACTTCACCGGGCCTTCGGCGGTGCGGGCGCTGCTGGGGCGGACCGGTCCCTGACCGGGCCGGGGCGGCGGAGAAATTCCGGACGGCGCGGCGGTCCCGGCAGGCAGGATGTCCTGACCCGCCACCGAGGAAGAGGACCCCCGACCATGGCCCGTGCCGTCACCCTGATCCGCTCCGCCTCCCTGTCCGACGTCGCCGAGTACGCCTACGCGGCCACGGCGCCCGCCGAAGCCCGGCTGATCTTCCTGGCCGGGGCCTGCCCGCTGAACGGGGACGGTTCGACGGCCGCGGTCGGGGACTACGCCGGCCAGGCCCGCCAGGCCGTCGAGAACATGCGCACCGCCCTCGCCGACGCCGGCGCGACCCTCCAGGACGTCATCAGCACCCGGGTCCTCGTGGCCTCGGCCCGCCGGGAGGACCTGGTGACCGCCTGGCAGGTGGTCCGGGACACCTTCGGCGACCACGACGTCCCCAGCACGCTGATGGGCGTGTATGCGTCTAAAGGGGCACGGTGCCAACGGAAAGCCCCGCCCGTACGCATCATGTCGTACGGGCGGGGCCTGGTGAGCTGCTAGGCAGCCATCCCACGAGCGATCATCACTGCCACGGAGC